>CAYGSW010000191.1:0-11344 GCA_964352535.1 uncultured Granulosicoccaceae bacterium | reverse complement strand
CAGGCCCGCTGAATCCTAATATTTCGGGTTGACGGACTACTAGAGTTCTGACAGCCAGGAGCTGATCATCGACTGCGCATGGATAGCCTTGTGGAACTGCTCTCGAAACCACTTCAGGTAGTCATCGCTCATAGTCCGTATAATCCTGTGCCAAGCATAGATTCGAGCGATACCATGCAGTACTCCACTCAATTCGATGTGATTGTTGTCGGCGGCGGCCATGCAGGCACTGAGGCTGCGTTGGCGTCGGCACGGGCCGGTGCGACCACGCTATTACTGACTCACAATATCGATACGCTGGGCCAAATGAGTTGTAATCCGGCCATCGGTGGTATCGGCAAAGGACATCTGGTTAAGGAGATTGATGCCTTGGGTGGTGCAATGGGTATTGCTGCCGACAAGGCTGGCATTCACTTTCGCACGCTCAATTCGCGCAAAGGGCCAGCGGTAAGGGCCACGCGTGCGCAGGCAGATCGCGTGATCTACCGTTCAGCTATTCGTCAGATTCTGGAAAACCAGCCGGGGCTGACTATTTTTCAGCAGGCCGTCGACGATCTTGAGCTTGTTGAAGAATCTGCTCCCGGTGCGCAAGAGGCTCGCGTTACAGGGGTTGTTACCCAGATGGGCGTACATTTCAGGGCGCAGACAGTCGTACTGACTGTCGGGACGTTTCTGGCGGGCAAAATTCATGTGGGTGAGGCCAATCAGTCTGCAGGTCGGGCAGGTGATCCGCCCGCAATGACACTGGCAGCCAGACTGCGTGAAATGCCATTCGACACTGGTCGATTGAAAACCGGCACGCCACCCCGTATCGATGGCCGTACCATCAATTACGCCTCGTTGCAGGCGCAGCCTGGCGATGAACCGCGTCCGGTTTTCTCGTACCTTGGCAGTGTGGATGACCACCCGCAGCAGGTGCACTGCCACATCACACAAACCAACGAACATACTCACGAGCTCATTCGAAACGCTTTGCATCGCTCACCCTTGTTTTCCGGTGAGATTGATGGCGTGGGGCCGCGTTACTGCCCGTCCATCGAAGATAAGGTCGTGCGCTTCAGTGACAAGAATTCGCACCAGATTTTCATAGAGCCAGAAGGTCTGACGACGCATGAGGTATACCCCAATGGTATTTCCACCAGCTTGCCGTTTGATGTGCAGATTGATTACGTGCAGTCGATCAAGGGTTTCGAAAAAGCGCACATTACGCGTCCGGGTTACGCTATTGAATACGACTTCTTTGATCCGCGAGGGTTGCGGGCGTCTCTAGAAACCAAGTCAGTGTCAGGGCTTTTCTTTGCAGGCCAGATCAATGGCACCACAGGTTACGAAGAGGCTGCTGCGCAAGGATTGATGGCAGGGCTGAACGCTGCACGAAAAGTACAGGCGCTCGAGTCATGGACGCCACGCCGTGATCAGGCCTACATTGGTGTCCTGATTGATGATCTGATTACGCGAGGCACGCGAGAGCCTTACAGGATGTTCACCAGTCGCGCCGAATATCGTCTGTTGCTTCGTGAAGACAACGCGGATTTGCGCCTCACTGAAACTGGTCGCGACATGGGACTGGTGGATGAGGTTCGCTGGCGCGCATTCAGTGAAAAACGTGACGCTATCGAGCGATTGAAGTCGCGAATTCACGGCTTGTGGATACGGCCGGATACGTCCCAGGCTACCGCTCTGTTGGAACAGACAGGGATGACATTTGAGCGTGAAAAGCGCCTTCCGGATCTGTTGAAGATGCCGGAAATAAAGCTGGCCCAGTTGCTTGATATCGTGGAGCCCGACTCGCACAGTGATGCTCCGGCTGTTATCGAGCAAGTAGAAATTCAGGGCAAGTACGCTGGCTACCTTGATAGACAGCAGGCGGACATTGATAAGACGCTAACTCAACAGCAAATAGCCTTGCCAGACTGGGTGGACTACACGCAGGTCCAGGGATTGTCGAACGAGGTACGGCAGAAATTCAGTGAACACAGGCCAGGTACTATCGGTCAAGCGTCGAGGATTTCGGGCGTTACTCCGGCCGCCATATCCTTGTTGCTGGTGCATTTGAAAAAACAGACCGTCAGACAGAGTGCCTGAGTCATCGGTGACAATCGATGCACTCAGGGAGTCGCTGAACGCTGGTGTAAGTCATTTGTCACAGCATCACGGAGTGTATGTAGCCCCTGCGCAGTGTGATTCCCTGTTGCGCTATCTATCGCTACTGACTAAATGGAATCGTGTTTATAACTTAACGGCGGTGCGCAAGCCGCAAGACATGGTTTACAGGCACCTTCTTGACAGTCTGGTGTTGTTGCGCTGGCTGCCTGAGGCGGCTGTACAGCGATCAGAACACCACGTCGATGTGGCGGATATTGGCAGCGGCGCAGGGTTGCCCGTATTACCACTGGCCATCGTGCGTCCAGATCTGGTGTTTGCGTCCGTTGAATCCAACGGCAAGAAAACCCGTTTTCAGCAGCAAGTGATCGTGGAACAGGGTTTGAGTAATGTGCGGCTGCATCATCAACGTGTGCAGGATATCAACCTGCAGGCCAGTTTCCTGACATCTCGTGCATTTACGGCACCGGCCCAATTCCTGACTCTCTGTGCGCCATTGTGCGCAGAAGACGCACAAGTTGCCGTCATGCTTGCCCACACGGACACCTTACCAGAGCCGATGCCGGCAGAATTCAGGCTTGAGGAACTGGTTCCAGTCGACATACCGGGTAGTTCTGGCCCCAGACATGTTGCATTGTGTTCCCACTGCCCGTAGTTATGTCTACGCGATATGGATTACACTTGAGCCCATGAGCCGTATCATAGCCATAGCCAACCAGAAAGGCGGAGTGGGCAAGACTACCACCACCGTCAATCTGTCAGCAGCCCTAGCCAGCATGCACAAACGCGTGTTGCTTATCGATCTTGATCCTCAGGGTAATGCGACCACGGGATGTGGTATTGATAAGCATGACGTTGAAAAGAGTGTTTTCGATGTCCTTGTGGATGGCTTGAGTGTGACTGATGCCAGTCAGAAATCACCTGAAAACGGCCTGGACGTGCTGCCAGCCAACAGCGATCTGACAGCAGCTGAGGTTGAACTGATGAGCATGGATGAGCGCGAGCAACGATTGCATCAGGCATTGGGTGCGGTCCGTGACAACTATGATTTCGTGCTGATCGATTGCCCACCATCGCTGAATATTCTCACGCTGAATGCGTTTGTCGCTGCCGACAGTGTGCTGGTACCGGTGCAGTGCGAATACTATGCGCTCGAAGGCTTGTCAGCACTGCTTGAGACCATCGAAGGCGTGCGTGAAAGTGTCAATCATGACATTGCAATCGAAGGTCTTTTGCGCACCATGTACGACGGAAGAAACAAGCTGGGTGTCGAGGTTTCGGCACAGCTGATTGAGCATTTCGGGGATCAGGTGTTCAGAACCGTAGTGCCGCGCAATGTGCGTCTGGCAGAAGCGCCCAGCCACGGTGTCTCTATCATGGGGTACGACAGCACGTCGCGTGGAGCATTGGCCTATCTGGCGCTGGCAGGCGAAATCGTTCGCCAGCGCGCCCGGGTTACCCCGCAAGCGATCATCAGCACCTTTGATACAGCATCTGAAGATACCGTAGCTGACTCCGAAGACACCGTCGAGGATGCGGTAATGAACAACGGCGCTACTGAGACTGACCAAAGCACGATCGACGATAATGTCAACGAGACACAAATTAAAAACGAGACACCTGGAAGGGAAGAGTCGGTCAACTCTTCTGTTTCAGAGTCTGCCAAAGAGCCAGAGTCATCGGCCGACCATCCTGTGAGCAATACCGAGTCAGAGTCTGTCAATGGCTAAACAACCTCGCATGGGCCGAAACCTCAATGCGCTTCTGGGTGGGGCCGCCAGGGAGCGCTCCAGCAAAGTACAACCTGCCGAGCAACATGCACAGGCAGCAGATTCTGCTGTCGCGGATGCTCCAGCTGAAGAAAAAGCGTCCGTAAACGCTAAACCAACAACACAAGAACCTCAGAAGCTCGATCCCGAAGTAACCGTGGCATCGTTACCTGATACCGCAGATGCCGCGGACGCGTCCAGTGAGCGTCTCATCATGCTGGGTGTTGAGAAGATCCGGCGTGGCACTTATCAGCCTCGACGTCTGTTTGATCCGGAACTGCTGCAGGAACTTGCCGATTCCATCAAGGCGCAGGGCATGATCCAGCCAATTATCGTACGTCCATTTGCCGATGCCTTCGAACTGGTTGCAGGTGAACGACGCTGGCGTGCGGCACAGCTGGCAGGAATTGACCGGATACCCGCTATCGTTCGAACCATGGAAGATCGATCAGTCGCAGCGGTATCTGTGATTGAAAACATACAGCGCAAAGACCTCAACCCGCTGGAAGAAGCCGCAGCATTTGAAAGACTGTGCGATGAATTCGGAATGACACACAAAGCCGTGGCTGAGGCGGTAGGACGGTCACGGGCATCCATCACCAATCTCATGCGTCTGTTGGAATTGCACGACGAGGTCAAGGTAATGGTTGACAAGGGTGAGCTGGAAATGGGTCATGCACGAGCTCTTTTGGGTGCACCAAGGATCCGCCAACCTGATATTGCACGGCGAGTCATCAAGCAGGGCATGACGGTGCGTGCAGTTGAGCAGTATGTTCGCTCTCTGGATGCCGATGGCAACGAGATTCCTGCTTCACCAAAGGATGCAGTAAACGATCCTGACATCGAACGTCTCAGCCAGAAACTCGGTGACAAGCTGGGTGCCAGGGTACAGATCACTCACAAGGGAAATGGCGCTGGAAAGCTGCAGATCAGTTATTCCTCTGTGAGCGAACTTCAGGGTATTCTGGCGCACATCAAGTAATCGGGTTGCATCGCCCGGAACTTCAGTTTGTAGATATAGTGCATGAGAATTTGCAAACCTGTGCAATTGGTCAGCACTGTGAGTCGTTCCGGAAAAAGCCTTGTGACTACCTACTGATCAAAAATTGATCTGTTTGCACGTGTACAGCGAAAAAACGCTGGTATACTTCCGCCGTTCAAAGCTCGACTAAAGATTTTTCTGGCAAGTAAACCCTAAGGGCATTATCAAGGCGTTGTCATGCGACAGGATGAACAGCGCTTGAGCGTCATTAAACTGTTGTTGTTATGGCAGCTGATCGGTGCCTTTACGGCAGGTTTGCTAGGCAGTTTCTGGGGTCAGAGCGCCGCTTTGGGAGCGTTGGCAGGGGGCTTCATTGTCTGGATACCAAATTGCTATTTTGCATTCAGAGCATTCAGGTACCGGGGAGCTAGAGCAGCGCGCCTGATTGTTCGTTCGTTTTATGCGGGCGTAACAGGCAAGATAATATTGACCGCCAGCTTGTTCGCTGCGGTGTTTGTCAGTTTGAAGCCCTTGAACGCTGCCGCAGTGTTCATCGGGTTTATCGGTGTACAGTCGCTCAACTGGATTATTCCATTGGTAGCGGCACACCGAAAGGTTCGTTCAGAAGATTGAAACAGGGCACTCGCCATGGCAGGGCAGGTGACAGGACAGTAGATACGGACGCAACGTACAAAAAGTCAAAGCGCCAGTAGTACGCATAACGGGTGATTCTGACTCGTACAGGCTGTACCTGATGATACCAGTGGCCGTTATTGGCGACAGACACGTTATTGCACTAACAAATTGTTGAGATCATGGCTAGTAGTCAAGCACCTACATCGACAGAATACATCCAGCACCATCTGCAGAACCTGGTGTTTGGTTTCCATCCTGAAAACGGATTGGGCATTGCGCACAGCGGCACAGAAGCCGCCGAAATGGGATTTTGGTCGATCAATCTTGATTCGATGTTCTTTTCGATCGTACTTGGCACGTTCTTTATCTGGCTGTTCAAGAAAGCTGCGGACAATTTCAACGCAGGCGTGCCCGGTTTGCTGCAAAGCTCGGTGGAGGTCATTGTCGAATTCGTTGACACCAATGTGCGTGACACCTTCCATGCAAACAACCCGCTCATCGCGCCAATGGCGTTAACGATATTTGTCTGGATCTTCCTGATGAACCTGATGGATCTCGTGCCAGTGGATTTTGTTCCACGACTTGGTGAGGCCATCGGCATTCCATACATGAAGATCGTTCCCAGTACGGATGTGAATGTCACGATGGGCTTGTCGCTATCCGTGTTCGCACTCATGATCTACTACAGCATTAAGGTCAAGGGCGGAATGGGTTTTGTCAAGGAGCTAACGCTCATGCCCTTCGGCAGCAGCAATCCTGTCATTCAGGCGCTATTTGTTCCGGTCAACCTGCTGCTTGAGGGCGTCAGCTTGATTTCAAAACCTATTTCCCTTGCCTTGCGACTGTTCGGCAACATGTATGCTGGTGAGCTCATCTTCATACTGATTGCGCTGCTACCTTTCTGGGCGCAGTGGTTCCTGTCAGTACCCTGGGCAATTTTCCACATTCTGGTAATCACTCTGCAGGCGTTTATCTTCATGATGCTGACGATCGTTTACATGGCGATGGCGCACGAACATCACTAACAGTTGGTTGTTTATCAGATCCTACGCGTAGTTTTCCCTTAAACCTTTAACTTTTTCAATCTCTTGGAGTTCTCATGGAAACTGTAGTTGCCTTCACCGCCCTCGCTGTTGCGATCATGATCGGCCTTGCTGCTCTGGGTACTGCTATCGGCTTTGCTTTGTTGGGTGGTCGCTTTCTGGAAGGCGCTGCGCGTCAGCCGGAAATGGTACCTATGCTGCAGGTCAAGATGTTCATCGTCGCAGGTCTGCTCGATGCGATTCCGATGATCGGCGTGGGTATCGCGTTGTTCTTCGTCTTTGCTAACCCGTTCGTTGGCCAGATTGCAGGCTAATCTGACTACCGACCAACGAGAGGCATAGCCAATGAACCTAAATTTGACATTGCTCGGCCAGGCTATCTCGTTTTCCGTGTTCGTCTACTTCTGCATGAAGTACGTCTGGCCACCCATCATCAACGGACTGCGCGAAAGGCAGGCGTTGATTGCGGGCGGTCTGGCCGATGCAGAAAAGAGCTCCCAGAAACGCGAGGAAGCTGAAGCCGAAATTGCCACGATGTTGCAGGATGCCAAGGCGCAGGCTGCTGACATCGTTGCAAAGGCACAAAAACGCGGTAACGAAATAGTTGAATCATCCAAGGACGCAGCCCGTACTGAAGGTGAAAGACTGAAGCAAAGCGCTCAGGCAGAGATCGATCAGGAAGTGGTCGGTGCGCGAGAGAGTCTGCGAAAGCAGGTTGGCTCGTTAGCTGTCGAAGGAGCCCGTCGCATTCTGGGTAGCGAAGTCGATCAGAACAAGCACAACGCGGTCATTGATGATCTCGTGAAGCAACTGTGACGCAGCGCAGCCCAAAGCACAGGCAATAAATAGCGACTATTCGGTGCCAAGCGGCATCGGATAGTCCAGACACCAGCATCTATCACTGGCAACCATAATCAGGTACGAACCATGGCAACCGAATCGACAACAGCAAGACCTTATGCACGAGCCATTTTCGAACTGGCTGCTGAGCGTGGTGGCTACGACCAGTGGTCAAGTCGTCTGGCCTATTGGGCTGCTGTCGTACAGGATGATGCCATGCGCACACGTCTGGCCGAACCTGGTGTAACAGCCGAGGCAAAAGCTGATCTTATTGCGCAGGTTTCTGATGGGTTGGATGATGACAGTATCAGCCTGCTCAGATTGCTGGCCGAAAATGACCGATTGGCCTCGTTACCTGACATGCACGCGCAGTACGAACAACTAAGGCGAGACGCACAAGGTGAAGTCGAGGCACACGTGATCAGTGCTTATGCCTTGAGTGACGAACAGAGTGACAAAATTGTTGAGGCACTTGGCAAGCGTTTGTCGCGAAAGGTCAAATTAACCAGCGAAGTCGATCCTGAACTGATCGGTGGTGCGATCATACGTGCCGGTGATCTGGTGATCGACGGCTCCATTCGCGGCCGACTTGCAGGACTGGAACAATCCGTCGCAGGCTGATGCGCAGGTGGCCGGTAACATGGCCAACGGTGCGCGCTGACCCGCCCCTACAGATTACAAGAGACTATAGAGATCCATGCAACAACTGAATCCATCCGAGATCAGTGACCTGATCCGAGAGAAAATCGGCAACACCGATACCTCCGCAAATGTTCGAACCGAAGGCACTATCGTTAGCCTGAATGACGGTATCGTCCGTATCCACGGACTGAACGATGCACTGTCTGGCGAGATGATCGCTTTTGAAGATGGTCTGTTCGGCCTTGCACTGAACCTTGAGCGCGACTCGGTAGGTGCAGTTGTGTTGGGTAGTTACGAGAACCTGTCAGAAGGCGACAAGGTTCGATGCACAGGTAAGGTGCTCGAAGTGCCTGTCGGACCAGAGCTCCTGGGTCGCGTCGTCAACGCGCTGGGCGAGCCTATCGACGGCAAGGGACCCATCAACGCGACAACAACATCGCCTATCGAAAAAGTGGCGCCTGGTGTAATCGAGCGACAATCTGTTGATGAGCCTGTGCAGACCGGACTCAAGGCCATTGATGCCATGGTGCCTGTAGGACGAGGGCAGCGTGAGCTGATCATCGGTGACCGCCAGACAGGCAAGACCGCCGTTGCCATTGATGCCATCATCAATCAGAAAAATACGGGTATCAAATGTGTTTATGTCGCAATTGGCCAGAAGCAATCCACCATTGCCAACGTTGTGACCAAACTTGAAGAACACGGTGCACTCGAAAATACAATTATCGTAGCGGCTGGCGCAGCTGATTCGGCTGCGATGCAATTCGTAGCACCTTATGCAGGCTGCTCGATGGGCGAATACTTTCGTGATCGGGGTGAAGATGCGCTCATCGTATATGACGATCTCACCAAGCAGGCCTGGGCATATCGCCAGGTGTCATTGCTACTGCGCCGTCCACCGGGTCGCGAAGCTTATCCGGGCGATGTTTTCTATCTCCATTCCCGGCTTCTTGAGCGCGCTTCCCGCGTGAATGCCGATTATGTGGAAAAGTTTACCAACGGTGAAGTGAAAGGCAAGACCGGTTCATTAACGGCACTGCCTATCATCGAGACACAGGCGGGTGACGTCTCGGCGTTCGTACCAACCAACGTTATCTCAATTACGGATGGCCAGATCTTTCTGGAAACAGACTTGTTCAACGCAGGCATTCGGCCGGCTATTAACGCCGGATTGTCGGTGTCGCGAGTCGGTGGTGCAGCACAGACCAAGATCATCAAGAAACTGGGTGGTGGTGTGCGACTGGCCTTGGCTCAATATCGCGAATTGGCAGCATTTGCTCAGTTTGCGTCAGATCTCGATGAAACCACGCGAAAGCAACTGGAACGTGGGCAACGTGTTACAGAGCTTATGAAGCAGAAGCAGTATGCGCCGCTGTCTATCGGCGAAATGGGCGTGTCGCTGTATGCCGCGAATGAAGGATTTCTGGATGACGTGCCTGCGAACAAAGTCGTTGACTTTGAAACCGCGATGCATGACTACTTCCATTCCAACTATCAGGATATCCTCGACCAGGTCGATGAATCAGGTGACTGGAACGATAATATTCAGGCGGCATTTACCAAAGGCCTGGAAGCGTTCAAGAAGAACGGAAGCTGGTAAGCGCGCATGGCCTCCGGTAAGGAAATTCGCACGCAGATCAAGAGTATCCAGAATACTCAGAAGATCACAAAAGCCATGGAGATGGTTGCTGCGTCAAAAATGCGCAAGGCTCAGGATCGCATGGCTGCGAACCGGCCTTACTCGCTGAAGCTTAAGGAAGTGGTAGGGCACGTAGCCTCGGCCAATGTCGAGTATAAGCACCCCTACCTGACCGATCGGCCTGACCCTGCAAGGGTTGGCTATATCGTTGTGTCAACTGACCGAGGTTTGTGTGGTGGTCTGAACACTAATACCTTCAAGGCTGCTGTCAATTCCATGAAGCAATGGAACGATCAGGGTATTGACATTCAGATCTGCACTATCGGCAAGAAAGCGCAAGCGTTCTTCCGGCGAATCGGTGGAAACATTGTAGGAAGTACCATCGATCTGGGCGATGCGCCAGAACTGTCCGTGTTGCTGGGTTCGATCCGCATCATGCTGGACAAGTATGAATCAGGTGACATCGACCGGCTCTACATTGTGGAAAATGAGTTCGTAAACACAATGACACAGAGTCCGACGGTCACCCAGTTGCTTCCGGCTGTTGCCAACATCGAGAGTGACGCAGACTATGGCTGGGATTACATCTACGAGCCAGATGCGCAGGATGTACTGGACCATGTCATGGAGCGATATATGGAATCCCTGGTTTATCAAGCCGTTGTGGAGAACATAGCGTGCGAGATGGCAGCCAGGATGATCGCCATGAAGAGCGCTTCAGACAACGCGGGTGAGCTGATCGATGATTTGCAACTCGTATACAACAAGGCTCGTCAGGCCGCCATTACCCAAGAGATCTCAGAGATCGTGGGTGGCGCTGCTGCCGTTTAGACAATGAACATTATTCGACCCGGATACGCATCATGAGCACAGGAAAAATCGTCGAGATAATCGGCGCCGTAATCGACGTGGAATTTCCACGTAACGCAGTTCCCAAAACGTATGACGCCCTTACTGTCGCAGGCAGCGAAACCGTGCTGGAAGTGCAGGGCCAGCTCGGCGACGGTATTGTGAGGACCATTGCCATGGGTGTGGCAGATGGACTGAAGCGTGGCATCGATTGCACCAACACGGGAGCGCCAATTTCCGTGCCCGTTGGTGAAGCCACCCTTGGTCGGATCATGAACGTGCTGGGCCACCCTATCGATGAGGCAGGTCCTATCGCGACTGAACAGCGGATGCCGATTCACCGTGAGCCTCCCACCTACGCTGAACAATCGGGATCGACCGAATTGCTGGAAACCGGCATCAAGGTAATCGACCTGTTATGTCCGTTTGCCAAAGGCGGTAAGGTCGGATTGTTTGGTGGAGCAGGCGTTGGCAAGACGGTCAACATGATGGAGCTCATCCGTAACATAGCGGCAGAGCATTCTGGCTTTTCGGTCTTTGCAGGCGTTGGTGAACGAACTCGTGAAGGAAATGATTTCTACCATGAGATGACTGACTCGAATGTTATCGATAAGGTATCTCTGGTATACGGTCAGATGAACGAACCACCGGGAAATCGTTTGCGTGTAGCACTGACAGGATTAACCATGGCGGAGTACTTCCGTGATGAAGGTCGTGATGTACTGCTGTTCATTGACAACATCTATCGATATACACTTGCCGGAACGGAAGTGTCAGCACTACTGGGTCGTATGCCATCTGCGGTAGGTTATCAGCCAACACTGGCCCAGGAGATGGGTGC
>CAYGSW010000190.1:0-11380 GCA_964352535.1 uncultured Granulosicoccaceae bacterium | reverse complement strand
TCTTGCCCACAGAGATTCCAGACAAGGCACCCACAATAATCATTGGCACACTCGGCGGTATGATGGGACCGACGGTTGAAGAGGCCGCCGTAACTGCCGCAGAGAAATCTGCCGGATAGCCGGACTTTTTCATGCCGGGAATCATCACGCCGCCAATGGAAGCAGCATCGGCTACAGCAGTACCGGTGATGCCGCCAAACAGCATGGACGCGCCCACATTCGTTAACGCCAGTCCACCGCGCACCCAACCCACCAACGCATTAGCAAAGCGAATGATGCGTTCAGTGATACCACCCTGATTCATCAGGTTGCCAGCAAGTATGAACCCCGGAATGCTCAACAAGACAAAAACATCCAGACCGGCATACATCTTCTGGGGCATGACAACAACGGGAATATCCATCACCAGCAAGTAACAAAGCGATGCTGCGCCCAATGTGACGGCAACGGGAATACCAATAAGCAGCGCCAAAAAGAACGCACTGGCAAGAACAACCAGCCCCATCAGACGCCCGGCTTACGGTTAATGGCAAGCCCATCGTCTTTGGCAAATATCATCAGCAATATTCTCAACAGCGAAAAAACCAGTAACGAGACTATCAGCACAAACACCGACAGGTGAACATACGTCATCTGGACAGACATAGCTGGAGAGGTCTGAAACGCACCAATGGATACAAACTTCCACGCAGGCAACACAAGCACTGCACACAACACGCTTGTCGCAACCGCTGAGGCAAACCGCAATCGTCTTGGCCATGCACCTGGCAATGACTCACAAAAAACATCGACGTTAACCAGATCCCCCGAGCGCCAGGCCAGGCCAATGCCAAATGCACACAGATAGAGCAGCGCGAATCGCGTAAGCTCTTCAGTCCAGATGGGCGAAACAGCGAACGATCTGCCAAGGACCTGAATCAGGACCGCGACAATGAGAATCGCAAATGCCAGTCCAGCACATAAGCGACTGATCTTCACAACAATGACTTCGAACTTACCTAAGATACTCTGCATGAGCGTTGATTCAGTGTCTTGTTGGTGGGTAGCATGCAGCGCATCGGCCCCACCAATCAGAAGGTGCATTCGTCGATAACGCATGGTTAGCAATTAGCGGCACAACCTTAACCTCAGTGAGAAAAATCACGGCCAGAAAACGCCTTCGGCTTGCGCTATAGCAGCGCCATCAGCCGCGTACTCGATTATTATCCACGTTATTTTTGGCAAACCTCATTGGCAATGACCAAACCTCGGTTCGAAAAATCTGCGTGCGAGACTGCTATCACCGCTCTATCACGTTTCTGACTCGCGATTCTTGTCTCATTGAGGTTAACAGGACCATCCCTCGTCGTTGTGAGATGGCCCTGATCCATCGCATTACATCAACACAGACTAATTGGTGAACAGCGACTCGACAATAGGCTTGATTTCATCAGTGACATTGTTAAGTACGGCCTCTTTGGCAGCTGCCTGAAACGCTGCGCCATCAACATCGACAAAAGTCATGCCTTTGTCTTCCAGGTAAGCTTGATCTTCCTTGAGACTATCAAGCAACAAACCTCTCTCAAACTCTTGTGCGATGGCCGCAGCTTCCATTACCGCTGTCTGATCATCCTCGGATAGTTTTCCCCAGGTAGCCTCGGCAATCGTCAGATAGATCCACGAACGCACATGCTCGGTCTTATTCACATGACTTTGCACCTCATTAAAGTTGGCCGACCGGATCAACGCCAGTGGGTTTTCCTGTGCACCTATGACCCCATTCTGCAAAGATGTAAACACCTCGGAGAACGCCATTGGCGTTGGTGATGCGCCCAATGATTTCCACACATCGACAAATAACGGCACATTAGGTACACGCATTTTCAATCCATCCAGTTCCGACGGTGTGGTGATTGCGCGGTTAGAAGTCAGATTTCTTGGTCCCCGTGCAAAATAGGCTATGGGGCGTATCATCGCCTTCTCGATAATCTCGGCCTTGATGTCATCACCAATGGGACCACTGGCAACCTCGTCCATATGATCTAAAGATCTATAGGCATACGGCACCGCCAACAGAGCCGCCATCGGTGCCCAGTTCTGCAGGCTTTCACCCGTAATGGTCATATCCACAGTACCTAGCTGCATACCGTTAATAAGATCGATTTCCTTACCTAGCGACTCGTTAGGGAAGACTTCGACAGCAATCCGCCCATCCGTTTTAGCGTTGAGTTCTTCACCAAACTTGACGGCCGCCAAATGCCAGGCATTTTGCTCGTTAGCAAGATGCCCAAGCTTTAGCGTCATGTCCGCGCTAAATACCGCACCACTGGCGAGCGCCAGTGCGCAGGCCCCGACTATCGACCGTGCTGTTTTTCTCGTTTTGATTTTCATCATTTCTCCTTAGGTTACCTTGGATAGTTGTCTCAGCCTTACAATTCGCCTTCGACATGGTCAAAAAATTCAGGATAGCGTTGCAGCAATTGTGGGAGGACCTTCAGAATTTCGCGCAAATGCTGGCGCATGGCTGTTTGTGCCTTTGCAGGCGACGCTGCCTCAATGCAGTCCACTATCCGCTCGTGCTGTTGTATTAGTGTTTGCGTTGGAAACTCCTCAAAGGTAATGAAACGAACACGATCCATCTGCAATTTGGTGGCTTCAAGAAAATCCCACACCTTGTGCATACCTGCTGCATCAGCCAGCGTGTGATGAAAATATTCATCCAGCTCGATAAACCGACTGGCTGAGCCTTTTTTGCATTTACGTTGTTCTTTTAACTGGGCACGCAGATCAGTTACCAGAGCCGCTGCTGGCTTCTTTGCCACCTTTTCGATGATATCCGCCTCCACCGCTTCACGAACAAATCTGCCATTCAATACTGATTCAACATCGATACGCCTGACGAACGTGCCACGCTGAGGTCGAATCTCCACCAGCCCCTCATTAACCAGCGTAATTAAAGCCTCGCGCACAGGTTGACGACTGACGTTGTATATTTTTGCCAGATCAGTTTCAGAGATGCTGCCACCGGGCTTGAGATCATTGCGAACAATACGAGCTCTCAGGATGTGCCTTAGCTGTGGACTGACAGCCTGTGACGGATCAAGTTCTTTTCGAGCAGTAGCGTCCAACATAGCCCCCGTATTCACTCGACTGAAAAGTAACACACTTGCACACTGCCATACAAGTATGTAGATTATTCGTAAATTGACCTGATTACCGATTGACATTCCAGCGCTATGAAACAGACTTGGAGGTGGTTTGGACCACACGACACCGTCAGCATTGATGACATCAGCCAGGCAGGTGTCGAAGGCATTGTTACCGCGTTGCATCATCTGCCAAACGGATCGGTATGGTCGTTAGAAGACATCGAGCGTCGACAAGCTGAGATATCGAGGTTTGGAAACGGACTTGCCAGTGGCCTTGAATGGGACGTGGTTGAAAGCCTGCCAGTGTCTGAATCCATCAAGCAGCAAAGCGGCGACTGGAAACAGCATATAACAAACTACAAAACCAGCCTGATCAATCTGGCTCACGCTGGGATCACCACGGTGTGCTACAACTTCATGCCACTGCTGGATTGGACGCGCACTGATTTATCTTACACACTGAACAACGGTGCGCGCTGCATGCGTTTTGACATCATCGATTTCGCCGCCTTTGATATACATATACTCAAACGCAAGAATGCTGCACATGATTTTTCGGAAGCTGTTACGGAAGAAGCAGAAAAACGCTTTAGCGCTATGGATCAACAGGCCAGACAAACGCTTGCAAAGAACATTGTGTGTGGTTTGCCAGGTGCTGAAGAGGGATACTCCCTGGCAACCCTGCGGGAGCATCTGGCACTCTACGACAACATCTCCGAAGACACCTTGCGTAAACACCTGGTTGATTTCCTGGAACAGATCATACCCACTGCTGAAAAACTGGGCGTCAACATGTGCTGTCATCCGGACGACCCTCCCTTTTCTCTGCTTGGGCTGCCAAGAATCATGTCCACAGAGGCGCACTACACAACACTCATGCGCACAGTGGACTCACCTGCCAATGGCATAACGCTATGTTCCGGCTCCCTGGGTGTGCGTAACGATGTAGATATTCCGGGAATGATGCGTCGCCTTGGCGATCGAGTGCACTTCATACACCTGAGAAACGTAGTTCGCGAGAGCAACGGTGAAAAAATCTCTTTTCATGAAGCCTCACATCTTGACGGTGCGACCGATATGGTTGACTTGATAAAGGCGATACTCGATGAGGAATCCCGAAGGCAGGCTGCCGGCCACAGCCATTGCATCATCCCGTTCAGGCCGGATCATGGCCAGGAGATACTCAATGATTTAACGGCTGTAGCGCAACCCGGCTATCCAGCCATCGGACGCCTCAAGGGTCTGGCAGAGCTACGGGGTATTGCCGCGGCACTATCACACCCATCAAGATCCTAGTGGTCCGTCCAGTAATGCCACCGCAACGATTAACCCGATTGAGCCAGGTAGCGAGTCCGACCGCACTGCCCGCCTATAATCCTGAGGAGCACGGTATAGGCATTGTTCATATTGGCTTGGGCGCATTTCACAAGGCTCATCAGGCGTACTACACCGATCAAGCGCTGGGCAACGCAGGCGGTGACTGGAAGATCGCTGCTGTCAGTCTACGAAATACCACCTTGCCTGAACAACTGAACGATCAGAACGGTTTGTATACACTCATCACACGGTCCGGTGATCAGAACTCTGCGCGTGTCATTGCCAGTATTGATCATGCATTGTCTGCCAGACAGGCCCCCGATCGATTCATGAGTCTTCTTTGCAACCCTGCTGTACGCATCGTAACTGTTACGATTACGGAAAAAGGCTACGGTATCAACAGAAAAACACGCGGCGTTGATACCAATGACCCGGTTATTGCAGCAGACCTGAAAACCCCTGACCAACCTACCGGGCTAATAGGGTATCTGGTGCAGGCACTACACCTTCGTCGTCAGCAGAACACACCACCATTTACCGTACTGAGCTGTGACAACCTCCCGATGAACGGTGACTATTTGCGATCGGGTGTCATTGATTTTGCTTCGCGCATCAATACTGAACTAGCACAATGGATAGCAGAGCATGTTGTGTTCCCCTGCAGCATGGTTGACAGAATCACACCTGCACAAACATCTGACACCCTTAAGCTGGCCACACAATTCACCCAGACGGTCGACCTGGCTGCCGTGGAAACAGAACCGTTTCACCAATGGATAATCGAGGACCGATTCCCTTCTGGCAGACCCGCCTGGGAGAGCGCAGGTGTGCTGTTTACCTGTGATGTTCGCCCGTTCGAGACGATGAAACTACGGATGCTCAACGGTGCACATTCCATGATGGCCTATGCTGGACACCTGTCAGGTCATCGATATATTCGCGACGTAATGCAAGACGATGTACTGGTGCAACTGGTCAGACAACATATCCAGCACAGCGCGCTATCATTGAGCGCACCACCAGGCATGGATCTGACGCTGTATACCGAGCAGTTGTTGAACCGATTTGCCAACACGGCTATTGCCCATGAAACACTGCAAATTGCCATGGATGGCTCACAGAAGATGCCACAACGCATATTCGAACCCACCGTAGAGGCACTGGCAGACGAACGGTCTATCAGGCCATTCGCACTGGCAACTGCATTGTGGATCAGATTCTGTACCGGGAAAACTGATGAGGCTACCTCATATACAGTAAATGACCCTCTGGGCAAGGAACTGACAAGCGCTATTGCCCAGTCCAGGTCAGCAGACGCTATTGTCACAAATTTCTGTCAAATACCTGGACTTTTTCCAGAAGAACTTACCCACAACCACTCATGGCATTCACACGTTGTGGAGTGCCTTGATGCGCTTCTGGAGCACGGTGTTCGCCAGGCTCTTCAAAACGAAGTGAAGCACCACATATAAGCAATATAGTTATTGGTGCCCTAACCCGGCGCTAAAGCAGTTAACCATAAAAATAGTCATCAACGCGTCGCAAGCAT
This sequence comes from uncultured Granulosicoccaceae bacterium, assembly GCA_964352535.1. Taxonomy (GTDB): domain Bacteria; phylum Pseudomonadota; class Gammaproteobacteria; order Granulosicoccales; family Granulosicoccaceae; genus Granulosicoccus. The sequence goes on along the minus strand of CAYGSW010000190.1, from coordinate 5,386 downwards.
AGTCGACAAAAACGGCTGTTGCCTAACACAACCATCCTCCAAACAGACGATGCGACCGATAGCGCGACCTGCTATCAATACACTATATCTTTGAACCACACAGGTTATTGGTATCACAACCGCTTTGGTGTAATTGGCACCAGGCGTTTGTCGTATTACTTTAACAGGCTCGGCATCTCAGTATTAAATAAACATCCGTGCCGACAATCGAGGGTTAGCTTATGCGCATTGTCGTTTATATCGCTGGAATATATGCCGGCATACTATGGCTCATCATCCAAATTCACGAACAGCAATTCACGACCAACATCCGAACCGAGATCGCAACAGCTACCGAGCGGATGATTGCCATAAATCCCATTGATCATCGACACACACTGTTCAGTCGCTCGTTGATAGCTCAAGTTGAGCATGATTCTCCGTATACCTTACCCAATCTGCCTGCTGCGTCGCAAGTATATGAATTTGTCACGATGAGCCCTTGTAACCCACGCATTCAAAATTGCAACTGATATCTATCGCGATCTGTCTACTCCAGAATCAACAGAAACACTATGAGAGTGATCAGCCATGACTACTCTGATCAATAACAATACTTTCCTGCTGCTGCTGATAATCGGTGGATTACTGGTAGGTATACGCGCACACGAGCTGTATTCAACACCCTCACCGCGCAACGATGCTCAATGGTTGATTGATGAGATGAACTTACGATTCCTGACGAGTCATCGTCAGTTTGCTACAGGTTTCGTATTCTATTTGATACCCATTCTGCTGTTATACACGCTGCTGTCGGTCTCTCCAGAAATACTCAGCCTCTCGATGGGTATCGCAGGAACAACCAACTCGGTGGGTGCACTGACTCTGTCTGACTCGGACGTCAACACATTCGCCCCGATGCTGGCAGCCACTGCGGTTATCACCCTGCTCAGTGTCAAGCCATTTTCACTGCTTGAGCATGGTATCAGGCGCGCATCACACGGAATTGCTGGTATCCCTCAACATGTGCAGGACATTATTCGTCAAATTCGTCAAATGGACTTCAGGGATTCAACAGCAAGCTCAACGCTACCAAGACTACAGGTGGACAATGTCAAGGCAATTCCCGGACTTGATAATGATCTGGTCGCAATAGAAACACTAGACGAATGGATCTTTGGCGCTACAGGTCATCTGATATGGTCTGACAAAGCTAACCACGCATTACAGCTTGCCAGACAGAGGATACTCGGCGAGCACAACGCGCTCAAGCGCAAGCTTGTGCTCAGAAATGCTGAAAACGGAAATGGCAGCTCAGACGGTGACGCACTCAGTGATGAAGCCCTTGAAGCTATTGTCCGTCAAGCCCGTGAGCTGCGTATCCAATACACGCGCCTGCTGGCGGTTCTGGTTGCCAATCAGGATGAACGGTTACCAAAAAGCGTCGCATCAAGACCACTGTGGGACCTTGTGTTGCGGGCCCAGCGAAAACGCACCAGCTCACGCCACATCAACATACTAGCAACCAGTACGCTGGTGGGTGTTGTGCTGGGCACGCTACTGGCAAGCTTATTCAACTTCACCGTCTACCTTGCACACGAAATGTCCATGCAATATGCACAGCTGGATATGCAGACAAGCGCTCTATATATTGCAGGCCTTTCTACCGCTGAGTTCTATTGGTCTGCTCTACGATATTCAGTACAGACAGCTTGGTGGGACGTTATCGGAACAGGCTTGATTTTTTTTACAGGATGCACAGCAGGGTTGATCTATCGTGCCTCCCGGGTGAATAGCGCAGAGTGGGAATACTGGCATATACGCAGTCACCCAGTCTTCCAGTATCTGGTGATAGCCATTTTAGCCTGCATTAGCTCAGCGCTGTTCTACGAAGTGTTTCTATTCATCAAACTGGTCGTGTGGCCTTCACTTCACGTGCGCAACGCAGGTCATTTCGCGTCCATGTTGCAGGACTTCGGTAGCGATTACCTTGTATTCGGTCTGCTTTGCCTGCTCGCTGCTCCCAGTGCGATCATGGTGTGCCGGCTAAGCGACAACTTCGGCTCCATTCGTGCCTACGATAGTCTGTGGCGTGACTCCTGGATACGCACACTTGCCTGGTCTGTCGGACTGATAAGCATGTTGCTGTACCTGGTGATTCGTCAATGGATAGGTGAAATACATGCAATGCCAGACGTGTTGATTTCACTAGTGGTACCTGCTGGCACACTTTTCATCATGTCAGCTGCCTATTGGCGTATCGGCGAGTCAAGTCCGGCCCCCGAGATTGAAGATTTCGAATATGCCAGACCTGTTCCAATTGTAAAAAACAGACAAGCTGCTGCGCGACAAGCTGATGTTGAGAGCACAAGGTGAGTGTTGGACGCAATGAATGACAACGGAGGAATAGCGATGATATGCATTGCCAGAAATCGAACCTGTCTATCTGCATTGATCATGTACGCCAGCGCTGTCTGCCTGCTTCCAATGGCTGAACCTACGCTGGCGGACGATCTCTCAGCGACAGAAGTTATCGTCAACATTGGTGTCAGGGATGACGCCAAGCCATTCTCGTACATTGACATCACACGCAACTCAGAAAAAGTTCTGCCTGGATACAGCGGCTACAGTATCGAAGTGTGTCGACACGTCTTAAAGCAGATGAAAGCCCTGCCTCGATATCAACACATCACATTCAAGGCTGTCGATATAACGGCCCGGGATCGATTCAGGTTATTGGGCGTGAAGGGCAATCTTTTTATGCTATGCGGCCCAGATAGTATCAACCAGGAACGTCTTGCTGATTATCGGTCATCGCATGCCGTCTTTTTGTCCGGTATGACCTACGCCTACCTTAATCCACGCTCGTCAAAATTTCCGCGGGGCAATTACTGCGATAATGTCATTGGTGTTGTTCGCGGCACGACGGCAGATACCCAGGGCCTTGCAGATATAGCCAGTCGAAATCTTCTCATGCGATTCGACAGTGCCCTGGATTTGGAAATTTTCAAGAACTCTGAGCGCATAGAAAGAACACGTATCACGTTGCTTGACGTTACCCGGAATGTTGTTGCTACCACTCGTGCTCAGCTGCGAGAATTCGACAATCAGGCAAATTCTCTGACCGAAAAATCCCGCAGTGCTAAACGAGATGAAGTTCAGGCCATTGAGCAACTGCTTGAAAAACAAGAGTTGGGTGCACTGGATAATGCTCTGGATGAATTAATCACTGCCGGCAATGGTCTGGCTGGGATCATCATGGAACGCATGGGAAGAGCGCATAGAGACATCAACGCGCAGACGGCCAAAGAAATCGTCACAGCTGAATGCCCTGGTGGATTCAGCGCAATGCCAGTAAGAAAATTTGAACATCACGACAAGGGTATAGAAGCGTTCTGCAAGGGGGAGGTTCTCTACTATCTGGCCGATTACGATATTCTGAAGCACAAGACAAAAGAGGTTGCCGATTGCGATATCGTTATGAACCGCTTTACACGTTCACGCGAGGTCTACGGCGTATACTTTCCAAGGCAGGATGTATTCGACGCCAGAGCCAACAATGAGCCTGAAACAGAGGGCTTGCACTTAATCAACGTGGCAAGCTTTTACGCTGACTTCAATCACTTCCTGCTGATGGCCATGCAGGGTAACGAAAGTGATCTTGAGAGAATATTTGCAAAAGAGTTTGGCGTTCAGGAAAAGTCTGAAGAACTCCAACGCTTTTTCGATGCGTTCAAGATCAATACTCCTTAGATGGTCAATACCCCTTAGATGGCGACACAAGATGGTGATACAGAATCTGCACAAACATGCCGGATTATCCCACAGGCCATCACTTGTAGAACTCTCATATAGTTAATTTACTTGCGCCCGCTTCGTCAATTCAGCGGGATCATGGATGACATGTTCGCCACGCTTCCAGGTTATCAGCCCTTCCGACTCGAGCACATTCAATTCACGCGAAACCGCCTCTCTATGAGAACTTATGCGATCTGCAAACTCTGCTTGCGTAGGGACTGTTTTCAAGTGAATGGGAGGATCACCACCCCCCTCCTCTGACATCATGCGAAGCAATTCAAAACGTACACGCTGATTAACAGTAAAAGCCGTGTATTCATACACACGTTTCAGCTGCAAACGTACCATAGCTACAAGGCGAATCAGCACATTGCTTTTTACCGCTGGAAATTCTTCCAATAACGCTAAAAAATCATCCCTGCCAAGGCTGGCAACAACAGACGACTCAGTGCAGATACAATCGCTGGTTCTTTCACCGCCGTCAAGTGCCGCCAGCTCTCCAAACATCATGCCGGGCATCAGGTCTTCAAAATACACCTGTTTGCCTGATTGATTAAAAGCACAAGCACGGACCTGACCACTGACTAGAAAATACACATGACCCTTGTCAGTTGCTGACGGAATAACAAAGCTACCGGATGGGTGCTCCCTGCAACTCATTTTCCTGGCAACAGCATCCCTTTGCTCTTCCGTCAGAGACTTGAAAATATCAAAAAATGCCAGAGTCAATCCAGTGGGCTTGATTTTCATACCCAGCATGGTATCGCATTGTCGCACTATTTTTCACTCTCAATAGACCTACTGCGTCAGGTGACAATACCCCAACGAAATGCCAGCATGGTTGCCTCGGCGATAGATTCAATTTCCAGTTTTCGGTAGATATTGGCAACGTGCGAGGCAGCCGTATTACGACTTATGTTTAGTGCCTTTGCCACTTCCGGGCGCGTGTAGCCGCTGGCAACCAGCGTAAGCACCTCATTCTCCCTGGCAGTAAGCTGCTGCAAGCTGGTGGCCTCCGTCGCTTCAGCTGAAGCCCTTATCGGTGTGGAGGATCGATGAGACAACCGGCAAGTCACCAGATCATACAGTTGTCTGAGTTCGTCATCTGACAGGCCCAAGAGCCTCTCTTCCAGAGCGCCATGTGCAGAAAAACCGTGTTGTGATGCTGGAGCTGCAGCAGCACCGCTGATAGTAACCTGAGACATATAGTTTTCTCCATTGGACTAATTTGCCTGAGTTCAGAATCGCACTTGTCCAACTATCCTTATGTGGCATTTCCCACATCGAGCGACATTTATTAAAGAAAATCCAGTAGCGTCCTTGCTACTGAACGTTTACACGAGCAACGCACTATCAGAGTGCGTACGCAGTCAACTGCTGATGGAGGTATTCTGCCAGTGGCACATGTACTGACGGAGACGCCAGATCATTGACCAACGGTACAGCGTGAGAATCACCAGATACTCGGGCTGGCTTGCAGAACATTGGGGGCACGCTCCACACTCAGTGCATCACCACAAAGCTCGTAGCCCACCTTCCTCTGGTTCAGTGAAGACGATGGTTTACTTGCATCCCTCATCAACGATCCTCACCAATCAAACGAATCTAC
>CAYGSW010000189.1:4337-11506 GCA_964352535.1 uncultured Granulosicoccaceae bacterium | reverse complement strand
ATCCAGCATGTCAGCAAGGGTTTCTTAAACGGTTTGCAGGCGCTGACAGCCTGTGCGATGGCATCCGGATCGTTGTGCGAGTCGGGCACGAAGATGACAAGTATCGCATCGATATCCGGCAGTACTTCCAGTGCCTTGATGCTTTTCTGGTAGTGCTCTGCCAGGTTCTCGGTGTCGCGCAGTAGCAGAGGGTTGTTGCCAGTGATAGTCAGCTTTTCACGCTTTATCAGAGTTTTTATGACTTTTTCGTCAATAACGGGTGCTTCGAATTCTTTATACACTAGCCGTTCAAGTGCCAGCATCGCAGGTGCATTGGCGTTGCTGATAATGGCTAGTCGGTTGCCTTTGACGCGAATGCCGGTGGACAGGATTCTGGCGGCCGCATACAGGTTGGAGAACGTTTTGATGCGAACTACACCCGCCCGATTCAGTGCAGCCTGAAAAACACTGTCTGAATCAACGATCTCGCCGGTGCGCGTCAAGGCATCACAATAGCGTACGCCTGAGTGGCTGGAGCGCATGAGTACAACCGGCTTTATACGAGCCAGTGCACTGAGCGCACTCATGAACGAGCGCGAGGTGGTGATGCGATCAACGTAGACAATGACCGCCTTTGTCTGCCAATCCTCGGCGAGTAGGTCCAGCAGGTCAGACAGGCTGATATCAGTACCGTGGCCGGTTGAGAGTAGCGCTGAAAATCCGATGCTGCTGGTCTCTGCCCAATCGACCATGGCAGCACCCAGGGAGGCGCTCTGGGTGATGATCGCCAGATTGCCCTTGATGATTTTGTTGGTGCTGTAGCTTGCGTTAAGCCCGATGTGAGGGCGGATAAGGCCAGCACAATAAGGGCCCATCAGGCGCATACCCAGGCGCCGTGCGTAGCGATGTAACGCCTGTGACTTTTCGACGCCCGACATGACCACAGCGACACGGATGCCGATGCGGGAGCAATGCACCAGACAGCGGCGTAAGCGGCGCGCTGGCACCACCAGAATGGCAAGATCGGGAACGTCCGGGATGGACTTTATGGTGTTGTAACAAGGCTGATCAAGGATGGTGTCGTATTTTGGATTGACCAGATACAGCTTGCCGGTATAACCACCGTGCACCAGATTCTGCGTCAGCTTGAACCCTGATGAGCCGGTTCTTGCGCTGGCACCAATGACCGCGATAGACGCCGGATGCAGTAGTTTTTCAATCAGTAGCGTTGACATCATTCGATGGTACAGCAAGGCGTGCAGGGCGGTTTGACTGAGGGCAACCTGCAGCTGTGAACACGATGCGCTAATGCAACCGATGACGCATCAGTGCACCATCGTGGTGAGGTTTACGCCTTCAGCTGGTATATTCTGATGTCGAAACCCTCACTTCGGAGCAAACGATGAGCACTGTCCTGATTTCCCATCGCGATTGCGTCGGACACGAGATTAGCGCGGGGCATCCCGAATGCCCGCAGCGCATCGATGCCATTAACGACCAGTTGATGAAGCAGGACATCTACGATTATCTGCAACACAGGGATGCGCCACGGGCCAGTAAAGAGCATCTGATGCTGGCCCATTCGCAAGCCTATGTTGAGCTTATCCATAACAAGGCTCCCAGTAGTGGCACTGTGCAACTGGACGCAGACACGGCAATGAACAAGCATTCACTGGACGCCAGCTTGCGAGCTGCGGGCGCGGGTGTTCTGGCTGTAGACATGGTGTGCCGTGGTGAAGCTAACAATGCATTTTGCCTGACCCGTCCCCCGGGGCATCATGCAGAGCGCATTCAGGCCATGGGCTTCTGCTTTTTTGGCAACATAGCCATAGCGGCACGGCACGCCATTAAAGAGTACGGACTTGAGCGCGTCGCGATACTGGATTTTGATGTTCACCATGGAAACGGTACTGAAGATATCGTTGACGGTGATCCCAATATTCTTTTCTGTTCCTCATTTCAGCATCCGTTCTATCCCGGCAATTACCGCGAAAATGTTGTTAACCAAAGGGTTAACGTGCCGCTGGTGTCAGGTAGCAACAGCGCTGATTTCCGGCATGCCATAACGCATCACTGGTTGCCTGCTCTGGAGATGTATGAACCGCAGATGATTTTCGTCAGTGCAGGTTTCGATGCCCACGCTGAAGATCCGCTAGCCAACATATCTCTGGTTGACGACGACTATGTATGGATAACCAACCAGATAGTGCAGATCGCCGAACGTCATGCTCAGGGGCGCATCGTGTCAATGCTGGAAGGTGGGTATGCGCTACCGGCACTGAGCCGCTGCGCAACGGCTCATGTGCGTGGGTTAATGCAGTTATAGGCGTTGGTGTTAGTACGATACGCTATGCATAGCGCAACATTCAGTTCAGCTTTTTCGGCTCGGCGTTGGCGTTCTTGACGATATGCCCGATATCGCTTGGGAACGCCGCCTTGAACAACGGCTTTGGGTTGTTCTGAATGAATGTTTCACATGTTCCACTCAACCAGACACCACTTAGCCAAATTGCGCAGCCATGGCAGTGGCAAACCGCTCCAGCTCATTAGCCGGTAGCTTGTTGATCCCAGCTGCAGCCTTGCGGCCACCTCCGGTCTCGAACTGACGGCACAAATCGTCTGCGCCTGTGCGATTGTTGACCGGGGCTCTGACACTCACCAGATAGCTGCCATCGTCAAGCTCACTGAGCAGTGCGTGTGCCCGGTCAGGATTGTCTTGAGCCAGTTCGTTGGCGTACACACCGCTGATGCGCCTTGCAAACGCTTCGTTGGGTAACAGGTAGATGGCTATCGAACTGGTCTGTTCATGCGCCTCAATCTGAGTGGCACGCAAGTGATCACTCTGGTATCCCTCACTCAACGTAATGAAGGTCTGTTCTTCATGGATGAACGCAAAAGGGTCTGCAAACGGGCGCAGGCGTTCGTACAGCACGGCAGGTTCAAAATACAAGTCTGATAACGCTGAACCGTAGCCGTTGTAATTGAGCAGCGTACCCAGCGTCTGTAGTTGTTCGAGCTGTTGTTCGTTCAGTTGCAGGCTGGCGGCAGCGTTGCGCGCTGTACTGAGTAGATTGTCGCCAAATGCTGCTACCACCGCCCACGGCAGATAGGCGCCATTGAGTACCTGATTGGCAATGAGCCCGGTGCAGGTTTCAGCGGCTGTGTCGATGTGCGCTGTCAGATTGGTTGCTTCAGGGATATCACCGGCAAAGTGATGGTCCATGTACGTCACCGATGCACCTGTAGCCAGCACGTTAATTAATGCATCCCGGTTCTTGTCCAGCGAGATATCCAGAATCGTCACGGTGTCATCCGCGTTCGCTTGCACTTGTTTGACAAGATCAATGTCGCGTTTAACACCTGTAATAAGCGTGCTGTCCTGTGGATCGGCCAGGCGCAGTTGATGCAATGCGCACAGGCCATCGGCATCACCGTTAAAGACATCAATAAAAGCCATGTTGTTTCTCTGTCAGTTCATTTGCGTTAGTGCGTGCCGGTCTGTTAGTTGAACCGGACAGTTGTTCGGATTATCCTGCTACTGCTACTGCTACTGCTACTGCTACTGCTACTGCTACTGCTACTGCTACTGCTATTGCTATTGCTCGTGCCGATTCAGCGACACGCCTCAATGCAATCCCGAATCAGGGCCGGGCCGTGTTAGATAAATCCGGTGTAGATCTGCACCAGATCAGCGCCCGATTGAAGCTTGCTGCGGGCATCATTTCCACAGCGAATGCCACCCACACCAATCAATGCGGTTTTATCCCCGAGCCTGTCGTTCACGGCGCGCAATTTATCATTGGCTACGCTTGCAAGAGGCTTACCGCTTAGACCGCCACTCTCACGCGCATAAAGGTGACCAGCTACAGCTTCACGTGAGTTGGTGGTGTTGCCAGAGATCAGGCCATCTATTTCGAAGGCTTCGATTTGTTCGCAGAATTCGTCAAGCTCATCCAGCGACATATCCGGTGCAATCTTGACGGCAATCGGCACATAACGCTTGTGCGTGGTGGCAAGCTTGCTCTGGGCTGACTTCAACGCATCCAGGAGTGTTTTCAGGTACTCACCGTGTTGCAGATCGCGCAGACCTTGTGTGTTAGGTGAGGAGACATTAATGGTTATGTAGTCCGAATGTTCATAAACGCGCTCCAGGCAGAACAGATAGTCATCCTGCGCTTTTTCCATGGGTGTTGTGGCGTTCTTGCCAATGTTAACGCCCAGTTTTCCACGGTATTGTCGCCGTTGAACCTGGCTGACCAGATGCTCAACACCTTTGTTGTTGAATCCCAGCCGGTTAATCAGTGCCTCGTGTTGCACCAGTCGGAAAATTCTGGGTTTGGTGTTACCTGCCTGCGGCCTGGGTGTCACTGTGCCCACTTCAATGTGGCCAAAGCCGATGGCACCCAGTGCATCGATGTAATCGCCGTTCTTGTCGAGTCCGGCTGCAAGGCCCACCTTGTTCTCGAAATGCAGTCCGAAAACGGCCGTGTTGTTGGGCGATACCGCATATCGACTGCGCAAAAGTGCTGGCACTGGCCCGCGACTAAGCATGCCGAGCGCCAGATCGTGGGCTTTTTCTGGGTCCATCTCAAACAGGATGGCTTTCCCAAGGGCAAACAAAGCGTCCGACGGGGGGGAGGAAAAGCGCGGTTTTTCCACGTTCATGGTAGTAAATTCAGGTCCGGGATCAAGCCAAGTTGGGTATGCTACACGCTCGCATTATCTGCTGCTGCCATGAAGCTCTATCCAGACAAGCTTAACGCCCATTTAAAGAACACATTGGCACCTGTGTACCTGCTGTTCGGTGATGAGCCACTGCAGATCATGGAGGCCGGAGACAAGCTGCGCACGCACGCCCGTTCACAGGGTTTTGATGAACGCACGGTGCTGCAACCGTCCGATGATTCAGACTGGTTTACGTTTCGCGAAGCCGCCGACAGCCTGTCCCTGTTCTCAGAGCGGCGCATTATCGAGCTGAGGCTACCCACGGGCAAGCCCGGAAAAACCGGTGGCGATGTACTCAGGCAATATTGCGCTTCACCCCCAGAGGATGTCCTGCTGCTTATTAGCGCTGGCAAGCTGGATCGTTCCGGCACCAGCAGTGCCTGGTTCAAAGCCATCGACAAGGCAGGCGTTACCATCGGGGTGTACCCAATTCCTGTGAATCAGCTAGGTGGTTGGTTAAAACAGCGCTTGGCAGGTGTGGGCTTGCAGGCAGATAACGAGGCGCTGGCGCTGATCGTGGAGCGCGTTGAAGGTAACTTGCTGGCGGCGCAGCAAGAAGTTGAAAGACTTGCCTTGCTATACCCTCAGGGTGCGCTGAGTGTTGAGAATGTCATGGATGCGGTTGCCGATAGCGCGCGTTACTCCATTGCAGATTTATCCCTGGCGGCCTTGAACGGGCAGCCGCGTAGAGCACTGCGTGTACTGGCTGGACTGCGTGACGAGGCGGTGGCAGAAGTACTGATTCTATGGACGCTCACCGCAGAAACACGGGCAGGTGCGCGAGCAGCTGAAGCTTACGAGGCTGGTGTCAGTTTAGATAATGCGCTGAAATCTGCCGGTGTATGGCAGAGCAGAATTCCGCCGCTCAAGCAGGCTATTGCACGCCATGATGCAAAGAGCTGGCTATCCATGCTGTCCGCTTGCACTAACATCGATCGACAGATAAAAGGCCAGGCACCCGGATCGGTCTGGGATGCCTTTGAGTCACTGGTGGTGCAGCTTGCCTTGCGCGGTAAGCCGTTACTTGCTAAACATCCCGCTATTCCTTCCTGAGCAGTTTGCTATGAATAAACACGATATTGTCGAGATTCTGGCCACAGCGCCTGAAGGGCAGAACATCACTGTGCAAGCCTGGGCACGAAGCCGGCGTGATTCGAAGGCCGGGTTGTCTTTTATTGCACTCAACGATGGCACTTGTTTTGATTCTTTACAAGTTATCGCGCAACAGGATTTGCCAAACTATCAGAGTGATGTGCTGAGAATTTCGGCAGGCTTTGCGCTGGAGGTAACAGGTACGCTGGTAGCCTCAGAAGGCAAAGGGCAGAGCGTGGAAGTACATGCTACAACAATCAGGATTGTGGGTGATGTCGATGACCCTGAGCAGTACCCCATTGCCAAAAAACGTCACACCTTTGAATACCTGCGTCAGGTTGCACATCTGCGGCCTCGCACCAACGCATTCGGGGCTATCAGCCGTGTGCGCTCCACTTTGTCTAGTGGTATTCATCGATACTTCAAGGAGCGACGTTTCCAGTGGGTGAACACGCCGTTGATTACCACTAGTGACTGTGAAGGGGCTGGTGAGCTTTTTCGTGTCAGTACACTGGATGCCTTAAAACCACCCACCACGCCAGATGGAAAAGTGGATTTTGACAAGGACTTCTTTGCAAGAGAGGCGTACCTGACGGTCAGTGGCCAGTTGAATGCCGAAAGTTACGCGCTGGCATTGAGCAAGGTGTACACATTTGGCCCTACGTTCCGAGCGGAGAACTCGAACACCAGTCGCCACCTGGCGGAGTTTTGGATGGTGGAACCGGAGATGGCTTTTGCCGATCTTGATGATAACGCCACCCTGGCTGAAGACTTCCTGCGCTACCTGTTCAAGGCTGTATTAGAAGAATGTGAAGATGACATGGCCTTCTTTTCGCAGCGCATAGACAAGGAAGCATTAACTCGACTGCAACACGTTGCTGACGCCAGTTTTGAGCGCATGGACTACAGTGACGCCATTGTATTGTTGGAAAAATCAGGCAAGAAGTTTGAGTTCCCGGTGTGTTGGGGGCTGGACTTGCAGTCCGAGCATGAGCGCTGGCTGGCGGAGGAGCATGTGGGGCGTCCGGTTATCCTGCAGAATTATCCCAAAGAGATTAAAGCCTTTTACATGCGGGAAAATGATGATGGTAAAACAGTGGCTGCCATGGATGTGCTGGCACCGGGTATTGGCGAGATTATTGGCGGCAGTCAACGTGAAGAGCGCTTGTCTGTGCTTGATGAAAAACTCGATGCACAAGGGCTGCGTGAGGAGCTGGAGTGGTACCGCGACCTGCGTCGTTATGGCAGCGCTCCACACTCGGGTTTCGGGATGGGATTTGAAAGAGTGCTTAATTACGTGACCGGTATGGAGAACATTCGGGATGCCATACCGTTTCCACGTGTGCCTCGAAGTGCGCCGTTCTAGCCTATTG
>CAYGSW010000189.1:0-4237 GCA_964352535.1 uncultured Granulosicoccaceae bacterium | reverse complement strand
TTTTTTTTGCACAGCGACGGAGCGCCGTGAATGTCCAAGCAGTCTAGCAGTCAACGTGATGGTATCAGCACAATACCGGTCCGGTTTCAGAGCGTGATATATCAGAAAAACCGCAAGCCAACGTTCAAACGGCAACTATCGTGCTCAAGGCAGGCTGGTTTCACGCTAGTGGAAATTGCCATAGTGCTTGTCATCATCGGTTTGATTCTGGGCGGTGTCTTTAAAGGACAGGCGCTGGTAGATAGTGCCAGGGTCCGCTCCATGACGACGCAAATCAGCGGTATCCAAACCGCCTGGTTATCATTCCAGGAGCGCTATCGTTCTATCCCGGGTGATTTTCCGAAGGCAGCCTTGCAGATTGACAGTGCTGCCACGGGAGGTGATGGTAACGGCCGGGTTGATGATTCCTCTGAGCGTGCCGGAGTTTGGCAACAGCTATCGCTGGCGGGTTTTATCAGCGGCAGTTATGACGGCTCCCAATCCAGTGCTGGCACCTCCAGCGACGTCAATTGTGGCCCACAAACCTGCCCACAGAACCCGTTCAGTGGTTACTACAAGATAAGTTACAGCGCACAGGCAGCAGAGGCAGACAACCCGGCTAATGAAATCTTCACTGGCAGTCAGATACCTGTAAACATATTGTCTCAGCTCGATGCCAGACTGGACGATGGCCGTGCAGATGCCGGGCGTTTTCGTGTACATCGGGCGTTTGCTGCCAGTTGCACGCGCAATGGTGAATGGGACTTGCAGAGTGGTAACACGAATTGCGCTGCGGTATTGCGCAACTAGCACCTGGGTATGCGCACGCCAAGTGTTTGTGGAAGTCTCAACACTCTGCTTCTATTTCGTTGTTGTCACCCGAATGACTCCGGGAGTGCTGTGCGAAGTCGCCGGACTGTTCCTGGGCCGCCTTCGCTTGCGTTAGGAGCCTGCGCCAAGCCATTCAATCCATGTCCAGTTCCTTGATCTTTCTTGTCAGTGTATTGCGTCCCCATCCGATCAGTCGAGCGGCTTCCTGGCGTCTGTCCTGGGTCTTGTTGAGCGCACACTGAATAAGAATACGTTCCATGGCCGGTTGGGCTGAACCGAGTAAGTCGATGTGGCCTTCCTGCAACTGACGATTTGCCCAATTGCGAAAGCCGCTTTCCCAATCGCTTTCACGCTTGCTTGCAGATTCCGCCACAGGCTCGGGCATATCATCAATAGTGAGCTCTGTTCCACTGGCCATGATCGTCAGCCAATGCGCTGTGTTCTGCAGCTGTCGAACGTTGCCAGGCCAGGGTAGCGACGAGACATGGTTTGCGAATTCTGGCGTCATCACTTTGGGCTCTTCGCCAAGCTCCTCTGCGGCCTTGAGCAGAAAGTGCTTTAGCAGACGTGGAATATCTTCCTGTCGTTTGCGCAAGGGTGGCGCCTCAATGCGGATAACGTTGAGACGATGAAACAGATCTTCACGAAAACGCTTCTCGTCAACCAATGCCTCAAGATCCTGATGGGTTGCTGCGATGATTCGTACATTGACGGTTATCGGTACATGTCCACCGACCCGGTAAAATTGGCCATCGGCCAATACCCGGAGCAGACGTGTTTGCAAGGTGGCAGGCATATCGCCTATCTCATCAAGAAACAGGGTACCTCCGTCGGATTGTTCGAAGCGGCCAATACGTGTGCTTTGCGCACCCGTGAATGCCCCTTTTTCATGTCCGAATAGCTCGGATTCCATAAGGTCGTGCGGAATGGCTGCCATGTTAAGTGCGACAAACGGCTTTTCCGATCGCGGGCTGTGTCGGTGTAATGCATGTGCGATCAATTCCTTGCCGGTGCCGCTCTCGCCGTTGATCAACACCGTGATCTTTGAGCGGGACAGGCGACCAATGGCTTTGAACACATCCTGCATGGCGGGTGCATCGCCGATGAGTTCCACAGGCTCCTCTGCCTGCACAGCGGTGGATTTTGTTCGCGCACTTTTTCGTTCGGCTGCGCGCTCATCTTTCTGAACGCTGCAGGCCCGCTTGACCTGTTCGAGCACCGTGTCTACATCAAACGGTTTGGGTATGTATTCGAAAGCTCCGCCTTCGTAAGCAGACACCGTGCTATCAAGATCTGAAAACGCCGTCATGATCAGTACAGGAAGATCCGGGTGCGTCAGCTTGAACTGGTTGAGCAGGCTTAGCCCGTCAGAGCCGGGCATGCGGATATCGCTGATGACGGCATCGGGTGCGATGGCGTTATCACGCATGGCCTGCAAGGCTTCATCAGCTGACTCGAAGGCATTCACCTGCATGCCTGCCTGCTTCAGTGTTTTTTCCAATACCCAACGGATCGATTGGTCGTCATCGATGACCCATACGTATTCGTCGCTCATGCTATCTCCAGTGGTATCAGTACGGTAAATGTGGTGTCGCCAGGTTCACTACGACATTCGATAAGCCCGCCAAGCTGATTCATCATTGATTGTGCAATTGATAAACCCAGCCCGGTTCCATGATCGGTTCCAGTGACCATGGGAAAGAAAATCTGATCGGTGAGGTGCTCCGGTACGCCAGGTCCGTTGTCGTGTATGGAAATGCTGGCAACCAGAGGGTGGCGGGTGCCACCAATCGTAAAGTTGCTGATGACACGTGAGCCAAAGATTATCTGTCCGGATTCACCGATGGCCTGAAGGGCATTGCCCGCGATGTTCAAGACAACCTGCACCAGCCGATCACGATCCGTCAGGCACTCGGGAATGCTGGGATCGTAGTCAAACCTGACCTGCACACCATCGGGTGCGCCAGCAATGACAATCTTGCGCACATGCTCCAGAACTTCGTGCAAATTAAGCCGATCACGCCGTGGACGCGTTGTTGGCCCCAGCATGCGATCAATGAGGCCCTGGAGTCGGTCCGCTTCGCGGATGATGATGGTTGTGTATTCGCCCAGCTCCGGATCAGGCAGTTGACGATCCAGCAGCTGCGCAGCACCACGAAGTCCACCTAGCGGGTTCTTGATTTCATGCGCCAGCCCCCTGAGCAGCGAACGAGCATGTTCCTGCTGTGCGAGCATGGCTTCATCGCGGGCAATGCGCATGGGCCGATCAATCGTGTTTATTTCCAGAATAAGCCCTGCCATGTCTTCGTTGCGTCGAAACGGAGACAGGGAAATGTCCACCATCTGCGGGTCCTGCCCGTGCGGTTCAACGCTGATGTGCCGGTCGGTGAATGGTTGGGCATTATCCAAAGCCTCACGCAATCTGGCGAACAGGTCGTCCGGGATGGTGAGCACCCGTGTGAGCGGCTGGTCCAACGCTTTTCGGGCACTGATCCCCAGTAGTTGTTCGGCTGCGCCGTTCAGATACAGAATGCGCATACCATCGTCTATCTCAAGCACGGCAGTCGCCATGGAGTCCAGTAAGGGGCCCGGATAGAAAACAGTTGTTTCGGAAATTTTGTTCACAAAGGTGTTCTGCAAGTAGCGCTCCTTATAGGAGCGACGTTGTGATCGCTGAAAAATATCATAATAATCAACAAATTCAGTTAGTTAAATAATCAATCTGCCGTGATCAAATCGATTGAACGCATCGCTATAGTGCACGATGCCAACTAAACGCACCACTCGAGTGCAACTTTACTTGTTCTTCGATAGTCTTCTGGATAGCCGGTGCTCAAAGAGCGAGTTACGCGCGAAGATAAAGTCGAGAAATCAAAAACCCGATAGAGATCAGATCGATAAGCTTGAGCTCAGCAACACAGTCGACTGTGTTCCCGTCCGTGCCTGCCCGCTATAGCAATGCATGAAATTTCATTATTCATGGTGTTTTGCTATGGACTCAACATGGCCAATACGGGTGGTCGAGTTGCTGGTGTCTGTTTGTCACATTTACACGCAAAGCTTTGTTGTTCATTGACTTTGCTCAACATCATGAATCCCTTGCAGCGCTAAAGTGACTTATACCTTTCGGTATTCTTCAGGCGCAATCTATGGAACTTTGGTCGCAATTGTTTTCCGATTCTGTTGGCATCGCCTCGGCAGTTGTCATTGCGTTCGTGATTCTTATGGGGATCTGGTTTGCGTGGTATTTCATCACGCACATGATGAAAGACGGGAAGAACAACGAATAGCCAAGCCTGGACTATCCATGAAACGCGGGAGGCCGCCTCGCGTGATTCTTTCACCGAACCCTTTTCCCGTAACGGATTCCAGGAAGGAGCCAACGTGGCCCGGCTGATCGCAGCCCGGCGGAATACAGACTGTATTT
>CAYGSW010000188.1:4111-11539 GCA_964352535.1 uncultured Granulosicoccaceae bacterium | reverse complement strand
GCCAGCGTATAGCCGCCATCGTCAATCGCAGGCACCAGACCGAAAGGGCTGATCTTGAGGTAGTCAGGTGCCTTGTGCGCACCGTTAGCCATGTCAAGGTCGATGGTTTCATAAGGCAGGCCCAGAAAGGCCAGCATCAGCTCGACCCGATGGCAATGGCCGGATTTCGGGTTACGGTATAGTTTGATTGGAGTGGTCATCGGTTCAGTCCTTTTGGTTAAATTTACAGGCCCAGGTCGCTAAGACCCGGGTGGTCATCTGGGCGGCGGCCAAGCGGCCAGTGGAACAAGCGTTCATCGTCGCGGATGGGCTTTTCGTTGATTGAGGCATGGCGGTGCGCCATGTAGCCGTTTTCGTCGAATTCCCAGTTCTCGTTACCGTATGCGCGGAACCACTGGTTACTGTCGTCGTGGTATTCATAGACATAGCGCACAGCGATACGATTACCGGTGTAGGCCCAAAGCTCCTTGATAAGCCGGTAGTCGAGCTCCCTGGTCCATTTTCGGGTCAGAAATTCCTCGATTTGCTGGCGGCCTTGCGGGAATTCGGCGCGGTTGCGCCACTTGCTGTCGAGCGTATAGGCAAGCGCGACCTTGGCCGGATCGCGGCCATTCCAGCCGTCTTCGGCAAGACGCACCTTTTGAATAGCGGTTTCTTCAGTGAAGGGGGGCAGAGGCAGGCGGGGCGCTTCGTTAGTCATTTGGCTGGTCCTTTAATTGGGTTGCAAGGATATTAATTCAATTGCGAAATTATAAGAATACCGTCATATTGAAAGTCACTATTTTCTGTAATGAAATAAACCCATGGATCGGATCCAGATGCTGGAGCTTTTCGTCGCCGTTGCTGAAGCACGCAGTTTTGCTGGTGGCGCACGTGCTACGGGGCTCAGCCCGCCTTCGGTCACGCGCGGTGTGAATGAGCTTGAGGAGCGCCTGGGTGCACGGCTGTTCACGCGCACAACACGGGTCGTCCGGCTCACAGATGTAGGCCGTAGCTATCTGGAAGAGATCAGCAGCATCCTGGCCGATCTGCAGGCCGCTGACGATCTGGCCTCCGGTACGGCAGCGCGGCCCACTGGCCTCTTGCGGATCACGGCCCCCGTCGAATTCGGGCGAATACACTTAGCCCCAGTGCTGGCTGATTTCCTTGATACCTATCCGGATGTCTCGGCAGAGCTGCTAACCGTTGACCGGGTAGTGAACCTTGCGGAAGAAGGCGTTGATATTGCGTTAAGGATTGGCGATCTCCCCTCCTCGGGCCTGATCGCTGTGCGTGTTGGCCACGTGCGTCGGGTTGTCTGTGCCTCGGCGGGCTACCTCCAATCACACGGCATCCCGGAGTCACCGCAGGACCTGGCAAATCACAAGATCGTCTCGATCGCGGATGTCTCACCCACCACCGAGTGGCGGTTTGGCAAGCACTATGATCAGGTAGTACGATTGAAACCCCGTTTGTGGGTATCCAGCGTTGGCGCTGGACTGGCGTTGGCGCGTGGAGATCGGGGGCTAACGCGTGTGATGTCCTACCAGATCAGTCCGGATTTACAGACCGGGGCACTGCAAACAGTGCTTGACTCGTTCGAGCCTGATCCATTGCCAATCCACTTGGTCCACACGGCAGGACGCCGCGTGTCTGCCAAGTTGCGTGTATTTCTGGATTTCGCGCGCGACAGGCTGCGCGCCTCTAAAACGCTCGACCCCCGTTCATCGGATGCTAGAACCTAAGCGACGACCCAGAGCAGAGTGTTACAAATTCCTAATCTTCAAAGCAATGAATTATTCCATATCCTTAAACGTCGACTTTCAGTTACTGTAAACCAACAATTGCGCCTTGTCACTTATGCCTTGTCGCTTATCGGGTACCTCACCAGGAGACTCCAATGCGCATCCTAACGAGACAAATCCTGGCCGTTTTACAACTCTTCAGCTGTCCAGCTCGAATGCATTCGGGAAATCGGGTACTTTTGATGGATCATCCTTGACAGCTTCCTCTTACACGTTCGTGGTCCGAAAAACGCGACTGATCAAACTCTGAACCGGGTGTGCACCCGAATTGTTTTACCGTGTGGAATTGTGAATTTAACAACGAGCCTATTCATTTAGATCTTGATCTGAATTAGATTTGTTACAAACCAGAGGTCTAAATAATGAGCAAAATGAAAGCCAAAGTCGCCATTATCGGTGCGGGAAGCGCGGGGATGCGCGCCTACCGCGAGGTAAGCAAGACTACTGATGAGGTTCTTCTGATCGAAGACGGACCCTATGGCACCACCTGCGCACGTGTGGGGTGCATGCCTTCCAAGCTCTTGATTGCCGCCGCCGAGGCAGCCCACGCGGGCAGCCATACCGCAGCCATGGGTGTTACCTATGGGCCACCAGAGATTGACGGTGCGGCAGTGATGGCCCGTGTGCGCGGTGAGCGCGATCGCTTTGTCGGGTTTGTAGAAGAGACGGTCGAGAACTGGCCAGAACACCACCGCATACGGGCGCGGGCGACTTTTCTATCCGACACCGAGCTGGCCCTGAGCGACGGGCGCACGGTGCAGGCTGAAACGATCATCATCGCCACCGGCTCACGCCCCAATGTCTTACCGTTTTTTGAGAACTTTGGCGATCGGCTGATCGTCAATGACGATGTGTTTTACTGGGACACGCTTCCCGAGTCTGTCGCCGTCTTTGGCGCTGGCGTCATCGGGCTGGAACTGGGGCAGGCATTGCATCGGCTCGGCGTGCGTGTCAGCCTGTTTGGCCGGGACAACCTTGTGAGTTCGCTCAGCGACCCCGAGGTACTGGCTGAGGCAAACCGCATCTTCACCGAGGAATTCGACTTCCACCCACACGCAGAGGTGAGTAATCACCGCCGCACAGAAAATGGCGTGGCTGTCGATTTGAACGGCAAGGCTATGGAGTTCGATTGTGCTCTCATCGCCACCGGTCGGCGACCTAACACCGACAAACTGGGCCTGGAGAACACGTCGCTTGAGCTGGACGCGCGCGGCGTGCCAGTCTTTGACTTGCATACCGGGCAGTGCGGAAGCGCGCCGATCTTTATCGTGGGAGACGCCAACAACGTCCTGCCTCTGCTGCACGAGGCTGCCGACGAAGGCGCTGCGGCAGGCTACAACGCTGCTCACTGGCCTGAAGTTCGGCGCTTCATAAAAAGCGCCCCCATTTCGGTTGTCTTCAGTGATCCGCAAATCATGATGGTAGGGGAGACCTACCGCTCGTTGACTGAACGCGGTGCGGATTTCGCGGTGGGATCGCTGGATTGGTCCGATCAGGGCCGCGCCCGAGTGATGGGTGTCAACAAGGGCCTCCTGCGGGTTTACGGCGAGCGCAATACCGGCCGCTTTCTGGGCGCGGAGATGATCGGTCCACGCGCCGAACACCTGGCTCATTTGCTTGCGTGGTCTCTTCAATCTCGCCTAACCGTCGATGAGATGCTGGAGCGCCCGTTCTATCACCCGGTTATCGAAGAGGGCCTGCGTACTGCGCTGCGCATCCTGAACGCCAATCTGCAAATGGGCGCCATGCCTCCGCTACGCTGCATTGACTGTGGCCCTGGGGCTTAATTTCATCAGAGGACTAGACACATGAGACAAACACGATTGGGCCTTTCGGAGAACGCACGCAAAACCAGCGCTGAGGTTCTTCAAGGCATGCTCACCGACGCACTTTCTCTGCGCTTGGCGGTAAAACAAGCGCATTGGACGGTGCGTGGCCCACATTTTCAACAGCTTCACGAGTTGTTCGACGGTTTTGTTGCCCCGCTGGATGCAGAAATCGACGAGATTGCGGAACGGATCGCCACGCTAGGTGGCATACCAGACGGGCGAGCAGAGGCGGTGGCTAAATCAACCGGTTTACTCGAATATCCGCTGGACGCGGCAGACGGAACCACGCACTTAAACGAGCTTGCCAACCGCTTCGCCACTCTCGGCAACTCGGCCCGCAACGGGATCGACACCACCGATGCTGCAGGGGATGCCGACACTGCCGATCTGCTTACCGCCACCTCGCGATTTCTGGATCAGTCGCTGTGGTTCCTGGAGGCACATTCAGGCTCTGCATGAGATCCGCACTCTACCCTACCGGTGGCAGCTGAGATCAAACAACGTCCGAGCTATCTCAGTTCGCCTTGCACTCGCTGGTCACTATCACGCGACCTCGCACTGTTCAAACGGGTAATCGACAGTAACTTGCGGGGTTCGCTAGTGGTGAAGTTCCCGCAACACCAGGAGCTAAAATGTATGAGTGATCAGTCTGTGGGTTCCATTAGAGAACTCTATCGTTATCCGGTTAAATCGATGCTTGGAGAGTCCCACAACCAACTACAGATCGACCGTGGGGGGGTCACAGGTGATCGTGCCATCGCGCTTATTGACAGCACGACAGGAAAAATTGTCACTGCCAAGCAGCCTTCGCTGTGGAAGGCGATGCTGAAATTACAGGCCTCTGTACAAGAAGACGGTAGGACTTTAGTCACCATGCCTACAGGTGAGCAGGTCGTGATGCAGGATAGTGGCTCAGCACAAGTGATGTCTGACTACTTGGGTCGTCCCGTCATTGTGTCCTTCGCTCGCACCAGCGACATTGAAATGGAACGTGCAGACCCGTTAGAGATTGTCGACAAAGGGACGGAAGATGCTGTGTCCTTTGAAACCATGTTGATGGGTCAGGGTGCGCCTGATAGTGCCTTTGTCGACTACGGCCCGATTCATCTCATCGCTTCTTCAAGCCTTGAACGCGTTGGAGAGCATTCACAGGCAGGGATATCTGAGCCCGAGCGATTTAGACCCAACGTGATTGTCGATACGTCTGATTCTGCTCCCTATTGCGAAGGTAATTGGATAGGTCGCACGCTCTGCATAGGAAGTCAGATCGAACTGAAAGTAGTCATATCAACACCCAGGTGCGCTATACCGACGTTAGAACATGGCCACACCAGCGTGGATAGAAGAGTTCTGGCCCCGCTGATAAAAGAGAACATCCAACCATTCCTCGAGGGCAAGCGTTTGCCAAGTCTCGGCGTTTATGCAGAGGTTGTCTCTTCGGGTGTTATCAACAAAGGCGATGAGGTTTACTTGAAAAGTGCATGATCGACTATCGTCGCACCGCTATTCAAGTTCGTAATCACACTATCGCTCCAGCAAGTACATGTTCACTGCAGAAAGTTTACGTTTGGAAATGCACATGCGAACGGGAAAGCGCAAGTAGTTGCAATGAAGAGGTCGATCGAGAGTATTTAGTAATCTCGATCGACCCAAGAACTTACAGTTCGCTCACAGCTTTACTGCGGATTGTCGGCCATACACTCTCCGCTTTTGCCAGGATCCCTTCCTTGTCAGCCTGGTACTGTTGAAAAACCGCGTCATTTACGAAAAGATAGAGCTTATCATCCACGATGTCTGCAAACACTGGATCGCCATCGAACTTCTTGCCCAGTGCAACGGCAAATGCACAAAATCCGCCATACTGCGGCAAATACTTATCAGGATTAGCCGAAAACTGATCCGCCGATTCTTGCGAGGCAAAATAGTAGGCGTTGCCATCTTCCACGACAGTAAAGGCCGCATCACCCTCCCCTACGACGCCAAGTGTGCTTAACGCGACAGCATCGATGCCATGCAGAGCCAGGGGCACACCCTCTGTCGTTACGCCTCTGGAAACATTGTACTCGTCCTCGGCGAAGGCCGTGTTACCGATTAGTAGTGCGGCCGCCGAAATCAAGGCTACAGATTTAAGTTTATACAACATGTTGATTCTCCTTAGTCAAGTTTGACAATTGATTGATTTATGAAAAGAATGTAGAGCTTTTGCCTGTTTACTTGTAAGCAACCTGGATCGCTTCAACGGTCTCGTCAGCCATCGAAATGTGATTTGCGATCATACGGAAGTTAGTGTGCGCTGCTGCGAATCCGTCCCAACCGGGAACTTGTGCTGCTGCCGTTGCGTCGGGTACTACCAAGACCTCAAAGCCCTGCTCCATTAGTTCGCGCATGTGGGATTCTGCGCATAGATTTGCAGACATACCAGCCAGGACCACCTTGCTTATTCCAGCCTTGCGTAACTGAAGAACAAGGTCATTGCTTTCCGGACCATATACCTTGTGCGGACTGGTTACGACGGTTTTACCGTCGTCGATGTACTTCTTGTATTGTTCAAGCCAGTCGGCACCGGAGCCCTCAAAACCTTCCAGAGATAGGGGATCTTTCCGGTCAAACATCCCTAAGGAATGCATGACTGTTTCCAAAGCGCCTTCCATCTTCCATCGATGATCGTGCGGGTAGTAGTAATGCGGTGAGATAAACACGGGCATGTCCACATCTTTCGCCACAGCTAACAAAGCGTCGATGTTTTCAACAGTGCCGTTTTCCTCAACGTTCTTGCCAACGACGTTCCAAGTGACGCCATCAGGGCTTAGAAAGTCATTTTGAGGATCAGTAATCACGAGCGCTGTTAAGCCCGGTACGATATCCATACCTGGATCAGGAAGTTGGGCTTGCGCAAAGCTAGAAAGCGCTGCCACGCCGACTAACGTCATAAGTACACAATTGTGTTTTTTCATGGTGTATTCACCTTGGTTTGAATTACGTTAAATGGATCTAGCAATGGTTCAAAAACAAAAGCCAAGGAGTGGATATGTGCGGATATTCTCTTTGGCCAGGTACATTCCGCAGTACCAAGATTGCCATGCACTCGAACAATTGAGAATACTGATAAACAGGAATTGACTCATTCAAATTCTGGAATAACAGATTCTGGAATGAAAAACGCGCGCTACATTATCGTCAATAAGGATTTGCCTCATACAGCAGTGAGAGCGAAATGATGACGTTGCGCGGACTTGCTATGTCTCAAACACTGTAACAGGTAAAAGCTTATAGAACTTGAAATAAAATGTCCGTTTCAGCAACGGGTGATTTATCCGTGGCAGCATCAGGTGTGCTTCTAATTCTCGCCGCTTGGTAAACCTGGCCTGTCCGTATCAAGCACGTGCATTATCATTGAAATGGACAGGTCACTACATGATGCCGAGGGGTTACTGTTTTACAACGTATTCCCGGACAGCATGTTTCGTATGGAATTGCCATAAAAACTGCAACGTAAGCAGATCTACTTACCTATTTAATAGTATGAGCGTTTTATAGTATGGGTGCGGAGGCAGACAACGTATTACGAATTGGTAAATACTCAGCTTAGGTTGCCTGACCGTTGCAACATACCAAATAAGTCTCTGGGGTCTTCCGGGTCAGCCAACATATCTAACAGCGTGAAATAAGGCGTATCTTTGATACTACGTAAGATATATTGCAAAGCAGAAAAGTCTTCGACAGCGAAGCCGACACTATCAAACAAGGTAATTTGATGATCACTGACTCTACCTTTTTCATCGTCATTGAATACTGGTAGTGCATCATGCTAGTCA
>CAYGSW010000188.1:0-4011 GCA_964352535.1 uncultured Granulosicoccaceae bacterium | reverse complement strand
AGGCCAAGCCTAGCCTAGAATGTCACGCGCAATACGTTCGAATATTGAAGCACCAATCGGAATAAGATCATCTGGAAAATCATAATCCGGGTTGTGAAGAGCAGCATAGCCTTCACCGGGTCCGATACACAGCATCGCAGCTTTTGCGCCCCATCCGAAGACACCAAAGTCCTCTGATGCACGCATGGGCAAACCAGAGTCTCCATTTACAACGTTAATGGCATCCATCGCTGCAATAGCAATACCTGTTGCTTCAGCATCATTGATCGAGGCAGCAAAGGCGTCGCAGACAGTAAATGATACGTCCAGGCCTGCTTCGATCGCAACAGCATTCGCCAGATCGCGCGCGTCCTGGTCCATCGCATTCATCGCATCATCGCGAGCGGTGCGCAACGTGGCATAGATGACAGCCTCACCCGGGGCGGTGCCGAAAGAAGGCTCGCCAATTTGCACGTGAGTGATCGTTACCAGACGAAAGTTGTCATCAAGCTTGCCTCCACTGCCAAGAGCATTCAAAGCCGGTATTAGTTTTGAGACGGCTAAGGCAGGCGATACGCCATCTTCAGGATCTGCTGCATGTGCGGTTTTACCGGTTAATTTAATCTCAAGACCCTGCGAAGCGCAATTGATGAGCCCGACACGGGTTGACACATAGCCAAAGGGCCTGCCGGGTTCGACATGAATGGCGAAGGCGTAGTCAGCGCGAATGTCTTCATAAGCGGGATCAGCAACAACAGCGCGGGCGCCACTGCCATCTTCTTCAGCAGGCTGAAACATCAATACTACTCGGCCCGTTGTAATTGGCACCCGCGAGATCATGCGACCCAGGCCTAGCAAGAACATCATGTGTCCGTCATGGCCACATAGATGCCCTTTTCCCGGCGTTTCAGAAATCCATGGTTTATCGGAAATTTCCTGAATCGGCAGCGCATCAAGCTCGGCCCTGAACAGAACCGTCGGCCCATCGATTCCACTGTCAAAAACAGCAGCAACTCCATGTCCGCCCAAGCCAGTCAAAATACGTGAAGGCTCGATCGATTTCAGTGCAGCCACAATCGACTTAGCGGTTTCTACTTCTTCACCGGATAATTCCGGATGGCGGTGCAACTCGTGCCGAAGTTCAACCAGTTCGATTACATCGGAATTTGACAGCATGTTTATATTCTCATCATGGCGAGGCGGTCAAAAGGTACCTTAAGAGTTGATTCCTTATTTGCAGCTTTACATAATTGAGTTGCATCACTAGGTAATTCGGAAGTTACTATCCTCCCTGCTGGTTATGGTCTCGCGGCGCAAGATGCACCCCTGCCAACATACAGCGCACAGAACCTCCTGCCAGTTCGATGGTGGGAATCTCCAAGGGTAACAGGGTTGTACTTTCTTCGATGATAGCTTTCTGTTCATCTGTCAGGCAGTTATACGCACGGGTTGATAAGGCGAGTATTCGACCATCCCGACCTTGCAGTTCGATCGCGTTGCCAGCAAAGTTGCCAATCTGTGCAGCGCTAAGCTCGATCAGCTTTCTGCCCGACTCTGTGAAGCGCTGCCGGATTTCCTGACGCCTGGACACATCACTGATCATGTCCAGCCCGATCATGGCGAAGTCCGTGGCGATGCACATCAGCACATTGGTGTGATAAATTGGTGAGCCTTTCGAGTCCGTGGCGTCGAACGCAATTGGCTCGTAGCTGAAGTGTGTGCAGAACCGTTCCAGAGCCACAGGATCGGTTCGGTTAGAGCGTACCGCATAGGCGATCCGCTCAACGTGATCAATCACAATAGCACCAGTGCCTTCGAGAAACACATCGTCGTATTCCAGGCCAGAATAGTCGATGACTTCCTGTACCCGATACTCTCGCTTAAGCATTTCAATAATGTCGTAACGTCTTTCAAGACGACGATTGGGCGTGTACATGGGAAACAGCGCCACGTGGCCGCCGGGGTGCGTGGAAAACCAGTTGTTTGGAAATACCGAATCCGGTGTCTTGTCGCTCTGGTCTTCGAACAGATGAACGCGAATACCGTGATCGACAAGCGCCTGTTTAGCGGCAGTCACTTCACCCAGAGCCGCTGCAGAGCCAGACTCGGAACCTCGAGAGTTTGCAACGCGTTGAAAGGCATTGTCACTGAGCGTCTGCGGATTCGAGGTAAACCGGTGTGGGCGTATCATGACCACAGCCGATGGCGCTTGAATGCTTCGACGAGTCATGGCGCGCTACTCACACGATTGTCGACTGGTTGCGCACGCATTAGCATTCCAAATAGATCACGTGGATCATCCGGATCGGCGATCATGTCGAGTGCTGAATAGTGGCCGCTCTTGCGCATCTTCTCGTGGACATAGCGCAGAGCCGAGAAGTCCTCGATAGCAAAGCCGACACTGTCAAATAGCGTTATCGCATGCGGATCGGTTCGCCCAGGTGCCGTGCCATCAAGTACCTGCCAGAGCTCGGTAACCGGGTGCTCGGATGGCAGTTGCTGAATCTCTCCTTCTACGCGCGTTTGCGGTGTGTATTCTACGAAAATATCCGATCGCATTAGCACGTCGCTGTGCAGTTCGGTTTTGCCTGGACAATCTCCACCGATGGCGTTGATGTGTACACCTGAACCCACCATGTTGTCGGTGAGGATGGTGGCATACTGCTTGTCCGCTGTCACCGTGGTAATGATATCCACGCCCAATACCGCTTCTTGAGCACTTTCAAACCGCTCAAGTTCAAAGCCATGCTGCGCCAGGTTTCGTAGGCACTTGTCGGTGGCCTCCGGGTCAACATCGTAGAGTCGGAGTCGATCTACCCCGCAGATGGCCTTGAACGCCAATGCCTGGAATTCGGCTTGCGCACCATTGCCTATCAACGCCATTGATGACGACCCGGCAGGCGCAAGGTACTTTGCTGCCATGGCGGATGTGGCAGCAGTGCGCAGCGCTGTGAGCAACGTCATCTCGGATAACAGCACTGGATAGCCGCTGTCAACGTCCGACAGTACGCCGAAAGCTGTGACCGTTTGCAGCCCTTGAGCGCTGTTCTTGGGATGTCCGTTGACGTATTTGAAGCCGTAGAGACTGCCATCGCTCGTCGGCATCAACTCAATCACCCCGACGCTGGAATGCGAAGCGACTCGTGCCGTTTTGTCGAACAGATCCCACCGTCTGAAATCGTCCTCAATGTATTGGGCTATACCGATTAGTGTTTCTTCGACGCCGATGTCGAGCACAATGTTCATCATGTCATCGACACTGACGAATGGAACGAGGCTCAGGTGTCCTGGTGCGGCCTTTGTCACGAAGTTTCTCCTGCAGATTGCGAATCTGGGCAAGCTGCCCATGGATACAAGAAGCTTAAGCCAGGCGTCTGATAGACGAAATCGCAAAAATATGGAAATATTCAGCCCAGTATGATCAAATTGACAGTCGAAATATACAAATTCACAATTTGCTGATGACAGAGACTGACAAGCAGGCCGTAAAGCACACGTACGACTCGCTGGATCGCGAATTGATCGCTCTACTCAGGCGTGACGGCAGGGCTCCACTGGCCAAGATCGCGACGGTGCTCGGTGTGTCTCGGGGAACCGTCCAGAATCGCATCGATCGCTTGATGTCTTCAGGCGCTTTGTTAGGGTTCACCGTGAGAGTGCGAGAGGATGTCGAGGCGGATGCGGTTCGAGCGATCATGAGCATCGAGGTTGGACGACAGTCAACGACGAAGATTATTCAAAACCTGCGGGGAATTCCCGAACTCCAGCAAGTCCACACCACCAACGGAGCCTGGGATCTTGTGGCCGAAATACGCGCAATCAGCTTGTCAGACTTTGACCGAGTCTTGCGCGATGTACGTTCGCTGGATGCTCTGGTAAACAGTGAAACCAGCATCCTGTTGAGTTCGGTGTGATGCACAGGTTGTCAGCTATCCCGAAGGGCAAACCGCCAAGCGCTGTTCCGCCAGGAGGCTGTCCCAGGAGGCTGTCCGAGAATAAGCTGATCGGCCGAGAGCGCGATATTTTTGCCAT
>CAYGSW010000187.1:0-11604 GCA_964352535.1 uncultured Granulosicoccaceae bacterium | reverse complement strand
CAGATGGCACTGCGCACTCAGGTGTGGGGGCAGGATGTGCAAACTGCTGCTGATGCGCCACGGTGGCGTGTCACTGAAGGGCTTGGTGTGTCGTGTGAAGAGGCTATGAACAGGAAAACGTTACAGACTCTGTCGGAAATGGGCCATGCCATTGAAGTGGAAATGAACGACCTGGCGTTCGGCTTTGGGGGAGCCCAGCTGATTCATCGACTGGATGCTGGCGCTTACGCAGGTGGTTCAGATCCTCGTAAAGATGGAGGGGCGTACGGGTTCTGAGTCCGTTTTGATTTAACCGTATTCCGTCAGGGTGATTTTCCATGGTAATTACCAGGGCCATTTTGGGTGTGTTGCCACTGATGCACTATCGGATGGTGCTTGACGCGGATCTTTGCGGCTCTCGCGGACAAGCGACGTTATATGCATCGCACAAATTCTGTGAGCTTGTAACAGGAAGCGAACGTGCATAACCGTATGATGGCGCCAAATGCTCAGGTTGGCCCACGGTAGACCGCTAAAGGCCTAGGGAGCGGAAAAATAGTTCCCACGCCACCACCCCATGAGACAGGCAGTGGCAGAGGTGCACAGCTATCTCTGTGTGGAGCTTTTGCTTGTCTTGGTCAATCCACCACCCGGAGTCAGTCTATGAGTTTCACCCGCCTTACCCGATTCGTAACCCCGTTAGCATTATCAATTTGTCTGTCAGCTCCTGTTTTTGCTGAAGATGTAAAACTTGGCCGTAATGCCAAGGCCACAGAGCAAGCTGTTGCAGCGCTTATTCTGGCAGATATCTATGAGCGTGCTGGGCTGACAGCCGTTGTCGAGCCAATGCCTGCTGCGCGAGCAAATGCTGCTGCTGTTGCCGGTAAAAAAGATGGTGAAGTCGGTCGCATTCAAGCCTACGCTGATAACAATCCTTCTTTGCTTCAGGTCAAGCCTGCTTACTACTACATCACGACAACAGGCTTTGCCAAAGACGGTCAAAATATCAGCATCAGCTCGCGGGCAGATCTTGCCGGGTACAAAGTGGGCGTTATACGTGGTGTAGCACACACTCACGCCGCAACCGAAGGGCATCCCAAGACACAGGTTGTCAGTGATGCTGACCAGCTGTACAAGATGCTGGCAGCCGGCCGTATTGATATTGCGCTGGATGCTGGTATCAACGGTCCTTACATGCTGAACAAGCTTGGTATCAAGGGTGTTTCTGCCGTAGGTGATCTGGCGAAACTCGACTTGTTTGCCATACTGCACCCTAGCCGCTCTGATCTGGAGGGCAAAATTTCCAAAGCTGTTCAGTCTTTGATTGATGCTAACGAACTGGATGCGCTGATCAAGAAACATGAGAACGCCTTCCTGGCCAGTGGTGCGCCTAACTAGCCCTCAGTACAAAATTACCGGAAACGCTTGTATGTAGTCTGGGTCCTCGGCACTGCCTGATCTGCGGAGCAGGCAGTGTCAAGACCTTTCTACTCTTTCGACAAGCATGCACAGGAATGTTGTTGGTGTTCCTGCAGTGGCGTGTGATGGATGTTTGAAAATACTTGCCAAACTATGTTTGCATGACAAAACTACATTAGGTGTGCTGATGAACCCTTCTTCAAATGCTGGACGCTGGTACGAGCAGATTCAATTCAAAGTCAGTTTGCTACTGATCGTTCTGGTTAGCCTGGTCATGGGCGCATTTGGTGTCTACGGGGCGGCCATCAAGCGTGACACTCTGGATCAAGAGCTCGATACGCTGATGTTGACTGTCGGTGACAGAGCAGCCCATGCTCTTGCGTTATCCCTTTGGGAGTTCAATCAGCAACAGGGTGTTGACGCTGTTATTGCAGAGATGTCTGATAGTCGGGTGGATAGCCTCATCTTGAAAGACACTAGCGGTGAGGTGTTTGTTGCCAGAGTGCGAGATGCAGCAGGTGAGATTGTTGAGCCTGATGCAGATGCCTTGATGACTCTCACGCAAGCACCTGTATCAGAGGCTTTTGGAATTATTGCTAAAGGCGGACAGGTTCGCACAACCACTCTGGATGTGTCGTTTGAAGAAGAGTCAATCGGCTCACTTTTCGTTCAGGTCAACGAGAAAGAACTCACGGCGTTGTTGAAGCAGTATTACATCGAACGCGTCATACAGTCCGTTATCCTTGTGGTCATCATTGTCGTTTTCATGCTTGTTGCGTTTCAGTACCTGTTAATTTCGCCTCTGCGCAAGCTGACTGTTGCTGCCGAAAAACTGAGCTTTGGTGATCTGGATATATCGTTCGAGGTCAAATCTCACGACGAGGTCGGTCAGCTTGGACGTGCACTGGAAGTTTTTCGCCAGAATGCCGAAGAAAAACAGCGATTGCAGGAACAGCGCGAAATCGAACAGGCTGAACGGCAGGAGCAGGAGCGTGAACACCTGCGTATTGCCCAGCAGCGCCAGGAGGCTGAAGAACGACTGCGTGTCGAACAGCAAGAGGCTGCCGAACGTGAGCTGGAGCGTTCACGAGAGCTGCAGAATAGAGTGGATGAGCTGTTGTGCACCGTAGATGCAGTGGCGTCCGGTGAATTACTTGCACCAATAACGATCAAGGGTGAAGATGCCATAGGACGTATTGGTGAGCGTCTGGAACGGGTATTTCAGCAGTTTGCCAATAGTATTCGAAACATCGGAACACACGCAGACACCTTGGGCACAGCCTCTGAGTCATTGACAAGCGTCAGTCAGACCATTGCGAACAATGCCGAAGAGAATTCAGAACGCGCCTCGGAAGTGTCAGAAGCTTCTGACGAAATCAGCAATGGTGTGGATAATGTGGCTGCAGCCATTACGCAAATGAGTGCGACCGTCAAAGAGATTGCTAACAATGCCGGACAGGCCACCAGTGTGGCGAAAGAAGCGACAGCACTTACCACGGATGCCAGTAGTCTTGTCGGCAAACTGTCTGCCTCATCCGCTGATATCGGGAATGTGATCAAAGTGATAACCTCAATCGCCGAACAGACAAACCTGCTGGCACTGAATGCAACCATTGAGGCCGCTCGGGCAGGCGATGCGGGTAAAGGTTTTGCTGTTGTTGCCAACGAGGTAAAAGAGCTGGCCAAGGAGACAGCGTCGGCTACGGATGATATCAGCAGCAGGATAAAAACCATTCAACGAGACAGTGGCAGTGTCACTGAGTCAATCTCGGGTATTAGCGCGATCATCAATCGAATTAATGAGCTTCAATTAACAATCGCTGTATCGGTGGATGAGCAAGCCTCGGCATCGTCGGAGATAACACGTATCGTTTCACATACAGCCACGGGTAGCCAGCGCATTGCGGGCAGCATGAATCAGATTGCAGACTCTGCCTCTGAATCATTGGCAAGCGCCAATCTTGCACGTGAGGCGTCTAAAGAGATGGGTGACATGGCCGCTGAGCTGCGAGCCCTTGTTGCGCAATTTACACTGGATGATGCTGGATCAGTCCATACTCGACCACGCTGAAGTCTTTGTGTCGACATATCGAGTGCTCAAAAATGTGGTTTCACGTTCATGCGATCAATCATAGCCTGCGCAGTGTGAGGTGAATAACACCCAGGGACAGGAGTACGCTAAAACTTCTTTCCCGCTGTGCCGATAATTATCCTTTGGCGAGAGAACCTGTCGTTGTCTCACCCTGACAGTTTTTCGATTAGCGTTCGTTTGCGCAAAGGGATTATCGGTTATGACATTTCGACACGAAAAAACGGGGCGCCACCTCAGAGAACATGTGATTAAAGAGGGCAGGCGGGAACGATTGCGCGCGATGCAATGTCTCGGTCAGGGTTATGGCACGGGCAGTCGGGCAGCGCTTGCGAAGATGTTATTGGCCTCGTTGGGTACTGCTCCCATGTCAGACAGCATTAGTGATGGGGAAAACCTATCATCCTTGCCGATGGACACGATGGCAACGCTATCAATCACACAAGTTGCCGAACCGTTGCAACTCAGTGCAAACGGTCCCAGACATGCAATGAAGGATGCTTCATCGGCGAACTAAACCTTGAGCCAAAGACATCCCTTGTAAAACCTGGCTAGTGGCGTTATTCAAGGCCTGCTACGGCTTGAACTTGCCACGTTTTAAATCGCGTATCTGAAATCGTGCAGGATTAATCAGCGGTGACCATGCATTGATGCTGTATCCCCCCAACATGAAATCGACAAGTAACCGGGCTGCAAACGGTGCGGTCACAATACCGCGTGAGCCAAGCCCTCCCAATACATAGGCACTGGCATGCACCGGCAGTGTCGGGTAGGCGTGATAGTTGCGTCCGTGCTTCAGATCGGCATAGGCAGCCGCACAACGTTTAGCGTCGGGAAGCGGGCCAACCAGTGGCAGCCGGTCTGGTGTAGTTGCTCGAACTCCGGCATAAGCCTCGACGGCTGTTGGCTGAATGTTCAGTGCTGGCAATGTTTCACCAAGCCCGGAAGCGTTAGCAATATTATCTTTGGTTACCACGCCTGCAAAACTGTTGCCGCGTGAAAATGTTGCGCCAACCAATACCGTTCGGCCGTCGGGGATGACATAGTGCTTTCCACTAATCACCGTCCGCAGCAAGGGACTTTCGCTTTCAAGCTTGAAACGGCTTATCTGTCCGCGTGCAGGTGTCACTGGCAGCGAGCAGCTTATGGGTATATCAGGTAACGATGTGCCCGTACAGATGACCACATGAGAAGCGGTTATGGCCGGTTTGTGTTCAAGATCAATTTGCCATCGCACGGGGGTAGTCTGCGTGCAACTCATGGTTGTCATAACGCATTCGCACTGCAGGCTTATCAGTTCATGTTCCAGTAGAGCGCTGCAAAGGGCTGCAGGATTCAACCAGCCCGCGCCTTCAAAGTGGATAGCGTGCCCATTGCTTTGCACGCCAAGTGCATCTTGCATCTCTGAGGGAGCCAGATTGGTGTAGTGGGCGGATGTCGGATAAGGTTTATCGACAAGTTGTGCAACCCCGCAATCGGTGAATCCGCAGACGTCGACCAGATCCCACGCCAACAGTTGTTCGCGCAGGTAGCGGTGAGCTGCCACATAAAAGCTCATGGCAAGACACGGGGCACGTGTGACAAAGGGTTTGACAATGCCCGCCGGATTGGATGATGCGCCGCCGGCTGCGTACGGTGCCTTGTCAAGCATAGTGACCCTGATGCCTGCTTCGGCCAGTGTTCTTGCCATCCAGCAGCCTGCCAGGCCTGCACCGATAATCACTACCGGATCGGGGGAGTCCTTAGTAACAAGCGCGTTGTTTGTAAACTGATCCCAGGGGAGGGGATCAGGCATGCGAGTAATTCTTCCTGACGTATTCGAAAACAATACTCTGGAACTCTTCGGCGATGTGATCGCCTTTAAGCGTCATGGCTTTCTCGCCATCAACATACACGGGTGCGATCGGCCTTTCTCCCGTGCCTGGCAAGCTTATGCCGATGTTGGCGTGCTTGCTTTCACCAGGGCCGTTCACCACGCAGCCCATGACAGCCACGGACATGTCTTCGACGCCCGGATGCTCGGCTTTCCACTCCGGCATGCTGTCACGCAGGTAGGTTTGAATACGGTCGGCCAACTCCTGAAAGTAGGTGCTGCTGGTGCGTCCACAGCCCGGGCAGGCTGTTACCATTGGGGTGAACGAGCGAAGCCCCATGGTCTGCAGTATTTCCTGGCCGACGATGACCTCTTTTGTGCGGTCGCCATTGGGCTCGGGCGTCAACGATATACGGATGGTATCGCCGATACCTTGTTGCAGCAGTACCGCAAGCGCTGCCGTGGACGCCACAATGCCTTTTGACCCCATGCCTGCTTCTGTGAGTCCCAGATGCAAGGCATAGTCAACCTGAGAGGACAGACTCTGGTACACGGATATCAGATCCTGCACGCGGCTCATCTTGCATGACAGGATGATCTTGTCCGCCGGTAGGCCCAGCTCCACGGCTCGCTCCGCGCTGTCTACTGCCGATTTGATAACTGCTTCGCGATTGATCTGATCCAGCGTCTTGGGGTTTTTCGATGCAGCGTTGTCATCAAGCATTCGCGCCAGCAGATCTTGATCCAGACTGCCCCAGTTAGCGCCAATACGCACGGGTTTGTCGTTTTTTGCGGCAATCTCGATCATCTGTGCAAATTGCTCATCACGTTTGGCGCCGCGGCCCACGTTACCGGGGTTGATCCGGTACTTTGCAAGTGCCTCGGCGCACGCTGGGACAGCGGCAAGCAGTTTGTGGCCGTTGAAGTGAAAATCACCCACCAGAGGTACATGGACGTCCATGGCAGCCAGCCGATCACGAACTTCGGGCACGGCATTGGCCGCGGCTTCCGTATTGACAGTAATCCGGACGATTTCAGAGCCGGCGCGAGCAAGATCTGCAACTTGCGCAGCCGTGCGTATGGCGTCCTCGGTGTCGGTATTTGTCATGGACTGGATGACAATGGGCGCACCGCCACCTACTGTGATGGGGCCAACTTGTACCGAACGGGTGGTTTTACGTGGCATTGTGTGA
This sequence comes from uncultured Granulosicoccaceae bacterium, assembly GCA_964352535.1. Taxonomy (GTDB): domain Bacteria; phylum Pseudomonadota; class Gammaproteobacteria; order Granulosicoccales; family Granulosicoccaceae; genus Granulosicoccus. The sequence goes on along the minus strand of CAYGSW010000187.1, from coordinate 5,111 downwards.
ATTAAAGGCTTGATCAGAATCGGTTTGGCCCTTAGTTTATCCCTATTAAGGGCCTGATGAAACGAGAGCAAGTGAACCGTGGTGAGAATGACCCCATGACAGACAACCCGGTGTACGAATTCACCGACAGGGAACAACACATTCTGAAGCTGCTTGTCGACCACTACATAGAAGAAGGCACGCCGATAGGTTCCAGGACCTTATCGCGAATGCCTGGCATCAATATCAGTGCGGCATCTGTGCGCAACGTCATGGGCGATCTAGAACACATGGGGCTGCTGAAATCACCGCATACCTCCGCCGGGCGTGTACCCACGTCAGCAGCATTCCGGGTGTTTGTCGATAATCTCCTGGAAATCACCCCGCCAGACATCAATACGGTTTCACATATTCGCGGTCTACTGGATCCGTCGCTGAACGATCAGGCGCTGGTTAAAGTTGCGTCCAGCTACCTGTCCCGTTTTACCAAGATGGCAGGCATGGTCACCGTGCCCAAACGGGAGGAAAAACCTCTCCAGCAAGTGGAATTTCTTCCGTTATCCGACCGGCGTGTGCTGGTTATTCTCATTATCAGCGACAAGGAAATCCAGAATCGCATCATTCACGTTGAGCGTGACTACACCAAGGATGAACTGGCTACTTTTGCTCGTCAGCTCAATACTGAGTATCTGGGCTGTTCGCTGGCCGAGGTGCGTGATCGCATGCGTACCGAACTACAGCGAGCGCGTGAGGATATGAGCCAGACCATGCAGCTGATGATTGATGTGGCAGGTCAGGTGTTTGATTCCGAGGACAGCGAAGATGATGTTGACGACGGCATGGTGGTAGCAGGTGAAACCAACCTGATGGACCATGCGGATTTGGGCGATGTCAGCAAGCTGCGTGAATTGTTTGATGCTTTTGAACAGAAACGCGATATTTTTCATCTACTTGAACGGTGTGCTTCAGCTGAAGGGGTGCAGATTTTCATCGGGCGGGAGTCTGGTTATGACGCTCTTGGAGACTGCAGCGTTGTCACAGCCCCCTACCAGATCGACGGCAAGCTCCTCGGCGTTCTTGGTGTCGTAGGCCCCAAGCGCATGTCCTACGCGCAGGTTATTCCCGTGGTAGATGTCACCTCCAAACTACTGAGCGCAGCCTTGAATCTGCGCAGTTAGCGCCTATATTCGCGCGACTATTTGAAAACACCTTTAGCGAGAGCACACTTAATGCTGCCAGACAATAAAGACCCGTCTGACTCAGACGTCGACGACGCTGCCGAAAAGGCGATCAATGAGCCTGCTTCTGGTGAAGTGGTAGAGCCATCCGATGACATCCCATCCACAGACGATGCTGCCAGGACCGAAGACGATGACGATCCATTGGGCTTTGGCGATCAGCGTATGGCGGATGCTGACGATGCGCCACTGGATGAATTCTCAGCGCTTCAGGCGCAACTAGCCGAGGTTGAAGCGAAAGCTGCAGATCATTGGGATCGATTGCTACGCTTGCAGGCCGAGATGGAAAATCAGCGTAAACGCGCGCAAAACGATGTCACCAAGGCCCGAAAGTTTGCTTTGGAGGGGATCGTTGGTGATCTGCTGCCGATCAAAGACAGCCTGGAGATGGGACTTGCTGCTGCTGCCGCTGAGGATGCGGACCCCAATTCAATTGTAGAAGGCGCAGAGCTGACGCTGAAGATGCTGGCACAGGTCTTCGAGAAGAACAACATCGTTGAAGTGAACCCTGTAGACGAGAAATTTGATCCTGAATACCATCAGGCGATGTCCATGCAGGAAATCGAAGGCAAGGCGCCCAACACGGTCACCAGCGTCATGCAAAAGGGTTACACACTGAATGAGCGTCTGGTCAGGCCTGCGCTTGTCATGGTGTCGAAGTAGGCAGCAAGCTTAATTATCCGGCGTATCTTGCGCAACATTCGAAAATTGCGCTGCTTTGACGCTGGAAAACCGTTACCAAGTATTGAAATAGTTTGCGCGGTCCACATCATTCTTTGAACAAACAGAATGCCTCGTTGAGGGTTCTGGCTTTCCACATTCGATTTAGTTAGGGATTTTAAAGTATGGGTACCATTATCGGAATCGACCTCGGTACGACGAATTCGTGTGTCGCGGTCATGGAAGGGGGCAAACCCCGAGTCATTGAAAACGCCGAAGGCGATCGCACTACGCCCTCTATCGTCGCATTTGCCGACGACGGTGAGGTAATTGTAGGGCAGCCTGCGAAGCGCCAGGCGGTCACCAACCCCAAGAACACACTGTATGCCGTCAAACGTCTGATTGGTCGACGCTTTGATGAAGACGCTGTGCAGAAAGACATCGAGCTTGTACCCTACAAGATTATCAAGGCCGACAACGGCGATGCGTGGGTTGAAGCAGGTGGGAAAGGCATGGCGCCGCCAGAAGTTGCTGCTCGCGTTTTGATGAAAATGAAGGCAACAGCCGAAGAGTACCTGGGTGACACGGTGACCGAAGCGGTCATTACTGTACCTGCCTACTTCAATGACTCCCAGCGCCAGGCAACCAAGGATGCCGGACGCATAGCGGGCCTTGAAGTCAAGCGGATCATCAACGAGCCAACAGCTGCAGCACTTGCCTATGGCATGGACAAGCAGCGCGGTAACAAGACAGTTGCAGTCTATGACCTGGGCGGCGGTACGTTTGACATCTCAATAATCGAGATAGCAGAAGTTGATGGCGAGCATCAGTTTGAAGTGCTGTCCACCAATGGCGACACTTTCCTGGGTGGCGAAGACTTTGATAATCGCTTGATCGATTACCTGTCTGATGAGTTCAAGAAAGAGAGCGGCATTGACTTGCACAGTGATCCTCTAGCGCTTCAGCGGTTGAAGGAAGCTGCCGAGAAAGCCAAGATCGAGCTGTCGAGCACCCAGCAGACTGATGTAAACCTGCCTTATATCACGGCAGATGCATCAGGTCCAAAGCACCTCAACATCAAGGTTTCTCGCGCCAAGCTGGAATCACTGGTCGAGGACCTGGTGGCTCGCACGGTAGAGCCATGCAAACTGGCCCTTAAGGATGCAGGACTGTCAGCTTCGGAAATCCAGGACGTGATCATGGTCGGTGGTCAGACACGGATGCCCAAGGTGCAGGAAACCGTCAAAGACTTTTTTGGCAAAGAGCCAAGAAAAGATGTAAACCCTGATGAAGCGGTTGCTGTTGGCGCTGCCATTCAGGGCGGTGTACTGGGTGGCCAGGTTAAAGACGTGCTGCTGCTTGATGTCACTCCTCTGTCGCTCGGTATCGAGACACTGGGTGGGGTGATGACCAAGCTGATCGAGAAGAACACCACGATCCCAACCAAGGCTCAGCAAGTGTTCTCTACGGCCGATGACAACCAGACCGCGGTTACGGTTCACGTGTTGCAAGGTGAGCGAGAAATTGCTAACACCAACAAGTCTCTGGGGCGATTTGATCTAGCTGATATTCCGCCGGCTCCGCGTGGTGTACCGCAGGTTGAAGTTACGTTCGACATCGATGCCAACGGCATTATGAATGTGTCGGCGCGTGACAAGGCCACTGGTAAGCAACAGTCTATTGTTATCAAGGCGTCCAGCGGCTTGTCTGATGAAGAGATCGAAGCCATGGTGCGTGACGCTGAAGAGCATGCTGCTGAGGATGCCAAGCTGCGTGGCTTGATTGACAAGCGTAACCAGGGCGAGCAGCTGATCCACGCGGCAGAGAAGTCAGTGAGCGATCTGGCTGATCAGTTGGATGAGGGTGAAAAAGCTGACATCGAGAGCAAGATTGCAGAGCTGCGCAAAGTGCTTCCGGGTGAAGATGAAGAAGCCATCGACGCCAAGACCAACGAATTGAGTGAAGCTGCCGGAAAACTTGCTGAGCGTGCATACGCACAGCAGAGCGCCAGCGCTGCTGATGGTAGTGACGGTGCCGGTTCTTCTGACTCTGCAGAACCAACAGCCAGGTCGGCTGACGATGCTGTTGATGCCGAGTTCGAAGAGGTCAAGGAAGATAAGGCTTCGTAAGTAGTCAGTAAAAATCTTCGTTCTTTATTGGGTAGAGGGAAGGGTCGGGAGTCCGGTTGATTGCAGCGCAATGCGCTTGCAAGCGATCTGGTACCTTCCGGCCTTTTCTCGTTTATAGAAATAATCAGGTCTCATCTAAATGGCACAGCGGGATTATTACGAGGTGTTGGGCGTATCGAAAGATGCTCCCGAAGCCGAGCTAAAAAAGGCATACCGGCGTCTGGCGATGAAGTATCACCCAGACAGGAATCCGGATGATGAAGCGGCTTCAGAGAAGTTCAAGGAAGCCAAGGAAGCATTTGAGATACTGAAAAACAAGGAAAAGCGCGCAGCCTATGACCAGTTCGGTCACGCTGGCGTGAGCAACCAGCCGGGTGGTGGTGCAGGCTTTGGTGGTGGTGCGGATATCAACGATATATTCGGTGATGTGTTCGGTGACATCTTCGGCGGTGGTCGTCGCGGAGGTGGTGGGCAGCGTGTTTATCGCGGTGATGATCTGCAGTACAACCTTGAAATCTCGCTGGAAGATGCGGTTTCGGGTACCTCCACTGAACTGAAAATACCCAATCTGGTAGCGTGCGAAGTCTGTGATGGCAGTGGCGCAAAGCGCGGCACATCGCCCAGCAGCTGCGGTACCTGCCACGGTGTTGGGCAAGTGCGCATGCAGCAGGGTTTCTTTTCGGTGCAGCAAACCTGTCCGGCCTGTCGCGGTAAAGGCAAGGTGATCACGGATCCATGCCCGAAGTGTCGCGGTCAAGGCAGAACCCAGAAAGAGAAGAAACTGTCTGTAAAGATTCCGGCCGGTGTCGACAATGGCGACAAGATACGTTTGTCAGGTGAAGGGGAGGCCAGTGATAGCGGTGGTCCAGCCGGTGATCTGTATGTCGCAATTCTGGTCAAGGAGCATCCGATTTTTCAGCGTGATGGCGCGGATCTTCAGTGCACTGTCCCCATCAATTTTGCCACCGCCGCCATTGGCGGAGAACTGGAAGTGCCAACTCTGGATGGACGGGTGAAGTTGAAGATTCCGGCGGGAACACAAACCGGGAAAACCTTCAGGCTGCGAGGCAAGGGCGTCAAGCCGGTGCGCGGTGGTCCGGTGGGC
>CAYGSW010000186.1:0-11623 GCA_964352535.1 uncultured Granulosicoccaceae bacterium | reverse complement strand
GGTGGCGGCTGGTGAACTCTGAATCCTAATATTTCGGGTTGACGGACTACTAGGATGGCTCAAATCATTGCCCCTGTCCGGTGTAATCGACAAACCTGTTTTTCGCGTAAGTTTTGACAACAACACACGGGTGCCGACACATCCGAGCTATTTACCAATCAGGCACAAAAATCAGGTAATAAATCCAATGGATCGTAGAGCTTTCCTTGCACTGATGACCTGTACACCGCTGGCAACTCGCAATGCGTGGGCGGCTCAAGCTACCCGTCAGGTAAAAATCAGCAAGCCAATTCCCACCACCGGAGAACTCATCCCCGTTATTGGTATGGGCACCTGGATCACGTTCAATGTAGGTGGTAGCCAGAAACTGCAAGCATCAAGAACAGCTGTGCTAAAGCGTTTTTTTGAACTGGGTGGTGGGATGATTGATTCATCACCGATGTATGGGTCCGCTCAGGATGTCGTGGGTCAAGGGTTACGATCGCTGGATTTCCCGTCAGGATTATTCAGCGCAGATAAAGTATGGACTGGCTCAACCGCAGAGGGCAAGTCACAGTTCAATGACATGCAGGCACTGTGGGGGCTGGACAAGCTGGATCTGTTGCAGATACATAACCTTGTTAACTGGGAAGCGCACTTGCAAACGTTGCGTGAACTCAAGGCGCAAGGTCAGATCAAATACCTCGGTATCACTACCTCACATGGATTGCGACATGAGCAATGCGAAAAAATCCTTGAAACAGAGCCCGTGGATTTTATTCAGTTGACCTACAACATCACTCATCGAGAGGTCGAACAACGGCTGCTACCTCTGGCACGTGAAAAAGGCGTTGCCGTTATTGCCAATCGCCCGATGGACGGTGGAAATCTTTTCGATCGTGTTCAAGGAAAGGAGATTCCTGCCTGGGCTGCAGAGCTTGACTGTCAGAACTGGGCTCAGTTTTTTCTCAAGTATGTGGTTTCTCATCCGGCCGTAACCTGTGCCATTCCCGCAACGTCTCAGGTGGAACATATGCAGGAAAACATGGGAGCCTGCTATGGGGCATTGCCGGGTAAAAATGATCGTAAAAAAATGTCCGACTATGTTGCTGCACTTTAACGAGCACCGTGACTGGTTATGATCTGCAGCAGTTGGTCATGGTGTCAGCTGAAGTTTGGCAGGATTTGCACGCTCGTTACAGCCAAGCCCTGTGGCCATGGCAACCGGTTTTTGTCCTGTTCAATGCTTTGGTGCTTGTAAAAAGCAAGCGTCGCTTGTTTTCCTTGTACGTCGCCGTTTGCTGGGTAATTCTTGGCGCTTACTATTTTTTACAGTACGTAAGTCAGGTGCATACCTTTGCCTACCTGATGGGTGCTGCCTTTATTGTGCAAGGTTTCGGCCTGCTGGTATTCAAGGTAGTTATGGCAACACCAAAGGAGATTGACAAGCCAGATTGGATCAATGGCTGCGGATATCTTGTTTTCGGAATAACCGCCCTTGTGCCGTATAGTTATTTGACAGCAAACTCACAAGCATCATTCATGCTTTTCGGCTGGGGTGCAGAACAGACAGCAATAGGGACATTGGCCTTGTTGATGATCAGTTTGCGCAGGAAGGTTGAGAGCTCGCTGGTGATCATTCCTGTTTCGTGGCTCGTATTCTCGGTTGTTGCTCTGTAACCGTGTAGCCGCAACAACCTACATCATCAGCAATTCTTCGACAATCGTATCCCCACGCTCGATCAGAGCGTGCACCTCCTTCAAAGCAGTGGTATTTATCGATGAAGGCAAGAAAACGATTATTGCACCGGTAACGCAAGCACTTACTTATCATTAACAAAGACTACTCATGAAACGATCAGTCTTGTCCGGATTGTTCATAAGATCACCCAATCCTTCCAGAAGGCCGCCTCCGCAGATCCCTTCGTCCATTGCCTCGTCAGTCACTACTGCAGACTCCATGATGCGCCATGGCACACCTCGATACGGCCGCCTGTTTCTAGTGTAGTGGAACATACAAAACGTACATTCAGAGCCACTCAAAAGCCGCTATTCAAGGCGGCGTTCGCAGGCGATATCGGGTATATCGTCAAGAACGCCAACGCCGAAGAGCGGCTTTTGAGTGTCTCCCTTCGGGCGAACCGCCCTGCTGCCAGCAGCAAAGTTGCTCGCTCCCACGGTATACCCGATACCGTTTTGAGCGAGCGCATAGCGGATGACAGCAAGGCGGATCGTTGAATGTACGTTTTGTATGTTCCACTACACAAGGTATTCTCAAACCACGATATCCGGTATCGGGCACCGGCTACAGCGGTATCGTGGAATCAATCGGAAAGGGCGTTTCAACATTCAGCATCGGCGATGCGGTTTTTGGTGAAAGTGTGCTGGGTGCAGGCACCAATGCCGAATTTGTCTGTGTCAATGAAAGTGCCGTAATCGCCAGAAAGCCAACAAATATCAGTCACGCAGAAGCTGCACCAGTATGTGACGGAGCGATGACAGCATTCTATGGATCTTATGGCACTCCGACTTCGGCTGGATTGCAGTCGATACGGAAACTGGCGGTATCGCAGGTCGGCCCTGGTCGGTACTACCAAAGGATCAAACCCATGCTCCGCCTGAAGGCGACTGGGTTAGCAAGAAGAACAAGAAATCCTACGTTTACGAACTCGCTCACGATTCATAGCAGAGCCTTTGAATAATCAAAAAACCATTGCAGACAGGCTTGCTGAATGTCAATGTCTAATCGGTTCGTGATGGACGCAGCGTTATGGTGTGCGTAGTCTGGAAAACTATTTAGAAAAATAAAATGAAGGTGGTGCTATGACACGGCACACGCACAAACGCTAATTATGAGTTACCGGCCTGGATCGCATCCGACTGACCGTTTCTCGCTCAGCACGCTTGCATCGCATCGGTGGCAAATTGCGCTCCAGCAAGGCGATGTCGTCCATGACCATATCGCCCATCTGCAAAAATGCCGAATCCAGTGCACCAGCACGATGTGCTGAACAAAGAAACCCGGGTTGATTGCGAACCGGATGATCCGGGCTTAAAGGCTCTTCCGGGAAAACATCACTTGCAGCGGTGATTCTACCGCTCTTCACTGCGCTGAGTAGTGCTTCAAAATCAACCACGTCTGCGCGACTCAACAGAATAAACGATGCACCCGAACGCATGTGCGAAAACGACTCCGCATTCAGAAAGTGCTGGTTTTCCGAAGTAACCGCAGCGACCACGAAAACTACATCACTTTGAGACAGGACACCTTGAAGATCGCAAGGCAACACACCTTGCTCATGCAACAATGAATCAGGTAGCCAGGGATCGTACACTCGAACCGTGGCACGAAAACCCGTTAACAGTCTATTGAGTGCTTTACCAAGATCACCAAAACCTACAAGTCCGATGTCGGAACCGGAAAGACATCGGGCACCAACATTGCCCTCGCCACCCCAACGCTCACGAGCCTGTCGGAAATCCAGATCGGCATCAACGATGCCGCGTGCCAGATTCAAAGCCATAGCCAGTCCCAATTCTGCAACAGGCTGGGCAAACACAGCGCCAGTGGTGACCACATGTATGCCACGTTCAAACAGAACGTGGTAAGGCATGTTATCCATCAGATTGCTTTCAACGTTGAAAATACAGCGCAGATGCGTAAGTTGTTGCAATGCGGTGGCGTCCAGCGGAGGCTGGCCAATAATGTACCTGGCCCGTGACAGAGTGTCACTATCCAATGCCGCCACAGATTCTGCATCGCACTCGAGAATCTGAAACTGTTTGAACAACAGATGCAATTGATCAGGGCTAAACAGGATCTGCAGTGTGCGAGGTTCAGGCGCACAGATGATCAAAGGCCGACCATTTTCTTGCATCGTATACATCCGGATTCTGAATGAAGCCCTAGCCTAAATCGATTTACATGCAGAGTAAATCAATTTAGGCTATCCAAAGCGTACGGCGCGCTTATGCAGCCGCCGATCATATAGAGAAAAATGCCGAACACATCAAAGTGGTTAAAACACGCAAAATAGAAATCTCGATACAAACAATTGCACAGATGAGCACGATGGACCGTGACGCTGTCTGTCCCGCGAAAATCCGGATGTCTTTTTGATCAGTGAAACCGATCAACCGGTGTTGTATTGCCAACTTCATTGGCAAAAAAAGTGCACAGCAATGGCTCTCCCTGCATTGATGTGGACACTTCAATTGACAAGAAAGAGGAATCTGACCATGAAATACACCACACCCATAAAAGCGCGTCAACTCGGACTGCTTTGCGCAGCTGGTCTGATAGCGTTGTCTAAGCCGACATTTGCGCAGGATGGTGAGTACGCCGTGCTCATGAAAACCCTTTCCAATCCCTTTTGGGGCGCTATGGGATCAGGTATTGAAGAGGCAGCCAAAGCCGAAGGCATCGCCTATGCCATTCAAGCTGTGGAGAGCGACCAGGCTGCTGAATCGCAACTTAACGTTTGCAATACCATGCTGGAGCGAAAGCCTGTGGCCATGATTACCGCCGCCATCAATTCCACCAATCTGCTGCCTTGCCTCAAGGCGGCACTGGAAACCGGCAGTGCGGTGGTTGATCTTGACGGGAATCTGGATCCTGACATCCTCGCCAAGGAAGATATCAATATCAGTTTTCGTATTGGTTCTGACAATGTGGCGGCCGGCGGACAGGGTGCTGAGTATCTGGCATCCACACTCGGCGCAGATGCTACGGGTTCGGTACTGGTTATCGAGGGATTGTCAGGCAATATCACAGGACAGAAACGCGCCGAGGGCTTTGCCAGCAAACTGGCTGAACTTGCCCCGGGGCTTGAGATTGTAGCCTCATTGCCCGGCGACTGGGACCGCGGCAAAGCGGCCACCATAACCACGGATATTCTCACCAGAAATCCGGATCTTGTTGGTATCTTTGCGGCTAACGACGGTATGGCACTGGGTGCTGTAGAAGCCGCGTACGCTCAAGGCAAAGGCGATCAAGTGATCATCATTGGTGTTGATGGCAACTCTGATGCGGTTAAATCAATCAATTCCGGCAGGCTAAACGCATCCGTTGCGCAGCTCCCCTATCTAGTGGGCAAGCAGGCGGTGGAAAGCGTGAAGATGTTGTTGGCTGGTGAGAGTATTGATACTGACATTACGGTACCCACGCTTGTGTTGACCAAAGCTGTTATTGATGCCGGCACTGAACCGATGCTGGAGTTCGTCAAGTAGAAAAAAAACAATGAGGGTGCGCCTGCGTACACAGCGCACCCTCATAAACCACCATTTGCCGTGAATAAGGTGTTGGGAACATATTGCAGACTTACAGCTCCAGCTTGTTCTGATTGCGTCAGTCTGTTTTCTCAATAGCATCAAATCCAAACATGGTCTTTCATTTTTGCCATCATCACACGCCTGCCATCATCACGCCTGCCGATACCGCTGTCTGTCAATGAGACTCTGCTGAATGATCAATGAACCATTGCCGCTATGGCAACGTGCGCAAAACCACGCCATACAGCGATTCCATGTTCGTCTTGAATCGTTGATCGTATTGTTTGCATTGTGCGCTGTGATGACTGCTTTATCCCCCTACTTCCTGTCAGTCAGCAACTTTTTGAACATACTGCTGGCAACATCAACCATAGGTATTCTCGCCATTGCCGCAACCTTCGTTATCGGTTCGGGCGGACTGGATCTTTCGCTCGGTTCAGTTATGGGTTTAGCGGGTGTGGTCGGGGCTGCGGTCACGGTCAACCTGGAGCTACCTGCACTCTTTGGTGTTCTCGCTTGCATCGGAGCAGGTGCTGTTGCCGGGTATATCAATGGCTTATTGGTCACTCGGGCCTTTGTACCTGCTTTTATCGTCACACTGGGCATGCTGGGTCTGGCCCGTGGACTGGCGCTGGTAATCTCGGATGGTCGCGTGATCTATGGTCTACCCGAGTTTCTCGTCTTTCTCGGGCAAGGTCGGCCTTTTGGCATTCCTATGCCCGCCATCATCCTGTTGGTCATGGCTGTCATCATGCACTGTCTGCTTGCCTATACGCCGTTCGGACGTCACACCCTGGCTATAGGCGATAACGATAATGCAGCAAGAACTGCAGGCATTGATGTATCGGCCTATCGACGCAGGCTCTATACCTTGTCAGGCGCTCTGGCAGGCCTTGCTGGCTTGCTGTTCATGGCTCGCGTTAACGCGGGTGATCCCACGGCAGGCATCACGTACGAGCTTACAGCAATCACTGCTGCCATTATTGGCGGTACTAATCTGTTTGGCGGACGTGGTTCAATCCTTGGCACCATGATAGGCGCATTGATCATGGGGGTGCTGCAGAACGGTCTGAATCTACTGGCTGTCCAATCCTACTATCAACAGATGGCAATCGGTGCTGTGCTGATATTTGCCGTGTTTGTCGATCAATATCAACATCGCAAGGAGACGCACGAATGAGCCTTCTGCAACTGGCTGACATCCAGAAAAGTTTTGGCTCAGTAGATGTTCTGCATGACATCGAATTCAATGTGAGTGCAGGTCAGGTCATCGGTCTGGTCGGAGACAATGGAGCAGGCAAATCAACACTGATGAAGATCATTACCGGCATCTACTCTGCCGATAAGGGATCAATCCGTTTCAAAGACCAGGACATCACGGCATTGAATCCTGGTGAACGTCGCGCTTTGGGTATCGAGATGATTTATCAGGACCTCGCACTGGCACGTCAACAGGATGTTGCCAGTAATATATTCCTGGGAAGAGAACCCAGAAAAACGGTACTGGGAATGCCATGGTTTGTCGATAGACGCACCATGCAAAGCGAAGCCGCCCGGATGATTGATCGACTGGGTGCTAGCTTGCCATCAATTACCCGACCCGTCGGGACATTCTCCGGGGGGCAGCAGCAGACCGTCGCCATTGCCCGTGCACTGACGTTCAATCCCAGTCTCGTGATCATGGACGAACCCACAGCGGCACTGGCAGTCAAGGAAGTACAGAGCGTTCTGAACCTCATCCGCCAACTCAAGGAACAAGGCATCGCCGTCATTCTGATATCTCACCGACTCAATGACGTGCTGAGTGTTACCGATCAGATCGTGGTGCTACGGCAGGGTCGCAAGGTTGATTCACTGAATACTGCTGATATAACCATGAACACACTGGTTAGTTCCATTGTTGGTGCTGATGCAACAAACGCAGCAGTGCATGAATCACTGGGCTAGAGTGAAACTGCACAACCACACGCTTGCTTATGGTGGCGCTAGGGCTCTACCATGCCGTTACCTAATATCTTTTTCAGATCGCCGTCATCCTTCATGGCCTGCAGACCGTTATTGAACAAGTCCATGAATTCCGAAGATACACCTCTACAGGCGAGCGAATCGGGGTGACGTTCCAATGGTTCACCTTTGGCATGAGACAAGGGAGTTACACCGAGATCCTCCACAGCAAGATACACATCCGGAACAAAATCAATAAACGCATGAATACGTCCTCGCTCCAGTTTGGCGATATTTTGCTCAATCGTATTAACACCTTGTGTCTAGAATTTTGCATCTGTCAGGACACTCTGAAGTGAGGTAGCCATTCCCTGCCGAATGCCCACACGTTTTCCTTCCAACGCATCAGTACTTTTAATAGCGGGTGTTCCCGCTTTGCTGAAGATGTATATCTCTGCCACGTTCATTGGATCTGTGGCAACAACATCAGGGCCGAAATCATAAAACTTCGGATTGGTGTTGGCAGGTGTAATGCAGCAGTTCATGCATGATGCAAATTTTTTCTCCGCTCGTAAACCCGGAAGCACCTCCAGCTTGGCTTCGCCGGACTGGGCAACCAGCTTATTGACAATGTGATCGTACACACCACCACTATCGTCCTGATACAGACCCGGTATGTCATAGGCATAGATGGTCACCTGGGCCATAGACACGGCGCTCATGGTTGCCAGAGATAGTCCTGTCAGTGTTCTGAGTAATTTATGTGTCATAGAGTTTTCGAAGTGAGAATCAGAATAGATAGATCAGCCAGCATTGACACCTTTAATTCACAACTGTTTATGGCTGGAATTGTTGTAATGACAACTTGATGGGTAAGGTGTTGACAAGGGATTACCCTGCATACTGGTATCCCACCTCAATTTAACCGTCCGATACATCGTTCTCGGATAATGGACGAGCTTATTTAGCATCAAAACGTTTCATATTACATCCCTGCTGATTACTGTTAGATAAATACGTCGTTAACCGTGGAATGTCCTTTTTAACCTATACCGAATCCATTAGACTGAGCAGTAGCAGAAGGTGATCTTCCACAGAATATTTCATTACCCGGCGACGACATCATCGCTTTGATTGCTCAAAGACTTGATGAACTGCTCAACCACTTGCGAGTCAGCCCGCTTTCTATCGGTGATAGTGCGGAAGATCTGGTGGCATCATGATAATCCAGGCTAAATGAGGACACCCCGGGCGTGCAGAAACTCCAGCAACTTATGCTCGGCCATTGTCACGTGTCTGTCTTCGTCCACCAGCGCATAGATATCCAGAACAGGTCTGGTATCCGACAAGGGGACCTCCCATAGATCGGGGGCATGCTGTTGCGAGTGCGTGACAGCTATGCTGCCAATGCTGGATGTGTGCCTTATCATATCAATCAGATCGATAAGGCTTGTGGTGGTGGCCACCATCGTGTCACCAATCCCGTGTCTGGCACGGTAGCGAACAATCGGCGCCAACGGACCACTCAGCGTTTCACCCCCAAAATCCACGACATCCGAAGCCGACAGTAGCTGTGATAACGGGTTTTCGATCTTGTATAAGGGATGTTGAGGCCCACAGTAAAACCCGTATTCCTTTGCTTCAAGCTGATACCGTTTTAGCCGAGGCGCAGATTATAGGGAGTTGCGGGTTTTCGAACACATCAGCAACCGGACCATCAATCCCGTTCCACTTCTGGCCGTTGGTGGCGGTGCGATGCTGATCCCCGCCACCATGCCCGGTATAGATAGCGTCGTGTATGTAGAGCATGAAGCCGTTGCGAACACGGTGGGTGCCGCCATTGCACAGATATCAGGTGAAACCGATCGCATCTATCGCGATATGGATCGAGCAGACATACTGAATGAGGCTCGGCGTTCAGCGATTGAAATGGCCGTGACTGCCGGTGCTGACAAAGACACTATACAAGTTATTGAAGTAGACGATTTCCCGCTGAGCTACTTGCCGGGTAATGCTATCCGTGCGCGTGTTCGAATGGTCGGGGAGGCGCAGTCAACGTAATACAATTTGCAATGGTCAGGCAAGAGTCTTGAGGAAAGCAGCATCAGGATTCAGTATTATCACCCCTGGCTAAACGTGCGCGGCCGTGACAAAAGACAATGTCATAAATTAGTGCGGCCAGAATCATTTGTGTGCAAGTCAGCTGCCGCAACGCTGCGCACACTCAGAGCACCAGCTCCGTGTCGAGATATCATCGTCCGATGACATATTGAATTGACAAATAAATCGTGTTTGGCATGACACGAGACTGATTCTTCGATACGGTGTAGTCATTCGAAGCCAATTGGTAACTGCACTATTTGACACGCTGTAGCTTTTGAGAAAGTACCTTCGACTGAACTTGACTTAACGATCCTACGTGATGCGTATGGGTTCAGTCAGGCAGGAGCGCCCTTATCCAAACGTCCTACTGCACATAGTTACAACTTAAATTTATACTTTTCCAGCTCTGCACAGAGAAATCATGGAGACATTATGACCTATCGGATTGCTACCGCTGCACTACTCGGCGGCCTACTATTGTCAGCCACCTCATTTGCTCAAGACAAAAGCTACAAAGTCGCACTTGATGGTACCTTTGCACCTCACGCGATGCCACGATGGATGGGGGTGTTGAAGGATTCAACGTGGATCTGGCGAACGAGATTGGCATCAGACTGGATGCAGAGATGGACATTGTTGCCACACAATGGTCAGGTATCTTGCCAGGACTACAGGCAGGCACCTACGACTTCGTCGTCGCTCCAACAACCATTACCGAAGAGCGCGCTGCCAACCTCCTTTTTTCCGAAGGCTATCTGAATACCGATTTTCAATTTGTCGTTGCCAATAGCGCAGAGGATGTAACAGAACTCAGTGGGTTCGCTGGCAAGACCATCGCCGTCAACAAAGGCTCTGCCTATGACAGCTGGGCACGTGATCTGGTTGACGACATCGGCTGGACGGTGGAGAGTTATGGCACCAACACGGACGCTGTTCAAGCTGTTGTCTCGGGACGTGCTTTCGCCAATGTGGCAGGCAATACGGCAGCAGCATGGGCCGCTCAGAAAAATCCAGCCATCAAACTCAGTTATCTCTACACCACAGGCAAGGTGTGGGGCATGCCTTTTCGCAAAGGTGATGAAGAGCTTCGTGCCACCGTCGAGTCAGTCATCGAGTGCATGAAGATAGACGGTAGCATGGCAGGCTTGCACGAGAAATGGTTTGGCACCAAACCTGCGGATGGTTCAGCTGCCGTTACCGCTCTGCCAGGTTATGGTGAGCCAGGCTTTGAAGGCTATACTGCCGATGGCCACGTACCTGCATGCGGCTGATCGTGTTGGGCTGACACATGACCACTACGGGCCAACCGGTACTTGAGGTATCGGCGTTGCACAAGTCATTCGGCCAATCAACCGTCATTAAGGGGATTGATCTGCAACTGGACACCAGCGAGCTGGTTTTCGTACTGGGGCCTTCCGGTTCTGGAAAGTCCACCATGCTCAGATGTTGCAACCGACTCGAAGAGCCTGATTCCGGAGAGATCAGGCTCAACGGTCAGATCATCAGCGGCTCTGGCGTGAATCTCAACAAGGTTCGTCGTCAGATCGGCATGGTCTTCCAGAGTTTCAATTTATACCCACATCTGAACGCCTGCGCGAATGTGTCCCTCGCTTTGCGCAAAGTGTTGGGGCAATCCAGAAAGTTGGCTACCGAGAATGCGACGATAGCGCTTGAGCGCGTAGGACTGGAAGACAAGGCGCAGCAATACCCAAGACAGCTTTCCGGTGGTCAGCAGCAACGTGTTGCCATAGCTCGTGCACTGGCACTCGAACCCACTGTCATGCTGTTTGATGAACCCACATCAGCACTTGATCCTGAGCTTGTAGGTGATGTTCTTGCCGTTATGCGTGAGCTGAAAGAGGCAGGCATGACCATGCTGGTGGTCAGTCACGAAATGGCCTTTGCACGAGAAGCTGCCGATCGCGTGATATTCATGGACGACGGCAAGATCGTCGAACAAGGTGTGCCAGAGACAATATTCAATGCACCCGCGCACGCGTGTACCCAGGCGTTTCTATCTCGCTTCAACGGGGTTGAAAACTGATGACGTCGTGGGAGCGCTTTCTCGATACATTTTTCAATCCGGTGGTACTGGACAAGTACACTCCATCCATTCTTGATGGCGTGCGAGTCACGATAGAACTGTCCAGTCTGATTGTCGTGTTTGGGTTGACATTGGGCATAGCCTTGGCCTGCCTGCGATCGTACCAATTAAAACCTGTGTCATTCGTCATTGTCGTCTTTGCAGATGTATTACGGGCCATACCACCACTAGTAGTCCGTCAACCCGAAATATTAGGATTCAGAGTTCACCAGCTGCCGCCCT
>CAYGSW010000185.1:10191-11678 GCA_964352535.1 uncultured Granulosicoccaceae bacterium | reverse complement strand
TGCGTTGCATCTCCTCGACGTGCTCCAGCACGCCTTCGTCGATGCGCCTGGTCGGGATAGCTCAGTAATACTCTGCTATCGACATTATCAGGTTAACGGACCACTAACGGGTGAGCTAAACGTCAAATACGATGACGCTTTGAAAGCTTTCTAGGGGATATCTGTTTTTGATGCTGTCTTCGATACGCTAAACGCAACACCTGCTATGAGTAAACCCGCAACAACAAGTGGCGTTACAAATCCAGGTGGCCCAACCCTATCCATGCTAACACCGGCAACCAGCGGGCCTGTCATCGAACCCATCTGATACAGAATCAGAAACACAGCCGAAGCAACGGCAAGTTGTGTTGGCGGAAACCTTTCACCCAGAAGGGTCAGGGATAATCCATAAAGCGCAAGGGTCAAGCCACCAATAACAAAGGCCGCAGCATAAACACCCATTCCAGCTGAAAACTGAAGTCCAATGGCGGCCATGGTCAGTGCAAGACCGATGAGCCCAAGCAGCCGCTGTCTGCCAAACTTGTCGGCAACGAGACCAAAGACGAACTGAAGCAATACGCCACCGACAACGCACGTTGTTAACAGACGCAATGCAGCGGTGTCATCCAAACCAACAGCCAGGCCCCAAATCGTCAGCAACGAGAAAATCAATGCCTCGGTAAAGCCTGCGAGGAATGCACCGACTGCCATCACAGGCACAAGTCTGACGGTGGCCAGAAGGTTGCTGCCTGCCTCCGCTTCGATTGTTGGTGCATGTCGCCTGACCAGGATCAGTGGAAACATCGCCAATCCCAGCGCTCCAACACCAATCAGGAAGGGTGCGATCCCGCTAATGCCTACTGCATCCAAAGCCAGTGGCCCCAGGGAGAAACCAATGAAGAAACAGGTGACGTATCCGGCGATCACTTTACCTCTGCTTTGCTCGCGGGCCACGGAGTTGACCCAGACATCCCCAACAAGCCACGGCAGAGCCAGACCTGCCCCGATAACAAACCGTGCGGCTATCCAGACCCAGACAATTGGCAATCCGTACATGAACATAAGTCCGGCAGCACCCACAAGACATCCCAGTGTCATGGCACGAACCGCACCGAGTCTCTTTGCAATCCGCGGCAATACGGGCATGAAGATCAGGATAGCCAGTGGGGACATAGCACTGGCCAGGCCTATTTCCCATTCAGGGCGCCCCCAAACTTCCAATGTGAGCGATGTAAGCGGAAATGTAAGACCCAGCGTAAGGCCAATCCCCATCATGTGAATCATGATAGCGCCAAGGCTGCGTGAGCGCTGACCGGGAGTCAAGTCAATCAATCGATACACCTTGACACTGCAAGCACTTCAAGATCTTTCCGCTGCCTTGTGCTCCACAGCATAATGCGCAGAGGGCCTTATAAACGTTAATGTTCAAAGAAATGCACTTTTATTGCCACCACTAAACTTGAATACTATGTAAACACACACCGGTGCTCAGCTGTCGATTTGGCTGT
>CAYGSW010000185.1:0-10091 GCA_964352535.1 uncultured Granulosicoccaceae bacterium | reverse complement strand
CGTAGACGCACTTTTGTTTGACCTGGGCGGAGTTGTCCTGGAAGTCGATTTCAACAAAGTGTTTGACCACATGTCCAAGTCAAACGACTTGGATGTTGCTCATATCAAGCAGCGATTTTCGATGGACGACGCCTATCAGCAACACGAAAAAGGTCTGATCACAGGATCTGAATTCTTCGCCCATCTACGATCAACACTCGATCTAACAGCGGATGATCAATCCCTTAGCGCAAGCTGGAACGCGATTTTTGGAAATGAAATCACGGCAGCTCTGGATGCGATCGATCAAATTCGCGGCCGTTACCCCTGCTATGCGTTCACGAATACGAACGCTGTTCATCAAGAATACTGGGATAGAGTACATCCACGGATTCGGAAAAGTTTTGATCACATGTTTGTATCTTCTGAAATTGGTATGAGAAAGCCTGATTTGCATGCCTTCGAACATATCCTGAAGGAGACATCAATCAAAGCGGACGCCATGTTGTTTTTCGATGATACTGACGAGAACATCGAAGGTGCCCGGCTTGCCGGCCTGCAAACTGTCCATGTGTCTTCAGCTGATGATGTTGTGGGTGCGTTGCAGGCGCTACCTTAATTACTCCTGTTGCTGAATGGGTTCTATCTGGCATTAAGAATATATTTTGAGCGTACTTGCTTTGCGTTCGCAGTGGCGCTATCGTCTAAGGCACTAAGACTTGAAACAAAGGAATCATCGATGACTGGAAATAGTGGCGCTATTAATACGCACATGAAAGAGGCATCAACCTACACCTGCGCACTGATTACGTGCGCAATATGCTTTTTACCTATGCACGTCTTTGCAGAAGGCGAACTCAATGTCTACAACTGGGGTGACTATATCAATCCTGAAGTGCTGGACAGGTTCAGCGAAGAAACCGGTATAATAGTGACACTCGATACTTACGGATCGAACGAGGAAATGCTTGCAAAGATCCAGGCAGGCGCTACTGGTTATGACATTGTGTTTCCATCAGTACATATGCAGGACATTATGATGCAGCTGGATTTGCTAGCCGAAACTGGCATTAATGAGCATCCGGACTTTGCCAATATTGATAGTGAATTTCTGCGTGCACAAACGGATCCAGAAGGAAAATACTGTTTACCCTATGCTTGGGGCACTGTCGGAATTTTCTACAATAAAACCAAGGTTCCCGAAATATCATCGTGGAACGATTTTTTTGAAATACCAGACAAACACGGTGAAAAAATTGCCCTACTCGACGATATGCGCGAAACAATGGCTATTGGACTTATCATGAACGGTAAGTCAGTCAATAGTCAGGAACCTGAAGACGTCAAGGCGGCTCAAGAGTTTCTACTGGGGAAAACAGCCAACGTATCAACGTTTACCTACGACAGCCAACCCATGGTGATCAGTGGCGATATTGCAGCTGCACACTTTTTCGTTGGCTCCAACGTGTGGGTTAAGCAGAACCCTGAAGAGCTGGCGTATGTCATACCTTCCGAGGGTGCAACGATGTATCAAGAGAATATTTGCGTACTTAAATCAGCACCAAACAAGGAAAGCGCACAGAAATTCCTTGAGTATTATTTGCAACCTGAGATTGCAGCGCTGAATGTGTCTCAGCAAATGAACGGTACCGCAAACATACCCGCAAGGTCACTAACTCCCGATTATATCAAAGATGATCCGAACATAAATGTGCCTAGCGAGACCATGACGCGCCTGGAAATGTTTGAAGATCTGGGTAAATCCCTAAAGATGTATGATCGAGCATGGACCAGAGTCCGGACAGCACAATAGTTAGTTGTTACTTTATTTTGTTACTAACTGGACGCGTTATCCAGGCCCGATGCGCATTTGGTGCAATTTATGGTGACATCAGACAGAGAACCAGCGCTCTCGCTGATCGATGCGTGTAAGGTTTTCAGTAGTCCGGAAGGCGAGGCAGTACATGCTCTGCATAACGTCACTTTTACTGTTTATAAAAATGAGTTCGTTACCTTGCTTGGGCCTTCCGGCTGTGGCAAAACCACAATGTTGCGCTGCATTAGTGGCTTTGAGTCTCTCGATTCTGGCACATTGACGATTGATGGGCTGCCGATGCACGCAGTTCCAGCCAATCGACGTCCAGTAAATACAGTATTTCAAAGCTACGCATTGTTTCCTCATATGAGTGTGCAGGATAATGTCGGCTTTAGTATGCGAGTCGCTGGTACAGAGCGCCTCGAGCGTCAAAAACGAACGCATGCTGCGTTATCAATGGTCAACCTCGACGGCATGGAACATAGAAAGCCAGCTCAGCTTTCTGGTGGCCAACAACAACGAGTTGCGCTTGCTCGCGCACTGGTCAACCGGCCCCGTACTTTACTACTTGACGAGCCATTATCAGCACTTGATCGGAAACTGCGTCAGTCAATGCAGCTAGAACTGAAAAACCTGCAGCACGAGTTAGGCATCTCGTTTGTATTCGTTACTCACGATCAGGAAGAAGCACTGACGATGTCAGATCGAATCGTTGTGCTCAATGAGGGCAAAGTTCAACAGATCGGTACGCCTGCGCAGATCTATCATCAACCCAGCAATGCTTTCGTGGCGGACTTCATTGGCGAAAGTAATCTGCTACCGGCGACTGTAACTCGTCATGACGAGCATTCAACGCTCTACACCACACCACAGGGGCTCAGATTGTGCGGTGAGCACTTATCTGAAAAATACGCCATAGGAGATAGTGTCATGCTATTGCTACGGCCAGAGCATTTATCATTGGGTAGTCTTCAGCAAGAAGACATCGACAACTCCCTAAGCGGGCACATTGATGTAGTCCTCGAAAAACACGTATTTGTTGGCACCGAACACATCTTTCTCTCTTATACAACCAATGGACATCACGCTTTTCGTGCAGCCATCCGAGTAGATCATGAATCGCTCATTGAGTCGTTTGTTCCAAGTCAGCCTCTTCGTTTGAACTACCCACTATCCCGCTTGCATGTTTTGCCCGATAGTCGGTGAGACTTTTACATAATGAGAGAACAAAACTCTTACAGGTTATTCTGGCAGCTAACACCAGTCACTTTTTTCCTCATTGTGTTTTTCATCAGCCCTCTTTTTACGATGGGGCTTTACAGTTTACTCGAACCCGGTTTATATGGAGGTGTCGAGTGGATTTTCTATCATTGGAACTACGGGCGAGTTCTTGGTTGGGCAGACGGAATCATTGAAGAATTTGATCCTGTCTATCTTTACATATTCTGGCGCTCACTCAAACTCGCGCTAATAACAGTCGGGTTGAGCCTGCTTATCTGTTATCCAGTAGCGTTCCGTGTATCACGCATGTCAGAACGCTGGAAATACTTTTTTCTCTTCCTTATTACACTCCCATTCTTTGCAAGTCAGATTGTGCGTCTCTATGCATGGGTTCTGATTTTGCGCCCTAGTGGTGTGCTGAACGACTTGTTGCTTGCCACCGGAATACTGGATGCACCCATCAATCTTATCTACAACGAATCGGCTGTCGTTGTGGGTATGGTTTACATCATGATTCCGTTCATGTTTCTACCCTTGTACGCTAGTGTAGAGAAGCTTGACGACACGCTACTCGAAGCAAGTTTTGATCTCGGGGCATCGCGACTGCAGTCCTTCTTTCTGGTTGTGCTACCGCTAACGCTTCCAGGGATAGTAGGAGGCTCGATACTTGTGTTCATACCATCGTTGGGAAATTTCATCGTTCCTGAAGTGCTCGGTGGAGCACGAGTGCTAATGATAGGTAATCTGGTTGAACAACAGTTCCTGTCAGCGCGCAACTGGCCATTTGGTGCAGCTTTGGCCATGCTGATAATGTTTGCGGTTTTATGCGTGCTGCTATTATACGTTCATCTGGTGCTGCGCGATGATGATATGCGTCCAAAGCAGAACGCTTTGAGTAACACGAAATGAATATCAAGAGTGCAAGCAGTTCGCATAGTATTCGAGTGTTTGCAGACTTCTTACTTAGCGGCTATGTGTGGTTGTTTTTTGTACTCATCTACGCACCCCTGATTATCATCGTTGTATACTCGTTCAATGCCAATCCAATCAATATGATGATTTGGGACGGTTTTACTCTGGACTGGTATCGTGGCCTGTTTGGATTGGAGGTGTCCAGAGAATTAACTGGCTTGCGTGCAGCAGCATATGTGGATTCAACGGAGGAATTGCTGGATGCTGTTAAGAACAGTGCCATTGTTGCTGTCTTCACAACGACGATTGCTACCGTGATCGGTACTACCACAGCATTGGCTCTCGATCGATACCGTTTTGCACTGCGTCCGTACTACCGAGCCTTGATGTTCGCTCCCATGATCATGCCAGATATCGTACTTGGTATTGGTCTTCTCATCTTTTTTGTCAGTGTTGGTTTCAAGCTTGGACTAGCAACCATCGTGATCGGTCAATGTACTTTTCTGATCAGCTATGTCTTTATTATAGTTCAGGCACGCTTGGCTGGTATGGATCGATCGCAGGAAGAAGCCGCTAGTGACCTTGGGGCAAGTGAGTGGCAGACACTGCGTTATATTACCCTGCCCCGTCTGGCCCCTGGTATAGTCGGCGGGGCGTTGCTCGCCTTCATTATTTCTCTCGATGATCTTGTGATAACCTATTTTATTGCTGGTGTAGACTCCACGACATTGCCGGTATTTATATTCAGCATGATACGACGTGGAGTAAAGCCGGAAATAAATGCAATTGCAACTTTGCTGGTTCTGTTTTCCATGTTGATTGCTGCCATCGGAATCTTTTTAAGATCGCGCCAGTGAACCAAGAGAACCCTACTCACAACATGACTACTATTCGCGCTAGAGATCTTGGACTGAAACTTCCTGGCACACCTGGACCATTCAACGCAATAACGGATGTTTCTGATGTACTGGTAGGCTACACGACGCTACGCGATACCAGTTCACCAAACACACAAATTCATACAGGCGTCACTGCCATTCTGCCACGCGGCAAGAACACCTCGCCGGAGCCCGTGCTGGCAGGCCAGTTCACATTAAATGGCAATGGTGAAATGACGGGTACTCACTGGATACACGATGGCGGCTACTTTGTTGGTCCGGTTTGTATCACCAACACCCACTCGGTTGGTGCTGTCCATCATGGTGCCACTCGTTGGATGCTGGACCACTACAAGGAAGCATTCGATGAACATCACCTATGGGCCATGCCCGTCGTGGCTGAAACCTATGACGGCGTGCTGAATGATATCAACGCACAAAATGTGACTCCTGAGCATGCGATCGAAGCCATTAATACGGCCAGTAGCGGCATGATCGAGGAAGGCAACGTGGGGGGTGGCACAGGCATGATTTGTTATGAATACAAAGGCGGCACGGGCACTTCGTCTCGTTCTGTTGCTGTCGGTAACAAAAACTATACCGTGGGATGTCTAGTACAAGCCAACCACGGAATGCGCGACTGGCTTACTGTTCTTGGCACGCCTGTCGGGTTGCAAATGCGTGATGATCTCTTGTTCCCGCGTGAGAACGGTTCAATCATCGTCGTGCTTGCCACGGATGCACCATTGTCACCAGTCGCACTTAGGCACCTCGCTCGCAGGGCCAGCATAGGTATCGGGAGACACGGTACTCCGGGAGGAAATAACTCGGGGGATATATTTCTGGCATTCAGTGTAGCGAACACGCGGAAGCTACCGCAACTGGCCGATCCACTGCAGTCGTTTGAGTTCATAAATCCAGAGTTTCTGGACCCAGTCTATATGGCCACTGTTGAGTCGGTTGAAGAAGCAGTTATCAACGCATTGCTTGCTGCGAAGAGTGTTCCAACTTTCAAGCCTTCGGGTATGGTGTGTAAGGCTATCGATCACCAGTATTTGTGTGAAATTCTTGAGATACACTAGAAGATTCATCCATATTCCTTAAGCCCCACGTAAGCTACTACAAGCTACTGAGTTTGCTTGGAACCGGATTACCAATACATTTTCAACAGCCATGAGCGAAGACAGTTATCAAAATTTAAAGCCTGCATTTGATCAGCAGGGCTTTGTAGCGCCTGTGGACGTAATGAGCCGTGAGCGAGCATCTGATGCCATGCACCAGCTGGAACAACTACAGCAAAAGGTTCTGGCGCGATTTGGTGAGGCACACCGTTTCAAATTGCACTTGTTGGAGCGGTGGCTCTACGACATCGTCGTCGATCCTGTGATCCTTGATGCAGTGCAACAGATACTTGGCCCCAACATTTTGTGCTGGTCATCAGATGTATTTGCCAAACCAGCGCATACGGACAGCTTCGTATCCATGCATCAGGACACGACGTATGCCGGTCTCGCACCACACGATGATATTGTCAACGTCTGGCTGGCTCTAACCCCGTCTACTTCACTCAGCGGTTGCCTACAGGCAATTCCCGGTAGCCACCGTATGGGACAGTTGGCGCATACTGAAACATCTGATGATGCGAATCTATTGTTCTTTGGACAAACCGCCCAATTGGATGGCATGCCTACCCAGCCTGTTGATATGGAGCTACAACCGGGTCAGGCCTCGCTGCACCACATGGCTTTGGTACATGGTTCGCAACCCAACAAAAGCGCGCAACCAAGGGTTGGGTTGGTGCTTCGTTACATCAGTACGCAGGTTGTACAGAGCAAGGGGGAAGACAGTGCTACTCTGGTGCGCGGTGTCGACGACATTGGAAACTTTTTCCTCGAACCCATGCCGCACTCCGATTGGTCTGATGTTGCCGTCAGTGCGTTTGCACAAGCACTGGCTCGCCCAAGCGCACTCGGCTGATTGGATGCTTGAATCCATACTCTACCTTTGGGACTACCTGCCGGGCTTTATCACGGCATCATGGCTGGCCTTCAAAATTGCTGCGATCACCATCGTACTCAGCTGGCTGGTGGGTCTAATTCTGACGTCCGGACAACGCTCAGGATTTACACTTGTCCGACACTTCGTAGCGTTCTATATCTGGGTGATTCGTGGCACGCCTGCTCTGATTCAGATATTCATCGTCTACTTTGGTCTTCCTCAGCTTGGCATCAAGCTGGATCCTTTTTCAGCGGGTGTTATCGCATTAGGACTTGGCAGTGGAGCCTATGTGGCAGAAATTATCCGCTCTGGACTTAAAGCCATCCCGGAAGGCCAGTTTGATGGGGCATGCTCACTCGGACTCAGCACCCTCGAGGTGTATCGGTGGATTGTGCTACCACAGGTTTTACGAATCATAGTGCCATCGTTGACAAATGAATCTATCAATACGTTGAAAAACACATCATTGCTGTCAGCTATAACAGTGCTAGAGCTGACCCTGCATACGCAAACCATGATCGCCGCAACGTTCAGACCGTTTGAATTCTATCTCCTGGCTGCAGTGCTTTATCTGCTGATGACCACTGTGCTCAGTCAGTTTGCACACTGGTTCGAAAAGTCCTACCCCGCATATACCTGATCAACTCCAACACACAGGAAATATAATCATGAAATTGACCAGCAACATTCGCTCTGCTTTTCACACCATATGCTTGCTTGCCCTCAGCGCAGGACCATTGACTACCATGGCCAATGATGAGCTGGAATTACTCGAACCAGGTGTACTGAGCACGGCCACCGAAGGTGCGTTTGCGCCCTTCAGCTTTCGTTCACCCAGTGGTGATTTGCAGGGTTTTGAAATTGCAGTGATACGTGAAGTGGCAGATCGTATGGGGCTGGAACATCAGCCTGTTGTCACCAAGTGGGAGTCGATACTGGTTGGGCTTCAGGCTGATCAATACGACATGATTAGCAATCCGATGGGTATTACTGCTGAACGTCAGGAAGCTGTGTACTTTGCCAACGCATGGGTGGAATCAGGCGCAAAGCTGGTGGTCGCGACTAACAGCGATATAGACACTCTGGAACAAGCTACCGGAAAAACAGTTGGTGTGATTGTAGCCTCTACGTTCGTGCCCATGGCCGAGGAGTTGGGTGGTGAAGTCAAGCTCTATAAGTCTGATCCAGAGGCCTTGCAGGATCTTGTGAACGGTCAGATCGATGCGGTAATAACGGATGCTGTAGCCGGAAGCTATGCCATCAAAACCGCGGGTCTGGATTTACGCATGGTGGATGAATTCATCGATAGTTATCAGATGGGCTGGGCGATAAAAAAAGACAAGCCCAATCTTGTTCGTGCTGTGAATGAAGCCCTTGATACCATGATAGCTGATGGCACCTATGCACAGTTGGCGAAAGAAATAATCGGTACTGATCCTACGCCTGAAGAGCCTATAAAAAGTAATTTTTAGACACATCAGACCGTGTGCATCAGCCTGCCCATGCGCAATGAAACACAGGAGTTATTCAAGCGGTAGCCCACGGATATGTGCTGCATGATGCTGGCTGACTAGCGTGTCTGGTGCGTTCACTATTGTCGAAACAAAAAACATTTGATCGCAGACAATGGGCACAATGCTCGTGGTAACAACGATGGAGGTACGGATATGTGTGGTCGACTCAATGTTCATGACAATGAAGGCATTCGGCTACTGCTCGAGTCGATGGGCATGCAAACCTGGCCAACGCGCGACCCTCGATTCAACGTAGCACCTACGCAATCGCTGGATGTAGTCCGATTCGATGAAAGTCCAGTGCTCGAGACCATGAGCTGGGGCGTATCGATGACTTTGAAAGGCAAGAAAGGCCAGCCCATCACCAAACGTGTGCCCAATGCTCGCGACGACAAAGTATGGACATCATACCTATGGCGCTCTCTGATTCCCGAGCGGCGTGTACTGGTGCCTGTGAACGGCTTCTACGAATGGATGCGTGAGAATCGGAAACTGAAGCAGGCTTACTACATAACGCCATCACATGATGCGGCTATGTTTCTCGCAGGTATTTACAAAGCAACCGGCGACGGTAAACCAGAAGTGAGCATTATTACAACCGCTGCCAATGATGCAATGAGCCAGATTCACGATCGAATGCCAGTGATTTTCACAACCCAGGATGAGGCTATGGCCTGGTTACAGGAATCTGACAAGCAAACGCAGACACAATTGATGCGCCCTGCAAGTAACGATGCACTCGTGTTCACACCGGTGAGTGACTATGTCAACAAATCCACAAACGAAGGAGTCGAGTGTATTAGAGCGGCTTAGTGCCCAGTTTTTTTGAACTATCAGGGTGCGATACAGGATAGAGAATCATGGCGTGCACACAATAATGCTATTCAATGTGCTGAGTTCTGTATTACATAGAGCAAATATCCGACAGCCAATCTTGCGAACTCTTTATAAACGTAGAGCTTGTTGGCATAAACTACCTTAGCGACAGTGGGTCGATAACTATAACCAGCGGTTCATGCATTCTGCCTTGATCAGATGCGCCCAATGGTTCTCCATCAAGGCTGATTTCATAATGCAAGCCGGGTGTACTGGCACGATTCCAGAACACCTCGGCAGCCGTGTTCGAATACACTGATATCCTCAGTCCTTCCGGAGCTGGCAACGGATTACCACCATCTACTGTTATATCTTTAAATCGCTCACCCGTAGAATGATTAATAACAACGTAGCTACCCGGCGTAACAGTGCACGAGCGCGTGCCACCACACACTTCGGTGTAGGTTTGTTCATCCTGCACCTGATACCAGCCATCATCAGGCCATGAAATGGTATCTCCATTGACAGTAGGAGTTGCAGCAGCACCGGCGCTTAGAAGAAACAGGACGGGTACAGCTGATAATGAGGAATTCATCCAAAGACTTTGATTAGTGGTCGACACACAGATGATCCATAAGGCGATCCACAATTACCAAGCGTATGACATGATCTGAGGAATCAGGGAATATTACCTTCGTTCCAGTCCTTACAACTTTCGGCAATACTGCAAATAGACCGAATGCTTTTCAACCGGATTCCGATAGTAGAGCAGTAGCTTGGTAAACCTTACCAACGGCTTGATTGAGCAGAAGCTGTGTGAAAATTCACCCTGCCATGTGACTGGTGAAGTTCGGCCCATTCCGGCGGTTGGAAAGGTTTAGCCAACGGTGGCTTGTCCGCTGTATAATTTCGGTAGCGGCTAAACACATGACAGAAAGAATTTTCCACAAAGATCCA
>CAYGSW010000184.1:0-11747 GCA_964352535.1 uncultured Granulosicoccaceae bacterium | reverse complement strand
ACTGCCGACACGGGGATTTTCAGTCCCCTGCTCTACCGACTGAGCTACCTGGCCATCAGGTCTCGTTTCCAAGCCCGCTATTAGACCCAATACACGAGCTGGCGTCAACCATCATTGCCAAGTTTCATCTCAGCCAATTTCACGCCTTTCAGCTAAACACCAATAATCGCCATCACAAAATACCAACCATCACCTCAAAATCGTCAAGCAAAACAGGGCAGATCAGCCAATAAACACAGTCTTTGCCCATAAAAAGCGCCAAGGTGCAAAGACGAACACCACCCCGACACACACCAAAGCACACATCGGCCAAAACACACCATAAACCCCACCACCCCGTGTTACGTTGCCACCCAAATCAAAAGAACAACAACACCATGCTCACGCTCCTCCAGCAAGGCCAGTACGTGGTCTTCGCACTTCTGGTCATCACCATTGTTATCTCGCTAAGCGTGCACGAATATGCCCATGCACGCTCGGCAAAGCACTTCGGCGACAACACAGCAGAGCTGCAAGGCAGGCTCACACTCAGCCCCATTGCCCACATGGACCCCATGGGCCTGCTGATGATCGTCCTGATAGGATTCGGTTGGGCAAAGCCTGTTCCCACCAACCCGCGAAACTTCAATTCCAAGTGGGCTACCCCACTCATAGCCGCTGCGGGCCCATTCTCCAACCTGGTGCTGGCGTTTCTGGCCATCAATCTGCACGCTATCCTGATGCATCTTGGCATCGCATTTGCCATGGGCCCAGTCGCACAGACCTTCATCAGCCTGTTTGTGCTGATCAACATCGCCCTGATGCTGTTCAACCTCATTCCACTGGGTCCACTGGATGGTCATTACATCCTGCCGTTCTTTCTCTCGCAGCGATATGCAGAGATCTACGTCAACCTGAATGCTCGGTACGGCACCATGGCATTTCTCGGTCTTATCGTGCTCAGTTTTGCAGGCTTTTCCATTTTTACCCCCATGTGGAATGCCGCCCGCTGGATCGTCTCGCATCTGCAAATTGTGTGAAACACCACAGCAAGCTGACAACAGAAAACGCTAAGCAGGAGAACCTTTGCACCCAATCTCAGTCAAAGCAATTCTTGCGACGGGTCTTGCCATCGTGCGTGACCTGAAAACCTACGCCAAAGCGCTGCAAAGCCTTTCCACCGTAGCCCTGTCTACCGGAACTCTCACCCATGATGCCACCCATCAAGAGCACATCTGATAACAAAGCACCCTCCCGACGCCGCTTTCTGAAAAATACAATCACAGCATCCGCAGCCCTATCTACCGGCACCCTCTCGGCAAAGGCCTTGGCTCAATCCGAAGAGCGCCCGCCTCCGGGCATTGAAGGGCACATGGCCCCTGAGCTCGATGTGGGCTACTGGATCGACGCCAACGGTGAGCCTGGCAGCTTCTCCATGGCTGATGCTAAAGGTAAATGGGTGTTCCTCAAATGCTTCCAGAACTGGTGCCCGGGTTGCCACAAAAGCGGGTTCCCCACACTCAAGAAGTTCAGTGATCGCTTTCATGACCATCCTGACGTTGCCATTGCAGGCATCCAGACCGTGTTTGAAGGCTATTCCACCAACACGCAAGACGCGGTGCGCGAACTTCAACTGCGCTATGAGCTGCCCATCACCATGGGCCACGATCCGGGTAACCCGGAAAAGAAGGAGTACTCCAGCACCATGGTCAACTACCGCACCGGTGGCACGCCCTGGCTGATTCTGGTAAATCCCGAGGGTGTTGTGGTGCACAACGCCTTCCACGTCAATGCTGATGCGCTTATCGAATACGTTGCTGAGGCAGTAGCCTGAGCAATAGTGCGTCGAAGCTCATAGCGTCGCCTTCGCATCGCCATTCTTAAACAATTAGCCACTCACCTCAGCACACCCCATCCGCCAAAACAGGAATGTCGATAAAAAAAGGCAGCAATTCTTCTTCAGCCAGGAAGTACCCGGTGTTTTCATGAATAATGGACGGGACGCTGTGCTTACCCTACAAGCAATACACCCATAAAAAACACCAAAGCCTCACCACCCGATGCCTGCAACCCTAGCACCAAACGATCCACTCTCCGATGAGGCCCGGCAGGTAGCTGAGTGCTATGCCATCGTCTACCCGGAAGCCCCCGCACGAACCAAGATGACGCAGTGGCTGAATCTTGCACGAAAAGGCATCAATGGCGAGCGAGGACTTAAATCTGCGGAGGTGTCAGCAGCCGTTGAGGAGCTGGTAGCCGCCGGCATTATGGAACCTGCAATCGTTGGTGAACGTGGCATGTCATCACGAGGTCCCAAGGCACGTCTGGGCACAATAACGCGTCTGTGTGAGCATGCCAACGAGCGTGGTATCTACTCCATCATCCTCAGACAGCTCAGCGATGACGGTTACTACCCCTCCTACAGGCGGGAGCGGGCAAGCAATATCCCTATGGATTTGCACGAACAATATGCACGCCAGGCTCTAATCACCAACACCTTCGACACCTATGCACAAATCGCTTTCTCCCCTGGCATCTGGCTCTGGTTAAGTGAGCCAAGCGCCAGGCCCTACCTTGAGCTGCTGCCCCATCCGCATAAACGCACCGCTTGCGCAGTCGGCTTGAACTATCTGATTCACTACCTCCAGCCATTCAAGGTGTTCGCCGACACCTGCGCTGCTGTCGATCCTGAGGGCGAACATCAAGCATTGGTAGCGCGAGGACTGTTGTTTCAAGGCAAGTTCAAACAAGCGCTAGCCCTGGTGGATACGATTGAAAAAACACTCACCAATAACAAACAAGCACGCATCGAATGCCAGTCCATACGCGCTCTGATAGCCACATTGCACGGCGACGATGAATTAGCCTACAGACACATCGAAGCCACTATCGAGATAGAACGAAGTGGCACTCGCAAGCGTGTTCTGTATCCGGATACGCTGTGTTTTGGCATGTCACTGTTTTCACTGATACGCCTGGCAACGCCCGAATCTCGTGCACTCTACGCAACATTACTCGAAGCTCGCACCAAGCTGAAAATTGAATCAGATCTGGATTGGCCGTTGCTGGCCGCAAAAAGCGCAGACCAGCCTTCAACGCCCTATTCCACATCCTTCCTGCACGGCGCACCCAGTGTTCTGAGTGCGCTGTATGCCATAGCGTCTCGCTGGCACAAGGACTACCACCATCCTAAAGGACATAAGGGCGTACAAGGCTGGCTGGAAGCTATTCTGACCAACGCCAATGCAGCCGGCTACGAATGGATTGCAGCTGAAGTTCAAACCGTTATAGAAGCCAATCAGCAGAGTAAATCGAATAGCATCGCGCCAATAAAGGATCTCTTCGGTAACATCTCAGCCACAGACAAACACAAGACACTCGGCACACAATCACTCACAACGCTGGTCACAGCACTCGAACCCTGGGAATTCTCGCTCAGAGAACTTGAACAACTTGCCCTCAATGCAAAGCCTGCAAAGTCAAAAAAGAACGCAACCGCAAATACCCAGACACGACGCCTGGTCTGGCAAATCCACCCTGTGTACGGCGGCGGTGTAGACGTCACACCCCTCGAACAGACGATGGGCAAGAACGGCCAATGGACCGGCGGCCGCCGTGTCGCACTAAAGCGCCTGCGCGAACAGGCCAGTACACTGCCACACCTGATCAGTCAGGACGCCAAAGCCAGCGCCACCATCCAGAAACTCAATCAGGGCTGGGGTAGCGGCACCACCTATGAAACCGATCAGCGCACGGTGTATCAACTGGTTGGCCACCCTTGTGTTTTTGACGAACACGGTGAACGCTATGATGTGGTAGAGCGGCCGCCAGTGTTGCAGCTGACGGACATCGACGGACGCATAAAGCTCAGCATCGAGCCAGCGTTTCAGGGCAATCACTACGACTCAGAACTCGACGTTGACAACCTTCGGGTAAACGTTACCCACTTCACCGCCGCTCACCGTCGCATCGCCATGACGGTGCCGGCCAGAGGCTTGGTTATACCGGCAAAAGCGAAAGAGCGTGTGCAAAGCATGCTTGATGCCTTGTCTACTGACATATCCATACAGGGTGACAGCGACACAGCATCAGCAGCCGTTCAAGAGGGTTCGTCCGAACCCTTACTGGCCATGGAGCCCTTCGGCCATTCTTTGCGCGTGCGCATCCGGGTAGAACCTCTGCCTGATTCCAACGCCTTTTTCGATGCAGCCACCGGCGGCGCACTGGTCTACGTGCAGACTCCAGCAGGTACGGTCGCTGTCCAAAGAAACTTGCAAGAAGAACGCAACAAAATTGAAACACTGGTTCTGCAATCCACCATAATGGCGCAGCACTACGATGGCCGCCCCTACTTTGTTATTGATAACACAGTGGATGCGCTGGAACTGCTTGAAGAGGTTCAAGACTCCGGCATTCGCTGCGTCTGGCCCAGTGACATTCCATTCCGCATCAAGGCCAAAGCCGATGTAGGTGGCGTGAACCTGACCATCAAAAGCGCGAAAGAATGGTTCACAGCCAGTGGCACACTGCCGGTCAACGATGAAAACAATGACCCTCTTACACTGGCTCATCTGTTACGCCTTATGCAGGCACAGCCTCAGTCACGCTTCATTGAACTGGGCAAGGGCGAGTTTCTCAGCCTGTCCAGAACACTGAAGCAGCAGCTAGACACCTTGCAGGCATTTTCCAAAGCCGATAAAGGCGACGCTACTACCACACAAATCCATCCATTGGCGCTGTTAACACTGGATCCGCTACTGGACAGCGCCACCATCAAGTCAGACAAACCGTGGAAGGAGCGCAGGCAACAGATTAAACAGGCATTGGAGAAGACAGCCGAAGTGCCCAGCACTCTGCAAGCCGATTTGCGCACCTATCAGCATGAAGGCTTTGCCTGGCTTGATCGTCTGGGCAAGATCGGCGCCGGTGCCTGTCTGGCGGACGACATGGGCCTTGGCAAAACCGTGCAATCACTGGCGCTATTTCTGTCTCGTGCCGAGGGGGGGCCAGGCTTGGTTGTCGCCCCGACATCGGTGGTGGGTAACTGGCTGGCCGAGGCACAACGCTTTGCACCTTCTCTGAATGTACTGTCTTATGCTGACTCGGAACACAAACGTCATGACATCCTCAGCGATCTACAAGCATTCGATATTGTTGTGATCAGCTATGGCTTACTGGTAAATGATATTGAACATTTGAAGAACGTGCATTGGCACACCGTGGTGCTCGATGAAGCACAGGCCATCAAGAATGCCGCAACGCGACGGGCAAAAAGTGTCAAGCAGCTACCGGCTGATTTTCGCGTACTCACTACTGGCACACCCGTGCAGAACAACCTGATGGATCTGCATTCCCTGTTCAGCTTTCTGAACCCGCAATTGTTAGGCAGTGAAGCATCATTCCGCAAGCGCTATGTTCTGCCTATCACACGTGACAATGATGAACACGCACGTGATCAGTTAAAGCATCTGGTTTCGCCTTTTTTATTGCGACGGCATAAGCGCGATGTACTCAAAGAGCTACCAGCGCGAACCGAGCTGAGCTTGAACGTCACGCTGTCCAAAGAGGAGGCTGCAGTCTATGAGCAGATTCGCAAGGAAGCTCTGGATTCATTGCAAGCGTCTCAAGACAAACTGGGCAAAGGCACAAAAGGCGGCAAACAGGAAAACGCGGGGCAGCAAAAGATCATCATCCTGGCTTATCTGACAAAGCTGCGCCGTCTGTGTTGCAACCCTTCGCTGATCACGCCAGAGTGGAAAGGCCCGATGTCCAAGCTGGATGTGTTTGCCAACACTGTGGATGAGCTGATTGCCAGTGGCCATAAAGCGCTGGTGTTCTCACAGTTTGTGGATCATCTCAAGATCGTCGAAAAACACCTGCAGTCAAAGAAAGTGAGCTATCAATACTTGGATGGCAGCACCAGCGCCAAGCAACGCACTGCACGCGTCAACGCATTTCAAAGTGGTGAAGGGGATGTGTTTTTAATATCGTTGACAGCCGGAGGTACGGGTTTGAATCTCACCGCCGCCGACTACGTCATCCATCTTGACCCGTGGTGGAACCCAGCCGTTGAAGACCAGGCCTCAGACCGCGCTCACCGCATAGGCCAGCAACGCCCTGTGACTATCATTCGCATGGTGACCACCGGCACGATTGAAGAGCAGATTCAGGAATTGCACAGCAGCAAGCGCGAACTGGCAGACTCGGTGTTAGCGGGTGCCGACAGCCCCATGCTGGACATGGATATGATGATCAAGTTGTTGAAAGGTTAAGCTCAATAAGAATTAAGAGGCCGGCCAACATACCGCGCGCACCCTGGCCAATCCTTCGACTCTTGGGCTCAACAAGGTGAGCTGAGCAACCCGTCAATCGGCTATCCCATAGTTAGTCGATTCTCAGATAGCCAACCAATATGTGTATAGCGAACTTCCCATGCGATGAACGTACATAACCTGCGGATGTAATCGTTTTACATATCTGAGTGCAAATCAAATCTGTTCACCGCTCAAACCTTACACCGCTACTCACTAGGTGGCACATACCCTTCAGGCTTGGTGAAGTCATCCGAAAACAAAAACTTCTCCATTTCCTCTTCAAGAAACTTGCGCGCTTTTGGATCCACCGGCGTCAGACGATACTCGTTGATCAGCATGGTCTGATGAGACACCCAGCTCTGCCAGGCCTCTTGCGACACATTCAGATAGATCCGCTTGCCAAGATCACCAGGATAGGTGGGCCGTTCAAGGCCTGGCGCCTCTTTTCCTAGCTTTACGCATTGCACCATGCGGGTTGTCACAGTAGCTCTCCTACGAGGTTGTTCAGTATTTTGGATACAGGGGCGGCTACGCCACCGGGAAACTGGTCACCGTTATACCAGACCTGCTCTGGGCTCTCCAGAATAAGCTTGTCTGATACCTGAACATTGAGGGCCTGCACATCAATATCAAGATGATAGTGACTGAAGGTATGGCGAAATCGCGCCGCGCTAAAAGCTTGCGACGTGGCCAACAGACCGGCAGCATCCAGCCACAGATCTATCTCATCCACGCCGTCCACCTCCGGCAAGCTCCACAAACCGCCCCAGATGCCTGAAGGGGGCCTTCGCTGCATCAGCACATCCCCTGCCTCATTGTATAAAACCAGCATCACCGTGGTTTTCACAGGCGTCTGTTTCTTCGGCTTCTTTCCGGGATACCTTAGTGTGTCGCCCTGCTTCAGTGCTTCACAATTTGACGCCAGCGGACAACGTTCACACGCGGGCCGACTGCGTGTACACAAAGTAGCACCCAGATCCATCATCGCCTGATTGAAATCGTCAGTGCGCTTGGGCGGCGTACACTTGCGCGAAATCTCCCACAAACGATTAAGCACTGCAGTGGTACCCGGCCACCCATCCACCGCATGGTATCTGGCAAGAACGCGTTTTACATTGCCATCCAGAATGGCGTGGCTCTGTCCCAGGGACAAACTGAGAATAGCACCAGCGGTGGACAGTCCGATCCCCGGCATCGCCACTAGCTCGTCGATGTTCTCAGGCAACGCGCCATTATATTTTTCATGCGCAAGCTTTGCACACTTGTGAAGATTTCTGGCCCGCGCGTAATAACCAAGCCCCGACCAGTGCGCCAGTATATCATCCTCTGGTGCTACTGCCAGCGCCTGCAAATCAGGAAAGCGTTCCATGAACTTTGCATAGTACGGAATGACCGTTGCAACTTGCGTCTGCTGCAACATGATCTCTGATATCCACACACGATAAGGCGTCTTGTTCTGCTGCCAGGGCAAGTGCTTGCGGCCGTGCTCGTCAAACCAGTGGAGTACGGATTCGGCAAAGGCATCCTGCTGACTCATTTCAGACATTGAACAGTGATTTTGCTGCTACACCACACTTTGACACTGTCTACTTGAGAAAACCCTTCAATGCATCTTTAGCCTTGTTTTCAAGATCGTCTTTCACCTCATCTGCTTTTTCCTTCAAAGCAGCTTCGGCTTCGGCTTTTGCCGCATCTGCCTTCTCCTGAGCTTCGGCCTTCAAGGCATCCGCCTTCTCGCGTGCTTCAGCTTTCAAAGCTTCGGCCTTCTCATCCGCCAGTGCCTTGAGGTTGCCCGTAATATTGTCTTTCATGCCACTCAGGATAACGCCGGCAAAGTTGGCCGCCAGCTCATCAAACGTTCCGCGAATGGGGACGTTAAGCTTGACGCCTTTCAGCGATTCCAGATCCTCGCCACCCTGTCCTTGAGCGGTGCCTGTGATCAAAGTCTCCAACGTGTAGTCAACCGCCTCACCCGGCAAATCCACCATCCCGGCACCTGCAAGTCGCAGCAACGGCGAGCGCATATCCAAATCATCGGATTGCATTACGCCATCCGTAAACGTGCCACTCACGGCAAGCGATGAAAAGTCGGTCTTAACGGTGCCTTCCTCTTCAGCAAGCGTCTGGCCTGTCAACGCAGCTTTTGCCCGCCGTATCTGGTAGCCAATGTTGATACCGTTGATAGAACCGTCGGTGAAGGCGGTGCTGAAATTGCCATTCAATGCAGCCTTGATGGCATTCACACTGTTACCACCCGTGGTGATATCGGCAGCCACCTGCCCGGCACCACTTAAAAACGAATCCTTTTGCATCAGATCGCCCAGCAAAGGCTCAGCCTGAATACCCTCAAGAGACATCGCCATGCCGTAGCCTGGAATGCCGCCTGTTACATCAACGCTAGCTGTTGCATCAATGGCCCCTTCATAGAGCGATGCCTTCACACCCTCTAATGCAAGCCTGCCACCTTGGGCCTTCACAGGCACCACAATGTCTTTTGTGGTGAGGTTACTGACCTTGACGCTGCCCACACTGAAGGTGCCATCAATATCCAGCTGACGCATCATCTCGATCGGTAGCTCGATGGGCTCATCGCCGGTGGTTGCAACAGTTTCGACGGTTGGTTCATCGTCAGTGGCAGGTGCATCACTGGCAGGTGGCAGGTAACGATCTATATCGATAGCATCCACATTGAAATCGAATCGAAGTGGCGGTATTGCTCCTGCCAATGAAGGCACACTTGCAGCACCAGTGAAGCGGGTATCGTCCAGCGTTATCACAAGATCGTTCAATGCCGCGCTGGCAGGTGTTGCCGCCAATGCCACGGACAGGCTGGCTTTTTTCAGCGCTTCAGGATCCGCTGTTACAGGTGCTTCGATACCCAGCGTTGTCATCATCTCGCGTGGGCTGAACTCATTGCTGGCCAGCTGCCCTGTTATGGTGGGCTCGGTGTCAAGATTGGCAATGTTCAAGCCACCGTTAAGCTCAATTCCCAAAGCCGACAACGACAGCGCCGGTACTTCTATTTGCTGATCAGCCAGCTTGGCCATGACGTCAGCAGCAAATGTGGCACTCAGTGCACCATTGGGCAGTGCGCTTCCTCTGGCATCCGTGGTCAGTGTTAGCCCTTCGATGCTATATACCTGTCCATTGAGATCAACCATCAGGTTAGCGTCAGCCTTGACGTCAGCCTCAATATCCATGCTGTTGCTGGTTACCGAAAAATCCACGTTCAGGTCAAATGGCTTCTCAAGTTCGATTGCACCGGTTTGCAGGTTGAAGGCAGAAAGCTTTGCATCAGTGCCAGTAGATGCATCAGTCCAGCTGACATTGGCATCGGTAATGGCGATGCCACCCACGGCCAGTGCCGCAATGGTTGCACTGCTGCCTTCGACTTCAGTGGTTATTTCCTTGTCATCACTGACCTCTTCGGTCGTTGTGGTGGTCGTAGTGCTTTGCACAAGATCGTCCCAATTGCTGGAACCATCAGCTGCCAGCTGCAAGTCAACCTGAAGAGCGCTTAGCTCGACAGTTCGTACGTTGATTTCTCGCTTGAGCAGTGGCAACAGCTTTACCTTTACATCTGCTCCCCCGATGCTGGCAAACGGCTGATCGCCAAAGCCTTCAGCGTTGGCCAGACTGATTTTGCCAATGGTGATTCCAGCCCACGGGAACACAGAGGGGCTCAGATCGCCGGCTATGGTCAGCTCTCGTCCGGTTTGCTTCTTGACCTGATTCTGAATGGTCTCCTTGAAATCATTCCAATCGACCAGGTATACCAAAGCCGCTACACCGAGCCCGACGACAAGCACCATTACTGCAGCGGTGCCTAGTAGCCATTTAAGGAGTTTCATTGATACTGCCTCTTGAAAAATAAGTAAAAACCGTTTCCATCCGGCCCAAACAGGGGAGAGCGCAACTAAACCTGCGCTGATCGTACACACGGTTCCTTCACTGATTATATCTCAGGCAGATGTGCACCTATTGTGAACAGAGGTAACCATTGTGCGCTGTGCAACAGATATGTCGACTAACAGCTGAATACCTGACCCGGGGTACTGTCCGAGAGCAATCTGCCAAGAAATCTCCATACATCTTCCATCCCCACCTCGGGAATATCTGTCAATCGATACGGTGAATGCACCAATCCGGCATCGTCAATTATCAGGCGCGCAGGTGTGTCTCTACGGAGCCTGATAGTGACCTGATTCACCACCGCGTTTTTCCAGTAACCGTACATCCGAAATCTGCATTCCCCGATCAACGGCCTTACACATGTCATAAATGGTTGCCAGGGCCACCTGAAGCCCAATCAACGCCTCCATCTCCACACCAGTCTGAGAATGTGTCTCAGCCTGAACCTGACATAGCACCTTGCATGCCTGCTTATTCAGCTCGAATCGCACCTCCACTTTGGTCAGTCCGATAGGGTGACACAGCGGTATCAGATCGCTGGTGCGTTTAGCCGCCATGATGCCCGCCACACGGGCTATGCCAAGCACATCGCCTTTTTTGTGAGTACCTGCCGCTACCATGCCAAAAGTATCCGCCAGCATGTTGATGCTGCCTCCCGCCACAGCAATCCGGTGGGTGACCTCTTTAGCGCCAACATCCACCATGTGAGCGTCCCCCGCCTCGTTGAAATGCGTCAGAGTCTCAGAAGTTTTCGACATCAAGGCCTCGCCGGTTCGGTCTATTGGGTATCATCGGTGCAGAATATCGTTAATCGGACTAGATCATGGCCATCAAGGTCAAATTTTTTGCAAGCCTGCGCGAACAACGCAAAGAAGGCGTGAAAGAAGTCGATGCCCAAGGCATCCAGACCATCAGTGATGTCTGGGAGCGAGCCACCGATACGCCACTGCTGCCCGCCAATGTGTTGTGCTCGGTCAATCTGGAGCACCGTGAGCCTCACGAAAGCGTCAATGATGGCGATGAAGTAGCGTTCTTTCCCCCGGTGACGGGCGGCTGATGAGCGTTCAGATCGAGCCACAGGGCTTCTCCCCTGCACAACAGCTTGCCACGTTTGAAGCCAGGCTTACAGGTGGTAGTTTTGGAGCCACTGCAAGCTTTGTAGGCACCATGCGTGACTTTAATGAAGGTGACACAGTGTCGGGGATGACGCTTGAGCACTACCCGGGTATGACAGAAAAACAACTGGAAGCGATCATTGATGACGCCAAAGCAAAATGGGACGTCATCGATGCCCTCATTGTGCATCGGGTGGGCGACATCAAGCCCGGTGAGCCCATCGTTCTGACGGCTGTCTGGTCAGCACACCGTGCTGCGGCTTTTGATGCCTGCCGCTTTCTGATGGAGGCGCTGAAAAGCCGGGCCACCTTCTGGAAAAAAGAGACGCTAACAACAGGCTCGCAACGCTGGGTCGAGAAGAACACACCCGGCTAGTAGTCCGTCAACCCGAAATATTAGGATTCAGAGTTCACTAGCCGCCGCCCT
>CAYGSW010000183.1:0-11838 GCA_964352535.1 uncultured Granulosicoccaceae bacterium | reverse complement strand
ACCACACTATCTTTGCGAAAACAGACGGTGTAGTCAGCTTTGCCGTACGTGGCGCGAGCAATCGAAAATTCATCGACATCGTGCCCGCCAGCACTGACGCGTGAATGTCTAGAACCCTGGTCTGACCCTTTCGGGGTCAGATTTCTCATCCAGAACCGGACGTTGGTCTGGCCCGGATGGGACACAACAATCAGTGCTCAGCAAAACCCGCCCAGAGCGGGTTTTTCTTTAGCAGCAGAGAATCGTAGTGAAATTTGTTGATGAAGCGCGAATAAACGTCATAGCGGGAGACGGCGGAAATGGCGCGCTGGGCTTTCGTCGTGAAAAATACATCCCTCGTGGCGGCCCGGACGGCGGAGATGGAGGGGATGGTGGCAGTGTCTACCTGCAAGCCACAGAAGGCCTGAACACACTTGCAGACTTCAGGCACCAACGCACATACACAGCTCAACGCGGCGAAAACGGTCGTGGACAAAACTGTTCTGGCGCCGGCGGTGATGATTGTGTTGTAGAAGTTCCGGTTGGCACAGTGGCGACCGATATAGAGACTGGTCAGATCATTGCCGATCTCAAGTATGCAGGCCAATCCATTCAAGTGGCCAAAGGTGGCTGGCATGGATTGGGAAATGCACGTTTCAAGAGTTCAACCAATCAAGCGCCTCGAAAAACCACGAATGGCACACCTGGTGAGCGGCGGCAACTGCAACTCGAACTGAGACTGCTCGCAGATGTAGGGCTACTGGGCATGCCCAATGCGGGCAAGTCCACTCTCATTCGCCAATTATCCTCAGCACGACCCAAGGTAGCGGACTACCCGTTCACCACGCTGCATCCCAACCTGGGCGTCGTAAGTATTGAGCCGCATCGCAGCTTTGTGATGGCTGACATTCCTGGACTCATTGAAGGTGCGGCCGACGGACATGGCCTGGGTGTGCGCTTTCTGAAGCACCTGAGCAGAACACGCCTGCTCCTGCACCTTATAGACATCATGCCGGTGGATCAAAGTAACCCGGTTGATAGTGCCATCGCGATTGTTAACGAACTAACACGACATAGCGAAGAGCTCGCCTCACTCGAGCGCTGGCTGGTGCTGAACAAAAGCGACCTTCTGCCCGATGATGAGCAGGCTGCTCACTGTCAGGCTATCATCGATGGCCTGCAGTGGGATGGGCCCGTCTATATCATTTCTGCCGCCACCGGCACTGGTGCACAGAAACTTGCAGCTGACATCATGAAACATATCGAAATCAGGCAGCAGGAGCGCGAAGAGCAGGAAGAACGAGACAGAGCACAGGCTCGTTCAGAACGCAGAAAACAATTGGATGGCGTTGCAGAAGCGACCAACCCGGACAGAGCTCGCACAGTCGTGACAATGCCAGAGGACAGAGCACCCATACCATCATCACCCACCGACGATGCGTGAACGACTACAACTGGCGAAACGCTGGGTTATAAAAGTCGGCAGCTCCTTGCTGACGGCTGATGGAAAAGGGCTTGACCATGCCATCATTGCCCAATGGACTGAGCAGATTGTGGGGCTGTTGAATGACAATCGCGAGGTGGTGCTTGTTTCAAGCGGCTCCATTGCTGAAGGTGTAGCGAGGTTGAAACTCGCCACACGCCCTACCCGGGTTGATCAGCTGCAAGCAGCCGCAGCGGTTGGACAAATGGGACTGATCAGAGCCTATGAATCCCAGTTTAAACGCTATGACAAACTAACCGCGCAAATACTCCTGACCCACGACGATCTGGCAGATAGACAGCGGTATCTCAATGCTCGTGCTACCTTGTCTACCCTGCTCTCTCGTGGCGTTCTGCCTATCGTTAATGAAAACGATACCGTAACTACCGATGAAATCAGGCTTGGCGATAATGACACCCTGGGTGCACAGGTGGCAAACCTCATTGATGCCGATGTGCTGGTTTTATTGACAGATCAAAAGGGCCTGTTTGACAAAGATCCACGCACATGCCCTGACGCGCAGTTGCTGGAACGCGCAAACGCCAGCGACGAGCACATACTTGCCCTGGCTGGTCCAGCAGGATCTACCCTGGGAAGCGGAGGAATGCGAACCAAGGTACTTGCCGCAGAACGGGCAGCACAGAATGGTACAACGACTGTCATCGCCCACGGACGCGAGGCGAATGTCTTATTGCGATTGCGAGAGGGCGAGCCGCTGGGAACCATGTTTACCAGCGATCAGAAGCCTCTGGATGCCCGAAAGCGGTGGCTTGCTGATCAGTTGCGGGCCAAAGGCACCTTGATTCTTGATGCAGGCGCTTGTCATGTGCTGCGCACGCGTGGCTCCAGCCTCCTTGCCGCAGGTGTTACACACTGCTCAGGAAACTACTCGCGTGGTGAGCTTGTAGCGTGCACCGATAAGAACGGCAAAGTCATCGCCCGTGGGCTAACGAATTACAGCGCTGATGACACGCGCAAGATTATCGGTGCGTCTAGCGAGCAGTTCGAACAGCTGTTGAATTATGTGGGCGAACCTGAGCTGATACACCGCGACAATATGATTGTTCTGCAGTGACTACCTGGGTATCACAACATCGAATACCTGTGTCTGCAGAGATGCCGCCCCAGGCACATTTGTGCCGGAGAGACACTCAGCAGACAACACGATCTGCCTATTCTGTCGAGGCAGACTGCACAGAACAGGCTCTAGCCCAGTGCTCGGACCTGAGCGTTGAATCGGCTTTTGTACCGTGCTGCCTTGTTCTTGTGAATAAGGCCCTTGCGAGCCATGTGATCAAGTACAGGAACTGCGTCCTTGTAGGCTGCTTCAGCAGCACTCTTGTCACCACTTGCAATGGCAGAAAACACACGCTTTACCATGGTGCGCATCATAGAGCGCTGGCTTGCGTTGCGTTGACGAGATTTTTCGGCTTGGCGTACGCGTTTGCGCGCCTGGGCTGTGTTGGCCACAAACTATCCTCTGGCTTGACTATACTGAATTCAGCCGCCCATTATCCACCGCTGGACTGCCCACGTCAACAACTGATCGCATGAAATCTGCGACACTTGCCCGATCAGGGACTATCGTAGGCCTGATGACCCTGCTTTCAAGGGTTTTGGGGTTCATACGCGATCAGGTCCTGGCCATTGTTTTCGGCGCTGGCGGCACGACCGATGTGTTTCTGGTGGCCTTCAAGATACCCAACTTTCTCCGGCGACTGTTCGCTGAAGGCGCATTTGCACAGGCCTTCGTACCGGTTTTCACCGAATACAAGGAAACCCGCAGTCGGGAGGCCATGCTGGATCTGGCCGCGCATGTGTCAGGGACATTGATCGTGGTGCTATTAATGGTCACCACGCTGGGCGTCATGCTCAGTCCGTTCATCATTATGTTATTTGCACCCGGATTCATTGATGAGCCGGAAAGGTTCGAATTGGCAACACAGATGTTGCGGATCACCTTCCCGTATCTGTTCTTCGTGAGTCTAGTGGCTTATTGCGGCAGCTTGCTCAACACCTTCGGCAAGTTCGCTATCCCCTCGTTCACACCGGTGCTGCTCAATATCTGCATGATCGGTGCGGCGCTGGTCTTCAGCCCGCAATTCGATGTTCCCATTGTTGCACTGGCCTGGGGTGTTTTTGTCGCCGGGCTTGCACAACTCGCATTACAAATTCCTTTTCTACAAAAAATAGGCTTGCTGCCCAGACCTCGCTGGGGTTGGAAGCATTCAGGCGTAAAACGCATCCTTGCACTTATGGCTCCGGCAATACTTGGTTCGTCGGTGGCACAGATAAATTTGCTGCTTGATACGATCATTGCCTCATTTCTCACCGTTGGCAGTCTCAGTTGGCTGTACTACAGCGATCGACTGATGGAGTTTCCACTGGGTCTACTGGGCGTCACTATCGGCACGATAATCCTGCCCAGATTGTCCAGAGAACATTCGCTCAAATCGCAGGACGATTTTCGCCGCACTCTTGATTGGGCATTGCGCTTGGTGTTTGTCCTTGGCGTCCCAGCGGCCATAGCA
The DNA here is from genome assembly GCA_964352535.1 of uncultured Granulosicoccaceae bacterium. Classification (GTDB taxonomy): domain Bacteria; phylum Pseudomonadota; class Gammaproteobacteria; order Granulosicoccales; family Granulosicoccaceae; genus Granulosicoccus. Next base: position 7,845 of record CAYGSW010000183.1, on the reverse strand, counting down.
CTGATGCTGCTGGCCGAAGGCATGCTCATGACATTGTTCGGCTATGGACAGTTCACAGCACATGATGCCCGCATGGCAAGTTACAGTCTCATCGCCTACAGCGCCGGGCTCCCGGCATTCTTGCTGATCAAAGTCTTCGCTCCGGCGTTTTTTTCGCGACAGAACACTCGGACACCTGTGCGTATCGGCATCATCGCTCTTGCGTCCAATATGGTGTACAACCTGATGTTTGTTCTGCCAATGATCTGGCTGGATTTCATTGCACCACACACGGGTCTGGCACTGGCAAGCTCTTTATCAGCCTGGCAACAGGCCATCATGTTGTACCGTGAGTTGAGCCGTGAGGATATCTATCAGTTATCCAGACCACTTGGCGCTTTTGCCCTCAGAGCCATGCCGGGTGTTCTGGCGCTGACACTGGTTCTCGTATCGAGTGCAGGCGTTGACTGGGGTGCACTGGATGCGCTGGGCAGATTAGTACGCCTGTTAGCTATAATGTCAGCCAGCGCTGTAGCCTATGTCATTGTGCTGCTAGCCTTGGGAATCCGCCCGCGCCAATTGATTACCCCTTAACCGCCATGCATCACACGCTCTTATCCCTGAAGTTCTTGTGGCCAGGCGGCTTTCCACTTGCACTGCTGCGGTGCTTGCGAACCTGCTGCAAAAGGACTTTTCCATGCAACTGATTCGCGGACTCGATAACTGGCCGGATGCCAGCCCGACGATTATCACCATAGGCAACTTTGATGGCGCGCATGTCGGCCACCAGAGCATGTTTGCAGCAACTCGCCGTCATGCCGATGAGCACAATCTGCCAGCAACGGTCATCAGCTTCGAACCACTACCTCACGAATACTTTACGGCAGCCAATTCTCCGCCGCGACTACAGGGTCTGAGGGACCGTGTTCACAGCATGGCGCAGGCAAAAATGGATCGACTACTGCTACTGCGGTTTAATCACGCACTGGCCGAGATGACTGCTGAGGAATTCATCCGCAGGATTCTGGTTGAGACTGCGGGCATGCGACATATCGTTGTCGGCGACGATTTTCGGTTCGGATACCAACGTGCTGGCACCTTCGATACCCTGAGGCAACATGCAGCTGCACACAACTACACGGTTGAGCAAAGTGCCACCTGCCTGCATGGCAATGAGCGTGTGTCGAGCACCCGAGTGCGCGAGCTTCTTCTAGCACGTAAGCTGGATGCCGCCGCTGAACTGCTGGGACGCTCTTATCGCATCAGTGGTCGCGTAATTCATGGTGAAAAAGTGGGGCGTCAGCTTGGCTTTCCTACTGCCAACGTGGCACTTGGACCACATCGCCCACCCCTGAGAGGCGTTTTTGCCGTCTGGGCAACGCACCTGAAAACCGGCGATCGTTACCCGGCAGTTGCCAATCTGGGTGAGCGCCCAACGGTTGGGGGCAGAAAGCTGTTGCTGGAAGTCCATGCTCTGGATGCTTCGCCTGAATGGTATGGCGAGCATCTGGCCATTGATTTCATGAGTCAGCTACGACAGGAAAAACGCTTTGATTCTCTGGACGAACTCAAAGCGCAGATTTCCATGGATGCACAGTCAGCAAGGCAGTTGATGCTCAGTTTATGACATACACTATCCAACTTGCTGTGTGAACGCACCACAACACGACAAGCAGATTACGCTGCCTATCGTCCCAAAAGGACACAAGGCCAGCCAACCATGACGAAGCCAACACCGTGACAGATTACAAACAGACGCTTAATCTTCCAAAAACTGATTTTCCCATGCGTGGAAATCTGGCTAAGCGTGAGCCTGAAATGCTGGCTCGCTGGGAAGAACAGGGGATATACAAACACATTCGCGAAAACAGCGAAGGTCGTCCCAAATTCATTCTGCACGATGGACCTCCCTACGCCAATGGCGACATTCACATTGGCCATGTCGTCAACAAGGTCATCAAGGATATGATCGTGAAATCCCGGCAACTGGCAGGGTTTGATTCACCCTATGTGCCGGGTTGGGATTGTCACGGCCTGCCCATCGAGAACAAAGTCGAAGGACTGATTGGCAAGCCGGGTGTGAAAGTCACCGAGGCAGAATTCAGGGCAAAATGCCGCGAATTTGCCAGCGAGCAGATCGACAATCAGCGCGTTGAATTTCAAAGACTGGGCATCATTGGCGACTGGCAAGCACCGTATCTGACGATGAACTTCGCGAATGAAGCCAACATCGTGCGCTCATTAGGTAAAATCATCGATGCCGGACACGTCTACAAAGGCACCAAGCCTGTGTACTGGAGCTGGGGGGCACATTCGGCCGTAGCGGAAGCCGAGATCGAGTACGAGGATAAAACGTCAACTGCTATCGACGTGCGCTTTGCGCCGCGAGACAAGGCGGCCATGCTGAAGGCCTTCGATGTGCAGGATGATGGCACTGATGTGAACGTGGTTATCTGGACGACCACACCCTGGACCATCCCGGGCAATCTGGCTGTTACGTTACACCCGGAGTTGCAGTATGCCCTCGTGGCCGTCAATGGCGAGCGGCTGATCATGGCACAAGCCATGGTGGATGATGTGATGGCACGTTATGGTTTCGATGCGCCTGAGATTGTCGGCACCACCAGCGGTGAATCACTGGCCGGCATGAACCTGAAACACCCACTCTACGAACGCGACTCGCTGATCATCTCCGGTGATTACGTCACCACCGAGGCCGGTACCGGCGCTGTTCATACTGCACCTGACCACGGTGTAGATGATTTTTACGCAGCCAGGAAGGCTGGACTGGGGTTACTCGACTACGTCAATGATCATGGTGTATTCCGGGATCATGTGGAACTGTTTGCCGGTGAGCACGTGATGAAAGTAGACAAGCACATTATCGAGGAGCTTGAGAGTCGCGGACGCCTGGTCAAAAGCGAGAAATATCAGCACAGCTATCCCTATTGCTGGCGCACCAAGACACCGATCATCTATCGTGCCACGCCGCAGTGGTTTATCGGCATGGAAACACAAGGCCTGCGGGCCAATACGCTGGCCGAGATCGAGAAAGTGCAATGGATCCCTGAATGGGGACAATCACGCATCCGCGGCATGATTGCTGGCCGTCCCGATTGGTGCATCTCGCGCCAGCGTTATTGGGGTGTACCTATCCCTCTTTTTTTGCACAAGGAAACCGGCGAGCTGCATCCGGACACCAACCGCTTGGTGGAGGACGCGGCTTCACGCATTGAGCAGGCAGGCATTCAAGCCTGGTTTGATCTGGAGCCTGAGGAGCTTCTGGGCAATGAGGCCGCCTTGTATGACAAGGTTACTGATGTACTGGATGTCTGGTTTGATTCTGGCACAAGCTGGATGCATGTCCTGCAGCAAGACAGCCAGCTAACCTACCCGGCAGACATCTACCTGGAAGGCTCGGATCAGCATCGCGGCTGGTTTCATTCCTCCATCCTGACAAGCGTTGCCATTAATCGGCAAGCACCCTATCGCCAGGTGCTCACGCACGGATTTACTGTTGATCAGAAGGGACGCAAGATGTCCAAGTCCCTGGGTAACGTCATTGCGCCACAAAAGCTGTTGAAAACCCTTGGCGCGGACATCGTGCGATTGTGGGTGTGTTCCACCGACTATCGTGGTGAGATGACCGTATCCAACGAAATCCTGGACAGGATGGCCGATGCCTACCGGCGTATTCGTAATACCGCTCGTTATCTGTTGAGCGCCATCAACGATTTTGATCCTGACACCCAGATGGTGGCACGCGAAGATATGCTGGCACTGGACCGCTGGGCTATAGATTGCGCCCTGCAAACGCAGGCTACCGTGCAAACCGCCTATGAGGCGTACCAATTCCATACTGTCTATCAGACCATTCATCATTTTTGCTCCATCGATATGTCCAGCTTCTATCTGGACATCATCAAGGATCGGCAGTACACCATGCCAGCCAACAGCCTGGGCCGTCGTTCTGCCCAGACAGCGATGTATCTGATCACCGATGCTCTGACACGCTGGATTACACCGGTGCTCAGTTTCACCAGTGATGAGATCTGGCAACACCTGCGTGAACAATCTGACGGCAATCGTGCCAGCCGTTCATCCACGCCGTTTACACAAACCTACATCGACACGCTGTTCGCCCTTGGCGACGATTCACCGATCAGCCTTAGCGACTGGGCTACGTTGGCAGAAGTACGCGATGCGGTGTCCAAGTCACTGGAAAAAATGCGTGCAGCGGGTGAGATTGGCGCAGCTCTTGAAGCTTCGGTAACAGTCTTTGCATCGGCAGACATTCAGCAAGCACTGGAAAAAACCGGTGATGAGCTGCGTTTTGTGTTCATTACATCGGATGCGAAAGTGGCCGATCTGTCAGCCAAGCCAGCAGACCTTGAAACACTCATCCATAACGGTCAACAATTTGCAGTAATGGCTGGCAAGGCGGATGGCAACAAGTGCGTAAGGTGCTGGCATTTGCGGGCTGATGTTGGCTCTGATGCTGCGCACCCTGAAATCTGTGTACGTTGCATCGACAATGTCTCCGGGGAGGGAGAAACCCGCCGCATTGCCTGATCAAGTCTGACCATGTCAAAGGCCTGTTATTTCACCAGCAACTGTCGTTTTCGACAACATGCTGTCGTTTCAACACAATTGAGTCTACAAACGCATGCCGCATCTACTGCGATACAGCATTGTTGTGATCATCGTAGTTCTCGATCAGATTACCAAGATATGGGCTGATCAAGCGCTAGAGATGTACCAGCAGATTTACGTTACCTCGTTCTTCAACATCACCAAAGCCTACAACTACGGCGCAGGATTCAGCTTTCTGGATACAGCTGGCGGGTGGCAGAGATGGTTCTTTACAACCATCAGTTTTGTGGTCAGCGTTGTGCTGTGCGTTTGGCTATATCGGATGACACGAGCAGAAAAATGGTTAAGCCTGTCTATTGCGTTGATCCTTGGCGGCGCAATTGGCAACCTGATCGACCGATTTTTCTACGGATATGTGGTGGATTTTATTCAGGTACACTGGAATGAAAGCTACTTCCCCTCGTTCAATGTCGCCGACGCCGCCATCTCCTGCGGAACAGCACTTCTGCTTGTTCTGACTTTTTTCGAGAAAAAAGACGACAGGGAAGAGGCGACGGAAAAGTAAGGTGCTTGCCTCGACATTTTTACGGCCGTTCGGCGAACAGCCTCACTGACTACTGCCAGAACGTGTCGAGGTAGTGAAGAGCTGATCACTGCACTACCCCGCTGCCTGCGAGTTACGTACAGGTTGCTGTAAACTCGCTATAGAATACCTGTTAACACGGCAAAGGTTACGACCACCGCTATGCAAATACTACTCGCCAACCCCCGCGGTTTCTGTGCGGGCGTGGACCGCGCTATTGAAATCGTCGAGCGCGCCATCGAGATCCATGGGGCACCCATTTATGTTCGCCATGAAGTTGTTCACAACAAGTACGTTGTGGACGGTCTGCGCAACAAGGGAGCGATTTTTGTTGAAGAGCTGGATGAGGTGCCTGATGACGCCACAGTAATCTTCAGCGCACACGGTGTTTCCCAGGCGGTCGAAAGCGCAGCCAATGAACGCGGACTGCAAGTGTTTGATGCCACTTGCCCGCTCGTCACCAAAGTCCACCTGGAAGTTGTCAAGTACGCCAGAGCTGGTAAAGAGGTCATCCTGATTGGTCATGCCGGGCATCCGGAAGTCGAAGGCACGATGGGGCGCTATGACACTAGTAAAGGTGGACGCATCATCCTGGTGGAGTCACCGGATGATATTGACGATCTGGATATCAGGAACCCTGACGAACTCGCGTTTGTATCCCAGACAACACTCTCCGTGGATGACACGCAAGACGTTATCGATGCTCTTCGCAAGCGCTTTCCGGGCATTGCAGCTCCGAACAAAGACGATATCTGCTACGCCACCCAAAACCGGCAGGATGCGGTGAAGAAACTGTGTGAGGAGGTGGATTTACTGCTAGTGGTTGGAGCCAGCAACAGCTCAAACTCCAACCGGCTTGCCGAATTGGGCGAGAGAGCGGGAGTAGATTCGCACCTGATTACCCGCGCTGTGGATATTCAGTCCGACTGGCTTGTCGGCAAGAAAAAGGTGGGTGTAACGGCCGGAGCTTCTGCGCCGGAGATTCTTGTTAATGAAGTGGTCGAACGTCTGCGCGCTGAGGGTGGCGAGACAGCCACTGAATATGAAGGTGTCAAGGAAACTGTCATATTCTCAATACCCAAAGCACTCAAGCGCATGGACATCACGCGTGATGCGTGATGCGTGATGCGTGATCGCTAACAGCTTGCCAGCTAACCAGGCAGCTGCCGCAAAACATGCATGCAAGAACAATCAACGCTTGCATGCAGACATTGCGTTAACAAGCCAACGTCAACTCGCTTTTAGCAGTTCCTGCACGCTAATCAGGCGTGTGCTTGCTGCCTTGACGATCTCACCAGGTGACGTCAAATCTATTCCCGATTGTTGCAGGCGCCTGGCCAACAGTAGATTGCCGGCACTTGGAATGGACGTGTGTTCCGAATCCGGCATCTCTGACTGGATAATAAGCAACGCTGCAGTCACAAGATCTGTGTAGACGATCTCGCCGTTATGGGCTCGGTACCAGTCCCGCGCGTTGTGAGCAGCATCGACAAACTCTTCAGGGTAATCCCAGGAGGTGATCAGCCAGCAACTGAGAATCACACGCAGATTTTCAATAACGGCAGCGAGACTCTGATCGTCAGGAAATGCTTCTGCGTGCTTGTTGGCATAGGTCAACACCAACAACTCACCGATATCAGCGGACAATGCTACCAACATTGCCACTTCAGGCTTCAGGTGTGGCAGCTCCTTGGCCAGCACTTGCACGATAGATACACTCAACGTGGTTCTTTGCACATAACGTGTCAGGCGATTCGCTATCACATCGCTATTGGGAACCATGGTGTTTGTCTGCAGTAACGCCGCCACCGAGCGCTGCGTTTCCTTAACGCCCAGACGGGTGATCGCACCACGGATGCTGGAGGTTGATTCCGATGTGTTGGCATCCACTTTATTGGCTGCGTTGACAATATGTGCAGCAAGTCCAGCATCACATTGAATGACCTCCGCAAGCTCGGGGATTCCCGCCACGTGCTGATAGGCATTGAATATCTTGTGGGCTGAGTCTGGTGCAACCGCCAAAGACACTTGACGAAGATCCATGGCTGTCACGATGTCATTAAACACCAGGTTATCCAGTTCACCAACATGCACATCCATGACACTCACAGCGTTCTTTTGCTGCTCTTTGAGCAGGATGTCCAGTTGCTCCCTGCCAAAGCGCACTATTTTGGCAACGGTACTGGTGCGGGCGCTCTGGTAGGCCCCTTTGTCAAGAAACAATGGCTGCAATGCTTCGCTGGTACGGGCAGTGATAACGCCCACCTCATCCTTGCCCGCATACAGTGACAGCGAACCTTCAATCAGATACATCAACCAGCGATGTGAATTCTCCGGTTTGATCTGATCGTTTCGCTGTACGTGTACCACCGTTGCACTTTTGCAGATAGCAACACGGTTTATAGCGTTTAATTCGCTGACAGGCGATACTGCACCTGCTGCTGCCAGTATTAGCGTACTGTTTTCATCGGCTGAATTGGCAGCCGGTTTTGAATCACTTTTAAACACCATATTACCTTTGTCGTCTGGTTAGCCCCCAAATTCCTGCCAAGGGGCATGGCTGCTGTCTATCTTGTATGGCGGCCAGTCACAGGAAAAGTTAAGCTGCTCACGCCCACACGGACCACTAGGAGGCTGTCCGAGAATAACGATCGAAGCCGAAGGCGGCCCCGCGAAAGTGTGAGAGTTCG
>CAYGSW010000182.1:0-12036 GCA_964352535.1 uncultured Granulosicoccaceae bacterium | reverse complement strand
GATTTTGAGTCAGATTTTCGTGTCAATTGAGGTGAATAGTTGTTCTATTCGCCGATATTTACGCGGAAGTTTGGCTGGAGGCAGCCCCGCCAAAATATCGCGCCGTCGGGGGGCCGCCACCGGTCCTTAGATGCTGCTATAGAAGCAGCGTAGCGGTTCTGGGCCGGAATTTTATGCAACGATAAAAGAAACAAGCTTGAACTTACTGGTCCGATAGCGGATTCATATCCACCAGAAATAGGCAATGGCGGCGAACATAGCCCATATCGGAACTGAAAACAGGATGGCAAACGCGGTCCCTCGCATAACGCTTGACGTTTCGGTACGATCGCTAATTGACCGATAGTGCTGCTTCATACTTCAACTCCTGAGGTAGTTCGTCCTGAACACCATCATTATTCGTGCCATTTTTTTCAATTACTTTGCGCCGATCCGCGAATCAAGTTTCAGATTTCCTAGTACGCAGAGGGTTAAGTGGATAAGGCGATTCAATTCATGAATTGCCATAATGCATTGTCAGCAATTCATGCCCTGATTGTACTTTTACAAGTGAAGCGCGATCGTAACCCGCCTAGACAAGATCAACGCCCACAAGGTAGGCGAGCCGTTCGGCCGCATCCTTTAGCACGATAATGTGCGCGCGAGATGGACAGGTCACTGCATGATGTCCAGAGTAATTGACAAGGGCTATAGCTATGCTTATCGTGCGTGTTGCAAATGTTTGGGTAATTCAGTGGATAAGGTGCAGGCATGAAAGTAGGTGACATTCACTATCGGTCAATCTGGCACGATGAGACTGATGGAAGCGTCAAGATTATTGATCAGCGCTGGCTGCCGCACAAGCTCGAAATCATCGAGTTGCACAGCACCGAAGACTTCGCTACCGCTATTCGTGAGATGCGAGTTCGGGGTGCGCCATTGATTGGTGCGGCAGCGGCCTGGGGTATGGCCAAAGCAGTTGAGCGTGACAGCTCCGATACTGCTATCGATGCTACCTGGGATGCGTTGTACAACACTCGCCCTACCGCCTATAACCTGCGCTGGGCGCTGGATCGGATGCGTGGACATTTACTGCCACTACCTGCTGCCGATCGCGCGAGCGCGGCGCGTGCATTGGCCATTGCCATTGCCGATGAGGATGTTGATATAAACCGCCAGATCGGTGCTCACGGTTTGGAGCTGATACGTACCCTTGCTGCGAAAAAAGGTGGAGACGAGCCTTTCAATATTCTGACGCATTGCAACGCGGGCTGGCTGGCCACTGTCGACTGGGGCACTGCGACATCACCCATGTTTCAAGCATTTGATGCCGGACTGAATATCCATGTCTGGGTGGGGGAAACCCGTCCGCGTAATCAAGGGGCACTCACGGCCTGGGAGCTTGGTTGTCATGGTGTGCCACATACCTACATTGTCGATAACGCTGGTGGTCATCTGATGCAGCATGGTCAAGTGGATATGGTGCTCGTGGGCACAGATCGAACCACAGCCAGCGGTGATGTGTGCAATAAGATTGGTACTTATCTGAAGGCACTTGCTGCATTTGATAACAACGTGCCTTTCTATGTCGCCTTGCCCTCACCAACGATTGACTGGACGGTATCTGACGGAGTACGGGAAATCCCTATCGAGGAAAGAAACGGCAGCGAAGTTCGTTGGCAACTGGGCCGATCGACAGCAGATGGCGCTGTGCTGGACGTTGCCATACCCCCGGATTCCTCTCCTGTAGGCAACCCGGCATTTGACGTTACACCAGCGCGAATGGTGAGTGGCCTGATTACCGAACGGGGAATTTTTGATGCCACAACAGAAGCTCTGGCAAAGGCATTTCCGGATTTACAACAAAAAGATACTGCCTGAGAATTTGCCAAAGTCTGGATAGGCGCACTCAATACAGCCCAACGCAATACACCGGGCAAGTAGGAACGGTGATTCACGTTGCCTTACGAGGCAGCTTTTTTCTACCAACAGGTGGCGCTGTCGATGCACGTTCGATCAGTTTTGCGTTTAGCACAACATGTTGTGGTGATGAATCAGAACCCGCAATGCGTTGCTCCAGACGATCCCAGACACAATGAACAACATCGTCCACCGGCTGCGAGATCGTAGTAATCGGTGTTTTTCGTGCGGTCATCCACAGTGAATCGTGGTAACCGGAAAAAAGTACATCGTGGGGAAAATTGACACCGGTTGTTGCAAATGCAGATAGCGCAGAAAGTGTGGTGAGGTTGGTCAGTCCTACCACTGCTTCGGGTAACGAATGTTCTCGTAACCAGTGTACAAGATCGCGTGCACCTTCAACGGGATCGATATTGATATTGAGCACTTGGATCTGCAGATCGTGTTGTTGCGCGATTTCTGTGACTGCCCTGATGCGCTCGTTGAGCGGATGCAGTTTTTTGGGTATTCGGAGCAGTAAAATTGACTTGGCGCCGTTGGCTAAAAGGTGTTTTGTGGTCAGTTCACCAGAGCCGTAGTTGTCAATAGTGACGCTGTCAAATGGTGTCGAACCGGGCCGGACTCTATCGGCCGCAACGAGCGGTGTGTAATCCATTTCATCAAAAGCGCCGTCGGCCAGCCGATCGCCACACGGGACAGCAACGATGCCAGCGGGTCGCCAGGCCAGCAAGGCCGAGAGTCTCGAACGCTCCAGTTCGGGGTTGTTGCGCGAGACTGAAACAATAACCTCGTAACCTGCAGAGGTAGCGCGGTCTTCAATTCTTGCAACGAAGCTGTTGAGGAACAGGTCCTCCAGTTCGGGTACTAATACGGCAATCACTCGATTGCGGCCTGAGCGCAGCTGCGAAGCTGTACGATCCACCGAATAACCCAGCGACTCAGCCGCCTTTTTTACCCGTTGTTCCAACTCGGCGTTGACATGTTTTTTTCCGGTGTACACGTTGGAAACGGTGGCTGTCGAGACGCCTGCCCGTTCTGCAACGTCTTTGATCGAGCTTCGTGATTTGCGCGTCATTTGTATCGTTGATCAAAGAAATAGCGATATGCTGGTAAAACGTTTAAATAAATAATGTTCATAACACTTGCTGACAAGGCCCTTTACGCCATAACGAAAGTAGCAAAAAAAATGTTATTAAACAATAATATGATTGATGAGAAGTCAATGTTACTGACTGTATGACCAAGGGTGATTACAAGTACTCGGATACCGATGTAATGTATTTGATGCTTGACATTTAATCGTTTAACACACTAACGTTGAGCCCAAGTCTCGCTTGATCGTTTGGCTGATAGTCTACCTGGAGGAGAGTTTTTGCTGCGTTCGGCATCAATAAATCGTTTCCTCCTTGGCATGGGAGCGATAGGCGTTTGGATAGTGTTGTGGTGGTGGTTGACACGTCCTGGCGGCCCTGTTGCACCGCTGTATTTTCCGTCGCCTGATGCAGTCTGGACAAAGTTTGTCCGGATGTGGACTCGCCCCTATATCGGCAGTACGTTGGCCGAACATATTTTAAGTAGTCTGTATATCGTTTTGTCTGGATGGACGCTGGCGGCACTTGTCGGAATTCCGCTTGGAATAATCATGGCTTGGTGGCCTAGAGTGAAATGGATTGTATTTCCGATATTTCAACTGATCAGGCCCGTGCCGCCTCTTGCATGGATCCCGCTGACGATTTTATGGCTGGGTATCGGTGACGCTGCGCGGATGTCAGTTGTCTTCGTTGCAGCGCTTGTGCCATGGTTGATGAATTCGATGCTGGCTGTCTACTCGGTGGACAAGCTGTTAATTGATGCAGGCAGGACGCTTGGCGCTAATGATCGACAGATATTAACCCGAATTGTGTGTAAAAGCGCTTTGCCGACGTTGGTGGCGGCAGCTCGCATGGCGTTGGGCAGTGCCTGGTCAACTCTGGTAGCTGCCGAAATACTGGCCGCCACCGCTGGCCTTGGATACGTAACCGTTAATGCCTCACAGTTGCTTGACACCGATATTCTGATCGTCGCTATGCTAACGATTGGTCTGCTGGGGATTGCCATGACGGCACTTATTGAATTGACGCAACATATCGTAGCCCCCTGGTCAGTACGCAAGGCAAATACGAGTTAAGCGATGCCTGCTTCACTTCCTGATCGCGTTAGTCTGACATCAAGGCTTGGCAAGTCCACGTTGTATGGCGCCTTCACGTTGTGCACGTTGATGCTTGTCTGGGTGCTGAGCACCAGCGTCTTTCAATTAATCGAACCTCGGGTGTTGCCTTCGCCCTTTGAAGTGCTGGCTAAATACAAGCAGATTATTACAGAACCCTTTAGTGGATTAACGCTGGATGGGCACATCTTCGAATCGGTGAGACGCTGGGGTTGGGGGGTTGCTTTTGGCATGCTCTTGGGTATTCCCATCGGTGTTCTGTTTGCGTGGGTACCCTGGTTCCGCACGTTAACCAATCCTGTTTTCGAACTGTTGCATTACATTCCCCCATTTGCCTACATTCCCCTGGCAGTGCTGTGGTTTGGAGCGTCGACTGCCACTCAGGCCATGGTTGTATTTGTCGCGGCTTTTCCAGCGTTTGTTATTAATACCCAGCTTGGCGTTTCGCAGGTGGACAGAATATATGTAGACGCAGCGCGCGTGTACGGCGCCAGTCAATGGGCAACCTTGCGTCGTGTTGTCATTCCTGCGGCCGCTCCGAGCATCTTCACTGGATTCAGAATTGCCATTAGTAACGGATGGATGGCTCTGGTGGGGGCAGAACTTGTGGTGGGCAAGGTAGGTTTGGGTTTCATGATTTCACAAGGTCAGGAGAATGCATCGGTTTCCACCATATTTGTTGGTTTGATAACAATCGGTTTACTTGGCGCGTTACTGGACAACGTCGTTCAGCGCAGTGAACGCTGGGTTCTGCCGTGGTGGCGGAACGTGACTGTGAATAACGGGTAGATCTGAATAAAGTCATGACAACGAAAACACAACAACCTCATCCGAACCAGGTACAGACTGCAAAGCTGACATTGCAGAATATCTCGAAGCAGTATGGCTCTGGCGTGCAAGCGGTGGTGGCAGTGGACGACTGTTCACTCGACATTTATGAGGGGGAATTTGTTTGTGTGGTAGGACCATCCGGTTGTGGTAAATCAACGCTAATGACTATCGCGGCCGGACTGGAGGAACCGACTTCAGGCTCTGTCCTGCTCGATGGAGAACCAGCTGGACCACCTGGTCCAAGACGTAGTGTGGTGTTTCAGAAATTCGCGCTTTTTCCATCTGAAACCGTTGAACAGAACATTAAGTTCGGATTGCAGATGACAGGTGTTGGCAAGAAAGAGCAAGAGCGGCGATTAGCCGAACAGCTGAAAATCATGGGGCTAGAACAATTTACTAAATCCTACCCCAGTGAGCTTTCGGGCGGTATGCAACAGCGCGTCGCTATTGCCAGAGCTTTGGTCATGCAACCGGAAACCTTGTTAATGGATGAGCCCTTTGGTGCTCTGGATGCTCAGACACGCACCATTCTTCAGGAACAAGTGCAACGATTGCATCGTGAACAGAACTATACCGTTATGTTTATTACACATTCAGTGGAAGAGGCCGTTTACCTGGGCGATCGGGTTATCGTTATGACGAAGCGTCCCGGAAAAATAAAAAAGGAAATCAGGCTGTCTCGTGATGCTATCTGGAAGTCAGGGGATATCGAACAGGCCGCAGAAAATACGGAGTTCATCGAGGCGCGCAAAGAAATATGGTCGCTTGTACGCGAGGAAATTGTCACTGTATAAACAAGGTGATATTGGCAGAACGTAAACCAGGAGGAGTGATTTAATGAAGCTAGTCAACCGTATTGCAACGTCAGCAGGCGTCATCGCCCTGTTGCTTTCAACAACAGCGGTAGTTGCCGACACCAGGATCAACCTCAGTAGCCAACCAAATGAGGCGGGTTTTCCGATGTGGCTGGCCAATGATCTGGGGTATTTCAAGGACAATGGTCTTGAGGCAGATATCGAGTACTTTCCTAATGGTGGAGCTGCCCTGGCAACGGGTGCAACGGGTCAATGGCAGGCAGGTTGGACTGGTGGTCCACCCGCAGTCTCTGGTTGGGAGAAATTCCAGTTGATTTCTGTTGGAGCCATGCAGAAAGAATCGCAGAATCTGAAACTGGTCGTTCGAAATGAAGTCATGCAAGGTAAGACACCGGCGGAAGCACTGGCAACAACTAAAATCGGTACGGTTCCCAACTCAACGTGGAGCCAGGTGTTGTATGCCTGTGCTGAACATCTGGGCGTGGCGGATACAGAATCGCTGGAAGTTGTACCGCTCTCACCTGCCGTAACTATACAATCGTTGCAAAGTGGGGATCTGGGTGCTGGTACCACAGCAGCGTCGGCGGATTTGCCGCTGATAAACGATCCTGATACCTACACCATGGTTTGCGATGGAAAAATGGCTGGTGCCAATATCATTGCACCGTATATTGTCACTAAGAGATTCTGGGATGAAGACCCGGCGTCAGCAGCAGCCTTTGTTGAGGCTGTTTACCGGGCCAATGAATACATCAATGCAACCGATCCAGCGAAGGTGGTCGAGCATGTGCTTGCCTACTACACGGATACGGGTATTGATGGCGATGCTGTGAAAGCCGAGTACGCGATGAAAATGCGGGATTGGGTGTCGTTGGACGAAGCCATCGCCGATGTCGAGTCGGGCCTGACCAACGAAACGTTAACGGGTGCTGCGGAAGTTCTGGTCGCTGGTGGTGCGCGCGATACAGTACCTGATTTCGACCCAATGGCGCCACTGGCACTTGAGGTATTGAAAGCTGCTCAGGCGTTGCGTTAGCCTCCTGGGAGCCTGCGCGGGAAACATTCTCGGCTGCTGATAAATCTATAGTCGACCGCGCAGCTCTCCTTTCTAACCTGTCAAAGAAGTCCTGTCACAATGAGCAAGACAAGAAAAACCATCACTGAGAATTTTCAAGGGCACGTAGGGCGAACCTGGCAGGAGTCAGAGCCTTGGTGGCCAGCTGCGGATCAATCGCGTGAAGGTCAGCCGAATATACTGGTGATTCTGTTTGATGACATGGGTTTTAGCAGTCTGGGCTGCTACGGTGGTGATATAGATACGCCAAATATCGATGCACTGGCTAAGAACGGACTTATATACAATAATTTCCACACTACCGCGCTGTGCTCACCAACGCGTGCCTCGCTTCTTACTGGTCGAGATCATCATGCAGTCGGGATGTCTACCATAGCCAACGCCGACAGCGGTTTCCCATCCAAGCGTGGCGTGATTCGTCACAATGCCGGTACCCTCGCAGAGATTCTTCGTGATCGTGGCTTTTCTACCTATGCTATTGGTAAATGGCATCTTGCACCGTCGGATCAATTATCTGCGGTGGGTCCATTTGAGCACTGGCCGCTGGGAAGGGGCTTTGAAAAATACTATGGCTTTCTTGAAGCACTGACCGATCAGTTCAAGCCCAATCTGGTACGAGACAATCAGCATGTGGAGCAGCCGCGTTCTCCTGAGCAGGGCTACACCCTCAATGAGGATCTTGCTGACAACGCCATGCAGTTTCTGACCGACCACAAATCGCTTGCTCCCAATAAGCCGTTTTTCATGTACTACTCGCTAGGCGCTATGCATTCACCCCACCAGGCACCCGATGCCTATCTTGAGAAGTATCGGGGCAAGTACGACAAGGGATGGGACGTGATGCGAGCGGAGCGGCTACAGCGCCAGATAGAATTGGGTGTGGTGCCAGCCGGAACCACATTGGTAGACCGCAATGAAGGCGTTGAACCCTGGGATTCACTAAGCTCTGATCAGAAGCGGTTGTACGCTCGGTTTGAAGAAGCCTATGCAGCCTTCCTGGACCACTCTGATAGTCAGCTCGGGCGCGTTTTTGATCATTTATCCAATCTGGATCTGAGCGACAACACCCTTGTGTTTCTTCTCTCTGATAACGGTGCAAGTCAGGAGGGCCAGATTCATGGTTCTACCAGTACAACGTTTTATGAGAATATGGAAGCAGAGTCGCTTGAGTACAACTTACAGCGTATTTACGACATCGGAACGCAGCGTACTAAAAGCAATTACCCTATAGGTTGGGCGCAAGTTGAGAACACTCCACTCCGACGCTACAAGCAGAACACGCATGCTGGCGGCGTGCAGGACCCACTGGTGGTGCGTTGGCCTAAAGGACTAAAGCAAACCGGTGTGCGTAGTCAATTTCATCACGTCATGGATATTGTTCCAACTATACTCGAAGTGCTGGACGAGCAGCCGCCAACACACATTGACGGTGTGCCCCAAATGGAGATGCATGGTACATCCATGCTTTATTCATTTGCTGATGCACAAGTACCCACCCGTAAACGATCACAGATTTTTGAAATGTTCGGTCATAGGGCCATTTGGGCAAACGGTTGGAAAGCTGTCAGTTGGCATAGGCGTTATGGAGACTACGACGACGATACCTGGGAACTCTACGACACCACAAAAGATTTTTCAGAAGCACATGATCTTGCCTTGAAGGAACCGGAAAGATTGCAGAAGCTTATCGAGTTATGGTGGTCTGAAGCCGGTCGCTACGATGTTCTGCCACTTGACGATCGCGGTTTTGCCGAGCGGCGAGCCTTGGCTAGACCAAGAGAAGATTCGCCGCGAATACAGGAGAGTTATGTTTTCTATCCGGGTATGACTTACATCCCGGGCGGCGCCGCGCCGTTTACAATGGATCGCTCATTCAGTATATCGGCGCGTATTCGAGCTCCAGAGGGCACTTCAGGAATCATCGCTACCTGTGGTGGTTTATGTGGAGGTTATGCACTTTATCTTCAGGATAATGAACTGATCTACGAATACAACTTTTATCAGGAAATCTACCGGCTTGCAGCTTCCCTGGATGGCTCCACAGAGGAGGTTGAGATAAGCTACGAGTTTGAGAAAAATGGTGTGTGTCAGGGAATAGGTGTACTCAAGATCAATGACAAGATCGTTGCAAAGCGCGACATTCCCCGCACTTACAAATACTTTATGGATTGGGAAGGATTTTCCATAGGCAGGAATGTCGGTTCCGCAGTATCTCCGCATTTCACAGGGTTGGGAGACTTTGAGTTTTCCGGCGACATTGCACATGTGAAACTGGCCATGGGACATGATGTTGGTGGTCCAGGTGACTATGAAACTGGTGATTGAACACACATACCAACACCGCAATGTGCTTCATGCATGCAGGTGTATGCAAAGGTGAGTGACTGTGCCTGCACCCCAGTTGCATTGAATTGTTCAAAAGAGAAGCATGCTGGTGAGATGCAACAGCGAGACGCGACACAACATGACAGGACTTCCTATCTGGCGTCATGTTATCCCGGACTTATCCATCTTCAAGCTGGCACAGCATTGCACGGAACAGACAATCCTGTCATCCCCGGTGATGGAGAAGCCCCGCTTCGTTGTGTCTCATTGAGTGCGTACGCACTCGGAGCCACGGCGGTGACCAATGAACAATATGCCGAGTTTGTTTCGGCCACCCGTTTTGTCACCGATGCCGAGCGTGCCGGACAGTCCATGGTGTTTCAGGATCAAGTCGCGCAGGATGCACGAGAAGTTGGTGCAGTGTTCGGTACACCCTGGTGGCGAGTCGTTCGCGGTGCTAACTGGCGAAACCCTACCGGTGCTCCGGGTACTGATTCTGCAAAACCCGAACAACCGGTCGTTCACGTCTCGTGGCACGATGCCGTTGCCTATTGTCATTGGGCAAAAGGTCGATTACCGACAGAAGCAGAGTGGGAACACGCGGCGCGTGGTGGCCTGGCAGATGTACTCTATCCGTGGGGTAACGAAGATCCGATAGCTTCAGAAAAGCAGCGGTGCAATATATGGCGAGGGGAGTTTCCTCGCTGGGATATAAGTCCACCGCAACCTGTGAACGCTGACTGTCATGCACCCAACGGCTACGGTTTTTATAATATGTGCGGAAATGTATGGGAGTGGACCGACAGCG
This sequence comes from uncultured Granulosicoccaceae bacterium, assembly GCA_964352535.1. Classification (GTDB taxonomy): domain Bacteria; phylum Pseudomonadota; class Gammaproteobacteria; order Granulosicoccales; family Granulosicoccaceae; genus Granulosicoccus. The sequence continues at coordinate 2,077 of CAYGSW010000182.1, read as the reverse complement.
CATTCGACAATGGTTTCGGAGCTGAGCCAGCCCGGAGAATTCTAAAGGGTGGTTCATTTTTGTGTTGTGATAACTATTGTTTTCGTTATCGTATTGCTGCGCGCATTGGCGTTTCGACTGGATCGACGACATCGCATCAAGGATTTCGTATTGCGTTTGATATCAGGTCATCGGACTGAACAATAGCACTGACGTTAACGCTTTTTAGAATTTCAAATGTTCAAATCGGACTACCCATTGGAGACTAGCTTGTGAACATCATTCTCGTGTTGGTGGACAGCCTTAATAAGGAGGCGCTACGAACATACACACCGGATACGCCTTGCGAGAGTCCGAATATCGAGGCTTTTGCCAGTAAGTCTCTTGTCTTTGACAGCCACTACATAGGTAGTCTTCCTTGTATGCCGGCGCGGCGTGAGATATCGACCGGCAGGAAGGAATTCATGTGGCGACCGTGGGGGCCGCTAGAAGCATTCGACCCGAAGCTGCCTAAGGAATTGCACAAGGCCGGACTGAATACAGCGATTGTTACCGATCATTATCACTACTGGGAAGAAATGGCAAACGGCTATATTGAGTGGTTCAAGACCGCTGAATTTATCCGTGGGCATGAATGTGACAATTATAAATTACACGATGGCGGGCCGGTGCCTGCATGGGTGGATCGGATGAGCATGTTTCGCTCAGAGCAACACATGCACCAATACTATGCCAACGTTAAGCACAAAAAAAACGAAGACGAGTTTTTCCCTGCGATGACATTTTCAGCTGCTGCCGACTGGTTGGATGCCAATGCTTCCAGTGGACCGTTTTTCTTGCAAGTGGAAAGCTTTGATGTACACGAGCCATTCCATGTGCCTGAGCCTTACGCATCGATGTATACCGATGGCATAAATGGCGACGCAGACGACTATAATATATGGCCGCCTTATCAGTTGTACGATGATCTTGATGCATTTATGGCGCAAACAACTCCAGACGAGCTTGCTTACCTGAAATCACAGTACTATGGTAAAACAACCATGGTAGATAAGTGGTTTGGTCATCTCATGGCAAAGCTAGACCACCTTAGCCTGTGGGATGACACGATGGTTATCTTCACCACCGATCACGGTCATGACCTGGGGCAACGGGGTGTGTTCGGAAAACAGTTTCCACACTACGATAGTCACGCCAACATACCCATGATTGTATGGGACCCACGCATCAACGGGCACGCTGCTCGAACGCAGTCTCATACGCAAACGGTTGATTTGTTTGCCAGTGTGATCGACGCCGCTGGTGGAACGCCGCCAGAGTCAAACCGGCACTCTGTCAGCATGCTACCAATACTCACCGACCCTCAGATCAGAACAAGGAGCGCTGTGGTCTATGGCACATTCGGTCAAGGAGTCTGCATTAGTGATGACAACTGGACACTGTTCAAAGCGCCATTAAGCGATAAACCGCTGTTCACTTATTCCACGGCTATCTACCAGCCACTGATTGTGGATAATCCGATTGATGGGCGGGTAGGCGCTATTCCCAATGCGCCGATTGACAATGATTTTTATGACCCGACAGTTCCTTATCCAATGTGGAAAACGCCGGTAACCATTGATGCCAGAACTCACGAGAATTTTCTGTTTAATCGCCAGGACGATCCAGGCCAGGAACACAATCTATGGCAATCGCATCCCGCACAAAGAGACCAGATGCTTGAAAAACTTAAGCGCCTGCTCGATGAGGAAGGCTATCCAGCTGAGCAACTCGAGCGCTTGGGACTGGACGCCAAATCATCGTCGTAACGCACGTGAAGCTGATACCGGGTTGAGAATTTAAAGAATTCCTTATGTCATTCTCATAGGCTGTGATTCGGATTTCGTTTCGCCAGGGCGAGTCGCTTTCCAACGTGATCATCTGGCCATTTGACGGTTGCCTGCGCATTCTGATCAACTAATGGTTGCACCTTTCTCCATAATCTATAGGCTTCTCTACCTAGGAGGCTGTCCGAGAATAACGATCGATACCGAAGGCGGCCCCGCGAGAGTGTGAGATTTTCTCGTCAATTGAGGTGAATAGTTGTTCTATTCGCCGT
>CAYGSW010000181.1:0-12042 GCA_964352535.1 uncultured Granulosicoccaceae bacterium | reverse complement strand
TGCTTCAGATCGTGAACGCGCACCTGTTCAAGTCCGGTAGCCTTTCTTGCTCTTATCCATGCAGTGTTAAGCATGCGAGTTACTGGCGCGCCTTTGTATGTGAATACATGCTCAGCATGTGTGCCACGCTGTTTGTTCACTATGTTGTTGGCGACGGAATTCAGGACGACAAGTCTTTCATCACCGTTTTTGACGTTGTGGCCGGGAATAATAAAAACAGCTGTGTCCAGCTCGGATACCGGCACATGCCATTGCCACCGCAAATTACAAATTTCACCGTCTCTACATCCAGTGTTTACAGCAAACATCGCCATACTGGAAAGATGATTTGGCAATGCATCAAACAGACGCGCCTGTTCGTCCCAACTAAGTGGATATGGTTTCCGCTTATTTGTATCGCTAAGTAATTTAATGCGGGGTGCTGATAGTAACCACGTCATGCCGTACTCATCCACCCATTCGCTGCTGGCCAGATTAAGAATGCGCCTGACAACTTTAAGACCGTGGTTGATTGTGCCTATAGCGGCTCCATCGTCTCGTCGGTGGTCTATCCAGGGTTGCAGCGTGCCCGTGTGGATTTTATTAATGTTGATGCTGCCAATCCATGGCATCAACAATTTCAACCGCCCTATATCACTACGTAAACTGCGCTTGTGTTGATTCTCAAGTATAAATTTCGCAGCGGCTTGTTCAAACGTTCTTGTTGGACGAACACCATAGACTGACGCTTGCCTTGCTTCCTCTGTTAATCGTGCGACGAACAGCTCTGCCTCTTCGAGTTGACCTGCTCCAGTGCTTTGACAAATGCGCCTTCCGCTGATCTGTTTGTCGATGTGCCAGATGCCTGCACGTTTGATGAGACCGGGCGTTTTCTTCCTTGCCATTGTGATGCTCCTTTTGAACGAGCTTGCCGTCCGTATTGTGTGATGTAGTTGTCAGTCCATTCATCGAGTTCGAAGCGATCGAAAGCGATGCCTTGTTCACCGATTGGGATTTCGGTGAGGCTTGGCCGTACCTCGGCATTGAACCGATTGCGATCCATGCCGAGGTAGGTGGGTGTATTCTCGCCAAAGTTCTTGAGTGCACTATTTCATCTTGTGGTATTTGCGTTTTGGATCTTTAGGGCCTGTGCCTATCTCCAATACCAACTTTCGCGCTACAAGTCTCACCAAACGTGAACGTGTCGCTCGGGCTGAAATACCAATTGAATGTGCAATTTCACTGGTTGACAGACCGTCGTTCTGTGCAAGCAGGTTCAGAATCTGTTCGTCTCTTGTGTCTATCGACACTGGATTGATTGGTGACAATGCCAAAGTTACGCGCAATCTATTGGCAATTTCCTCCCAACGGGGTTCCGGTAATCCATTTTCTCTACAGCCACTGATCATTCTCTGCGCGCCGCTACCCCATTGTTCAACCAACCCAAGTTCATTCAATACACGCCCCATCACTCTGTTTCTTAATTTTGATATTCCTTGATGCAAGTCATTGAGCGTCAGGCCGAATGGAAGAAGACCGGGGTTTTCAATTTCTATTCTGTCGTCAAAAATGGACAGACGAATCGGAGCTCCTCGTTGTGAATAATCGCAATGTACGATGGAATTGATCAAGGCTTCACGAGTAACCGCTGGTGGCAATGCGAAATTGTCTATGCGTCTCACAGCGCCAATATCAATTCCAGTACGTGTGTGTTTTTCTATGAAGGCTACCGCTGCATATATCGCTTCCACAAGCGGCATTTGCAGGTCAATATGATCGACCAGTTTTGATTTATCTTCTCCAGCGAACCTACCCGCCTGGACCCATGCATCGGGAAACTCAGTTAAGCGGTCGCGACCGAACAATAACATTCCGCCAATTGTCGGTACTGACATACCTTGAAACTCTGTTATCAGGCGTAGAGTTTTCAAGTCGATGCGTTTTAGCTTTCGAACCTCGGAAAATGACTCTGAAGCTACTCTGAAGTCTATTGCTTCAGAGCTGAGATGTGGCATTGGATTTTCATCGAAGGACTCTCCACGAGAAAAGCGCTTCATTTCTTCGATCAGATCAGAGTCGGCTTTGCGATTCGAAGAGCCGAGTCGCACGAAGGTTCCCGCATCAGGTCCAATACCCTTCAGGAAGGCAAAGCCACGAATGTCATGGATGGTTACATGATCGTTTTCGTCTTTCAGTAGGTGCAAAGCCAGATTTTTTGCGCCCGCGCGCTGATTACCCACCAAAATCATTCATTCGACTCCGGCTTGACGTGTAACGCGGAGATAAGCTCATCCCGCAGTTCTCGAATATGCAGACAGGCCTCTTCAAGATCGTTGATCAGCGCAGGGGACACATCAATAACGCCGATATTGGCCGCCTTTGCAATCTGGTTCAAATTCGCAGCTATCCTCGATTGACCGAGTCCGGCCAGAGCTTTGGCCACCTTTGTGTTATCTAGTGAGGGGCGACGGGCCAGTCTTTGCGCGGTGGTTCGTTTTCCAAGCAGCTCAGATCGTATGTATCTTCCCAGCGATTGGCCGCCAGCTTGAGCTTTTAGGCAAGCATGCTCTTCATCCGTCAATCTGAGCGAGAAGGGGGCTGCGGTTTTGCTTTTTGCACGCTGGCGGTTCCCCCCTGAAGCAGCCGTGAAGCTACTTTGAATTCCACTCGGGACAATTGGTGAGATACTCATAGGCTCGGCCCCCGATCTTCAGGATTGTCCTCGCTGAAATGCGGCGCGTAGCGCTCCAGGAACTCATTCCCGTCTTTGAGCGTCCCCAATAACTCTCCAGCTACGTCTGAGAAGGATTGTTCTTCAATGGGCGAATTTGCAATCTTTTCAAGGGTTTGCCATTCTGTGGTAAGGTTTTGTTCACAGTTCGTTCCATCACTGCTGGAGCCCACCATTTGGATAGGCGGGTTATCGCCTTCCTGAGTTCCTAGGCCACATCGGCTGGCAGAATTTAATTCCGGTACTGTTTGGTTCAAATGTTCATGCATTCCATAGACACGATAGTGGAGCTGCAAACAGGTTATCGGCGAAAGGAACCACGTGGTCGTGGTCATACAATACTAGCCCTTGAATAAATTTCTTACCGCTCGCTGCTGCTAGCTTCCGCATGCCGGAAAAGTCATTTGAGGAAACCGTTGCAGACGCTTTTACTTCGATACCCACAATTTCTCCACGCCGGTTCTCCAAGACGATATCGACTTCGTTTTTGTCCTTATCGCGGAAATGTGAAAACGTGCATCGCTGGGCACTCCATGTCACGATTTTTTGTAACTCGCTGAAAACAAACGTCTCCAGTATAGGGCCGAACGACGTTTTATCTCTGCGTACAACTTCTGGTGATACATCACGCATTGCTGCTAAAAGCCCTGAATCAAGAAAATGCAGTTTGGGTGATTTAATCAATCGTTTGAGACGATTGTTGAACCAGGGCTGAAGGGTATGCACCAGATAAATACTCTCGAAAATGCCAGCATACTTTCGAGTAGTCACATGATTGAGACCAAGGGTATTACCAATGCTGGAGTAGTTGATTAATTGACCAGTATGTTCTGCAAGAACTGCCAGCAGTTTTGGCATGACAGAGAGTTGTTCTATTTGTGCTACATCGCGAACGTCCCGTTGCACGATAGCATCGAGATAGCTATGGTACCAATCCTGTTTTCGTACCCAGCTTTTTCGTTCAAGAGCCTGCGGATATCCACCAGAAAGTACCGCTTCAATGAGCTTATCCCCAATGATCAAGTGGTTTGTAGATGGTTTTTCTCCAGCAAACGCTCTGTCGATGAAATCCGATTTCTTGCCTAACAACTCAGCCTGCGAAAGCGGTAATAGACTGATCACTTCCATTCTACCGGCAAGTGAGTCTGCCGCTGCAGGGATTGTCATAATGTTTGCAGATCCCGTGAGTAGAAACCTGCCCGGAGTCGTATCCTCATCGACTGCATTCTTGATCGACAATAGTAGGTTGGGTGCGCGTTGAACTTCATCCACGACGGCTCTATCAAGCCCTCTGATGAAACCGACCGGATCATTTATTGCTGACTGTAAGACGGTTACATCATCCAAAGTCAGAAAGGGTATGTCGTCAGATGCAATGTCCGCTGCAAGTGTTGTTTTCCCGGATTGGCGAGGTCCCGAAATAAGAACTACGCGAGTATCCGTGAGCGAATTTTTTATTCTTGTTTTAGCGAATCTTGAGTACATTCTGATGAATATTTTCTCGACCGATTGAAAGTATACATCCGACCAATCGAAAGTCAACAGGCGGCCATTTGAAAATGAGTTATTGCTTGGCTGAATATTTCTGTAGCCGCTCACCGGACGGTGAGCACTATGCCAAGCATATTCTAGTCTGGCAATGAGCTGACGAATTGGCCCGATTTAACTGTGGTCTACGAGCTCACATACTGGCGATGGGGATTGGACTTCTTTGCGTGAAATTTGCGTGGATCAGTGGTGCACAGTCAGGCGCTGCGATGCATCTATCACTCTTCGCGGTCAGTAAGCGGTTAGTAAGTTGTTGAATTCACCAGCACCGCTGTTTGTTACAAAGACTGTAAATCCTCGTGTCGGCAGTTCGATTCTGTCCCTGGCCACCATTTGGATCAATGAGTTACCTCCCCCAGACCGATTTCTGAATAGTCTCCCGCGGGAGTTTTGCGTGAGCTACGCGGCGCTGCGTACAGCTACAGCTTTACCCTACGCCGATCACACGCTCGACAGATGCCCGGCATTGGCATTACTCTGTAGTTACGCGGCTGATGAAAGCCTCAGGAACCACTCAGCCATGAATACTCAAACAGGTGACGACCAACAAATAATTGCACCGCAGCCATTGAGCAGAATCACTCGTGACCCGCAAGTCATGGAAGTTAGAGCTTGTATCCGAGGTATGCGCGTTACTGTCGGAATGATCGTTGGTCAAATTGGTGCCGGGCGCACTATTGAAAACGTTCTGGAGGATTTTCCCTACCTTGAGCGCGCAGATGTGCTCGAGGCGCTACAGTACGCTGCTAGGTTATCTCAAGAAAGAGAGATCGTATTAGCAACCGGATGAAGGTTCTTTTGGATATGAACCTGTCACCCCATTGGCAAACCACTTTGGCAGATACCGGTATAGAAGCTGTTCACTGGTCACACGTGGGTGATCCTCGTGCTCCAGATTCTTTACTTGCCGGTTATGCCTTGGCGAACGGTTTGGTTGTGCTGACGTAGGATCTGGACTTCGGCACGAGAGGCTGCCGGTCGGGCATTGATAGTGTCCAGATGTGTTTTCAGATTCGGAAGCTTCTGCCACGCATCTTCACCCAGAATAAACGGGACCATCCGTGCCCAACCCCAAACTGCCATGTCTACAATGGTATAGGTATCCCCAAGCATGTAGGTTTTATCGGCAAGATGCGTATCAATATCGCTCAAAAGCCGCTCAGCTTCAAAATCATAGCGATTGACAGCGTACTCTTTAGGCTCAAGTGAAAGTGTTTGAAGTGCACACATTGCCAAGAATACGGCGCGATCCCTGTCCCCACAAACTTTAGCCAGGACAACATCTGAGCGCGTTGCTCCGGTGTGTTCTCGGGGGGGGAACTGACCTGTTTTCTTCGCCAGGTAAAGCAGTATGGCGTTTCAGTCGAATACCACTGCATCACCGTCAACCAACGCAGGAGTATTACCATTGGGGTTAATGGCGAGAAATTCCGGCAGGTGTTGCTCGCCCTTATGCGTATCCACCGGAACCATCTCGAACGGCAGTCCTGCTTCTTCGAGAAATAATGCAACCTTGAGTGGATTAGGTGATGGATGGAAGTAGAGTTCGATTATCGTGGGATCCAGTCAATTGAAGAAAATGATTCAAACACGTCAGGTGCTCTGGACGGTCATACGTGGCTAGTGTTGGAGTAGTACAGTGGAGTGACGTGTAGCGGTCAGTCGAAAAGACCCTTTGAATGTGGCCACTGTAGCTCAGCAAGGGTCTCAATTGATTTTCACGACTTTACAGATAATTAAGCAGCTCTCTAACGCCGTTGTGTAGCGCGATAAAACCGTTACAACGGAGTCCGGGGAGCTTGGGTTATCCGGGAAAACACAGAATTTATAACTGTTCGCCGACCGAAAGATTAACCAGCGTTGACAACAGCTGCAGTATTTCACGTCGTGAATTTCTGGTGTCGATAATTCCTACTGGTGCGCTATAGCTTGAGTCAAGTTGCCATGTATGGCACTCTATGTTGTGTCGGTCAGATTGGCATGGGAGCAAAGCTCTGTGACGAATCAAGTAGCCGTGGCAACCTTCGGAGGTACTTTCTACTCGGCTAGACTGAGTATGCTGGTCGATGCCGATGGCAATCCCATCAGACTGCGTGCACAGTGCCTAGAAGTATTTAAACTCCTCGCAGCGTCTCCCGATTCACTGATCGAAAAAGACAGTATCGTACAGGCGGTGTGGGGTGATGTTGCTGTTACAGACGACTCCCTTGTTCAATGCATCTCTGAAATTCGCAAGGCGCTCGGTGACTCTGAGCGTTGTATCCTCAGAACCCTGCCGCGCCAGGGGTATATGCTGGTATCTGATCAGCAAGTGCCGCTGTCACCCGACAACGAAAACCCTGACAACGACGTCCCGTTAAAACGCAAACATCTCGTCGCGCGCTTATCGGGTGTTGCATTGTTGATCATAATGGCAGTTGCAGGGTATCGCCTGAACACGGATAAAGCCGTCACGCTCCCGACTCATATTACCGTGATGAACCAGGCTGGTGCCGCTGATCCTGCACCTACACTCTCGGTCAATTATTCATCTGCTGACGCAGTATCTTCATATCCGGATATTCAAACATTTCGTGCCGAACTCCGAGTCGCACTCAGTCGTTACAGAACCATGCAGCTTGTGGATGATGACAGCTCTGATTATCGACTGAAAATTGAGACCAGCACACCTGAAGACACTTCACCACGCTTGTATTTCGAACTTGAGAATACATCTGATCTGTCGATACTGCTGGCTCGCGGATATGATCTGACGAATTCGACGCAGCCTGCCATCGATCTGGCTGTGCGAGTCGCAGCTGCCGTTGCGTCGCCTGGTGTTGGCGCCATCAGCGAACACTTGCTGGCAAGCTCTCGCTTGAAACCGATAGAGGATGTTTCTCGCAATGAGTGTTATGCCAATGGATTCGGCTGCGTAAAATGCTCAGGCGAAGAGGACAACATCACGAGGCGCGCTGAAGCCTGCCTTGCGCATTTGATTGAGCGGGATCCGGATGATGCCAGAGCCTGGGCGCTACAGGCGACCATTCATGCGCATCAGTATCTATGGGCTAACACGCTGCCCGAGCCGTTACGCAGCACCCCGGCATTACGAGGGCATTATCGGAAGCTGGCTGTTGATGCAGCAACAAAAGCCGAGGCGTTGTCCGATGGCAAGGACAGCGCTATTTACTGGGGTATGGCAGAAGCATACTTCGCGTCGTGTCAACCCGATAAACTGAAAGTTGCCATAGAGCGTGGTCTTGCGATCAATCCGGACGATCCCAATTTGCTGGCAGCGTTTGGGAACTGGTTGAGCTACGCAGGCAAGTGGGATGAAGGCTCGGTATTGACAAGAAGAGCGCTAGAGATCGAGCCGACCAATTACCGACACTGGTGGTGGATGGGAATCGCCAAGACACACTATGTGAAGCGTGAATACTCAGAAGCCTATGCCATGTTCCTCAAGGCGTATGACGAGCGTAACTGGCTCAGTCACCTGCAGCTTGCTTATACTCTACCGTACCTTGGTCGTATCGAAGAGGCGCAAGACGCCGTACAGCGATTGCGCGACCTTTATCCGGGGGTTACGCTCGAGAGCGCTCTGGAATCCTATCGAACCATGTGCTTCCCTGATAGTTTTCTGGAAGACATGAAAACCGGGTTAATCGCCGCAGGGTTGGGCTCTCGTGGAAACAGCGAGGATTTCAATAAACTGGTATTGCCACGGCCCAAGCTGCTCGACATCGATGGACATCAGCTTGAGTACCTGAGTGTTGGTCAAGGCGAACCGGTGGTTTTTGTTCACGGCGCAGTGTCTGACTATCGAACGTGGGGCTTTTATCTGTTACCGATTTCAGAGAATCATCGTTACGTCAGTTACAGCCGACGCTACTTCGGTACCCAGAACTGGCCGGACAATGGTGAGAAATTTTCCCAGACTACCTTCGCCCATGAGCTGATTGATCTGATTGAGGGACTGAAGCTGGGGCCTGTTCACGTCGTGTCATGGTCAAACGGAGTAACGCCCGTTCTCATTGCAATCGCTGAGCACCCTGAGCTTTTCAAGAGCGCTATTCATTATGAGCCGGTTGAGAACGATGTTTTCGATGGAGAAAAGACAATCAAGGATCTGCAATCCGAATGGTATTCACGTTGGCAACCGTTTGATGAGGCAATGTCTATAAACGATGTAGAGCGCGCTGCGCAAGTGTTGATTGAACTGGTTTTTGAACTCCCACCGGGTGGCTATCACCAGGAGCGTGAAATACACCAGGAGGTGGTACGACAGAATGCACGCACATTAGCCCTGGGCAACAATCAATCTGTCGATGATCCGCTTATCACTTGCGACTGGCTCAAGCGCATCAGCGTGCCAACGCATATAGTTGGCGGTGCTGATACGCACGAGTACTGGATTCGCATGCAGCGCCGTTTTTCCGAATGTATTCCGTTGGCAAGTTACGAGGCGATACCCGGCACCAAACATGACGGTGCCATTGACAAGGTCGATGAGCTGAGCGCGATCATCATCGACTTTGTCGATCAGCACAGCCAATGAATCCAGGTGGGTTACGCTATTAATCAAGTGACCCTCTAACTGCCAGCGGTAATAACATCAATTCTGATATCAACGATGCTGGTAGATTTCCATTCACTCTCTGCTCCGGTGATAGTACCGCCACCGCTGGCACCATCGTATACGCCTGTACCGTGCAGGATCGTATATTGTCCGGTGAAAGGTCCTTTGTCCCAGCCACCAGTGAAGCTCAGCGTCAGGCTGTCACCAGACTCGAACGTGTAAACGCTGATTCCGGCGGCATCTCCCATTGCGCCATCTTGCCGACTGTTAATACCCATGACGAACTGTTTATCAGCAACGGTGCCATCGGCGAACAAACAGATGCCACCGCGTCGAATGCCTCTGAGCAGGCTGTCACTCGACTCCATAGCGTAACTGCTCTCGTGATCCAGGGATTCAGCGATGTATAGCTTGCATTCCAGAATCTGTTCGCCGGCATAGGCCGATCCGCAGGCTAACAGTAGACCCGCTGTCAGCATCAGCTTTTGCAATCGTTTCAACATTTCAGTCTCCGTTTGAGTTCATCAGGTTATTGTTTGATCTTGTTTTTCTCGCGTAGTGCGCTGAGCGAGTCTGTTACCAGCACCGCTGAAAGTGCTGAAAAAAATCCGAAATTTGCACGAAAAATCCACATCGTCGCAGCAGGCTGCAAACAGCCCCCACCCTGCAAATTTTTCCTTCCCCGAACTACTCGGCATGAAATGCTAGCGTGCAAATCGCAGCGTGCTTCAGTAGTGCATAGAGCGTCGATATCACATAGAGCGTCAATATCAGAAAACGTGATTTGATCGATCCGCATAGAGCATATTAAGCGCCATTCGTGGCGCGCAAAATAGTATGATGCTGCAGTGTCTTCAACAAAAGTGTCTGCAAGTCAGTGAACAAGGTCGTTCAACACAACGGGGTACTCAGCACTATTCGGTATTCGGCTGCCGGGCTTTCACTTGCCGAATTGCAGCAGCGTCATCCTGATGTACCGCGTCGAACGTTGCAACGCTGGACGCAAAAATGGTTGCAAGAAGGTGCTATCGGTGCAGACGGGCAAGGCCGTGGGCGACGGTACCTGTCGCCACGATATGCGCTGAATCACGTTGCGGAACCGCTATTGGATTCAGACGAGTCACCCACTGATCAGATCAGTCTTTCGGCCGATAGTCGCGATATCGCGGCCCATGTTCGCACCGACTGGCGGGAACGCCCGGCTGTACAGTACCAGCGTTCGTTTCTAGATGCCTACCAACCCAATAGCTCTGCCTATCTGTCGGACTCGCTACGCTATCAGTTAAACCGCATGGGCAAGCCTCTGGAAGACGAAGCGCCGTCGGGTACCTTCGCGCGGGATATTCTGGATCGACTACTCATCGACTTGTCCTGGGCTTCCAGTCATCTTGAAGGTAATACGTATTCCTTGCTGGATACGGCGAAACTGATTCAGCGAAACATCATTGCCGAAGGTAAAAGCGAGTTTGAGACACTCATGATACTGAACCACAAGTCAGCCATCGAGTTTCTCGTGGAGAATACCAACGATGTGGGTTTCGATCGTTATACCTCGCTTAATTTGCATGCCATGCTCTCGGAAAACCTATTGCCCAATTCTGCTGATGAGGGCCGACTTCGTGAGTTGTCGGTCGGCATTGGACAATGTGCCTATACACCAATAGCGGCAGGTGCGGTACTCAAAGAGATATTCGATCAAATCCTTTTCAAAGCCTTAAAGATAGTGGATCCTTTCGAACAATCATTTTTCATTCTGGTGCATTTGCCTTATCTCCAACCGTTCATTGATGTCAACAAGAGAACCGCGAGGCTTATGGCAAACATTCCGTTGTTGCGGGCTAATCTTTGTCCGTTAACCTTCATCGGTATGCCATCCAGTCTCTGGACGCACGCGCTGTTGGGGATCTATGAATTGAACCGTATCGAACTGCTGCGAGACGTCTACGTTTACGCCTATCGGCAGTCCGTCGGTGAATACCTGACATTGAAACGCGATCTGGTCGCACCGGATAGCCGCACCCGCAAGTACAGACTGGTTATCAAGCAGATCGTCGAGGATGTTGTGCTAAACCCTGACAGGCAAGCCCTTGAGGTTATTGATGCCGGCGTTGCGGATCACGTATTACCGGAAGACCAAACCGATGTTCGTGCCCGCATTATTCAGGCGATCAATGAACTTGATCAGGGGCGGGTAGCGCGCTACGGGCTTCGTCCTTCGGATCTGGAGATATGGCAGGATGCTCAGTGATCCGGCAGATCGCGCTGGAGGCGCTACACCGGTTTATTGATGTTGGTCTTGCAAGCTGATTCCTCATCTGAGCATGACACACACAACTCAAAGCTCATCAATACCCCGATTGACAAGCTCATCAACCCGTTCATTTCGGCATGTGCGCTATGCCCTTTTACCCAGCGCCTTTCAATGGAATGTTGTGCTGCAGCACCGGGCACCTCCCCGTGAGAACAATGTCAAGTATCTAAGAGGCGGGATTGAAATTGCCCTTTGAGTGCCAACCTAAAGCCCCTGAAGCACAGTTAATCAAAAAGTAATCACATCACGCAAGGATGTGTTTGATGGCACTTCCACAACCGGAGAGGATGTCTGGTGTCGCGCCTCCTCATGTGCGGCATAAGCCCGAACAGACACTGTTGTATCAACTGGTAGAGCAGTATTGGCCTGAATTTCATCACGCAGCTGAGCGAGACGGGTCGTTTTCTGTCACGGCAATTGCGCGCGAGTTCAAGGACTACCAGGCGTGTTGGTCGACTTAAGAACGGTTTTGAAGCGTGTGCGCTGCGAGAGCTGCAGCCACGAGGATCTGGCCTGGGCGGCCCCGTATCTTCAGTTTTAAGCGTCGTGGATATTGTGGGGCCGCCTTCGGTCCAGCTGTGGCGCCAGACTCATGGTGGAGACGGCTGCGCTTCTGGTGGATCATGTCCTGCCGCACAGAGCTGTCCGCCAGTGGGTGCTGAGTTTCCCGTATCCGCTAAGGTTTGTGCTGGCTAATTATCCGGAGGTGATGGGCAAGGTATTGGCCATTGTTAACCGTGCGATCTCGTCGTACCTGCGTGGCCCGATCGGGATGGGACGACGGATGTGGTATTTGAGCGGGGCGGCCTTCCGCCATTGGATTTTATGGCCAAACTGGCAGCCGCGGCTGATACTTATAGGCTTTCAAAGCGGCTTTTGCATCAAGCGTCTCATCGGTGCACAGGATGGGAA
>CAYGSW010000180.1:9966-12072 GCA_964352535.1 uncultured Granulosicoccaceae bacterium | reverse complement strand
ATCCCGCTGGCTGCGACAACAATGATTGTTTTAGCGGCAATTGGCGTACTGAACAGCGTTGTGCCATTTACTCTCATCGGCTGGGGTCAGCTCAGCATCGATAGTTCAACCACCGGCATATTGCTCGCCTCATCGCCATTCGCCACGTTGTTGATGTCTCATTTCATGACTCGCGATGATCGCTTCGCGTGGAATAAACTCATCGGTTTGATCCTTGGATTTGCAGGTGTTTGCGTGTTGTTGAGTCAGGGGCTGAAGGCCGGAGCTGGTACTTTTACCGGCATGCTGGCAGTCGTTCTGGCTGGGTTTTGCTACTCGCTGGCCTCAATTCTCATTCGACGGCTTGGCTCCATGCCCAGTCTGGCATTGGCCGCAGGTACGCTGTTTTCGGCAGGGATTGTCATGTTGCCCATCCTGTTATGGCTGGATCCGCCGTGGCAGCAGGACTATGGCAAGAGCACCTTGAGCGCTTTACTCTTCCTTGCCATTGGACCGACGGCAATCGGCTATGTGCTGCGGGCCCAGATTGTAAAACTCAACGGAGCCGTGTTCATGTCAAATGTCGGCTATCTGATTCCCATTTTTGCCGTGCTATGGGGATGGCTGTTTCTGAGCAATCAGCCGAGCGCCACGATGCTATTGGCACTGGCACTTATTCTGTCGGGTATCGCTTTGGGGCAGAATCGATTCATTGCTTTATTCAGAAGGTTAACTCTCAAGTGATCACGACAAACGTGTTGTTGCGTACACAATCGTTATACTTGACGACTTATTTATTTTTTTCACTGAAGAATCCGCTGCCATGACGACTGACAATCCCTGGGTTACACCTATGCCTGACGATCAATTTGATCTGATGCGTGACATTCTTAGTGCGCCGAGCCCGATAGGTCTTGAGTCAGCGATGACTCTTGGTGTGCTCAAACCGCACTTCGATAGCTTCATGCCCGATAGTTGGGAGATGCGTCAGTTTGTCGGTAATGCAGGCGTAGTCTGGGACTCGCATCCTGGAGAAGAGGATCGCTTCAGCATCATGCTGGTGGGTCATGCAGACAAAATTCGCATGCAAATCAGGAAAATTGGTAACGACGGCAAGATCTACATCAACAGTGACTCGTTTCTGCCATGCACATTGATCGGACATGAAGTCACCGTCTATAGTGAAGACCCCGATGCACCGGGCCGCTATCGTTCATTAAAAGGCGGCACCATCGAAGCAATGGGAGCCATTCATTTTTCTGATCCTGCCCAGCGCACCGGTGATAAAGGGATCCGTCCCAACTCGCTCTACCTCGACCTGCAGATCTACGGTGAAAACAAGGCTGATCAGATAAAGCGACTTGGCCTGAAGCCCGGCGATTCCATTTTGCTCAACAGGCCCATCAAGCGTGGATTTAGTCCAGACACGTTCTATGGAGCCTATCTTGATAACGGCCTGGGGTGTTTTGTCACTGCTGAAGTCGCCCGTCTCGTCACCGAGGCGGGTGGTACCAAAAACGTGCGTGTTCTGTACGCGATTGCCTCTCATGAGGAAATTGGTCGTTTCGGCAGTCGTGTTCTGGCGGGTGAAATGGCACCCGATGTACTCATTGCCATCGATGTCAACCATGACTATGTGGCGGCACCGGGTATTGGTGATCGCAACATGCAACCTTTGGAAATGGGCAAGGGATTCACGTTGACGACAGGCGCTATTGTTAGCGAACAGCTCAACGCCAGAATCAAATCGGCTGCAGTTGCAGAAGGCATACCCATGCAGATCGATGTCAGTGGGCGTGATACCGGCACGGATGGCATGGCAGCCGTGCTCGCAAGCGTCGACAGTGCTGCCACGTCGGTCGGTTTTCCAACGCGTAACATGCACACCATATCCGAGTCAGGACACACCGGTGATGTGCTTGCGGCGATACACGTGCTCAAATCGACCATCCTGGCAATGGACGCAGATAATGTTCAGGCTGAGACATTCCAGAGCGCACATCCGCGTCTCGATGACACCACACCCTTGGTGCATCAAGGTTTTGACAAGCTGGAAAAGGATAAGTAGGAAACTTGGCGATGAGTTACCGGGTGTCCGAATGACTCATTTGCCCGGCTTGTTATTTA
>CAYGSW010000180.1:1499-9956 GCA_964352535.1 uncultured Granulosicoccaceae bacterium | reverse complement strand
TCGCCAAGCTAGTAACCTGATAATGTCGACATTATCAGGTTACTAGCTTGGCGATTTACGTACCAAAGATTAAGATCAGAGCCGCCAATAGTAGTGATGACGGGTTTGGTGTTTGCCGTGTGAAAGGGGCAGTCGCCCCAGTTCAGAGGGCTTTGCATCGATTGACGTCAATTGGTGTCCCGGGAGGGATTCGAACCCCCGACCTGCCCCTTAGGAGGGGGCTGCTCTATCCAGCTGAGCTACCGGGACACGGTGGCGGCTCCAGTATAGCTAATCCGGTGTGCTGTAGGTGTCTGGAAGATGTATTTACGGGTGGGCGTTGAATGGCGTGGGTACTGCTAGATTTGATTTTACGTACCAACAGTGTATGCAAAGGGAGAGGACGTGCAGATGTTGAACAAGAAAGTAGCTGGTGATCAGGCTGAACGTCGCAAATCGGTACGTGCCAATGATGCGGTAGGGCTGTGTATTCACCGATTGACTGAGCTACCGGCTGCTGGTCAGCCTCCTGTGACAGGAGGAGTGAGCTCGGTCAGAAAATCTGACAAGTACTCGATTGCCGGTTATGCCGATGTTCGCAGAGATCACCCTGCGGTCGCTCAGTACATATCTGACCTCGAGGAGCGCATCCGAGAGTTGTTGCTGGACAACGATGAAGCGTTGTCCAAGTCAACACACAAGATCAGCCTGTCGCTCGGAGGAATGAGATTTTCAGATAAATCACTGTTTGTCCCGGGCGAGGTCGTCAGTCTGGTGCTCACACTGTTTCCCTCCGGACAGCGAATCGGTACAGATGCGGTCATCGTCAGTGCTAACGATACCGATGAAAGCACTTGCCATGACAGACCAAGTTATCGGGCAGAATTTCTGCGTATGAGTGACCACGATAGAGGCGTTATCGAAACGCATATCGATCAGCTTTTAACCAAGCGCAAATTGCTGGACTACTAGCGTCAGCCGGTGCTTTGTTCTGAAGCATTGGCTTGAACGACAACCCGATCGGTTATATGCTGCCTGCCTGAAAGCAACCGTCAAAAACGTGTGGTATGAGCAACAGGGATGAAGACGGAACAGTCGCATCCGTTCGGCAGCATGCGCAAGATGCTATCGATAACAAAACCAAGCCGCGTGGGTCATTAGGCCAGATTGAAACACTTGCTGTGCAGCTGGCCGTTATCCAGCGCACGCATAATCCTGTCATTGATCCTGCTCGCATCATTGTATTCGGCGCAGATCATGGCGTGGCAGCCGAAGGTGTCAGTGCATATCCTGCAGAGGTAACGGCCCAGATGATGGCCAACTTTGCGGCAGGTGGTGCTGCGGTTTGCGTCCTTGGCAAGGTTGCTGGCGCTTCGCTGGAAGTCATTGATGTTGGCGTTAATGATGATCTGTCTGAGTTCCCGGGGATTGTTCACGCCAAAGTGGCTGCAGGCACGGCTAACCTTGCCAATGAGTCTGCCATGACACACGAGCAGCTGGATAGCGCGCTTCAAGTGGGTCGTGAAGCGATTGTGCGTGCCGCAGCAGACGGTATTCGCTGTGTAGGTCTTGGCGAAATGGGTATCGCCAATACAACATCAGCTTCGATCATCACGGGCTTGCTCTGCCAGGCAACACCTGAGGATGTCACTGGCCGTGGAACCGGCCTTGATGACGACCAGTTACCCGTCAAGATCGGTGTAGTGGCAGAGGTCATGGGTCGCCTGCGAGGCAGTGTTGATGATCCTCTGGAGTGTTTGAGAGATGCTGGTGGATTCGAGATTGCGGCCATAGTGGGAGCAATGATGGAAGCCCCGGCACACAAGATGGTTATTGTGGTGGATGGCTTTATTGTCACTGCTGCAGCACTTGTGGCTTGCCAGCTGAAACCAGCGGTAAGGGACTCGCTTGTCTTCGCTCATCGGTCCGAAGAGCCCGGGCACAAACTGGCCTTGCAAGTGCTTGATGCAGAGCCGTTGTTGCAGTTGGGCATGCGGCTGGGCGAAGGATCAGCCACCGCAATGGTATTGCCACTGTTGCGTGGCGCTGCTGCAGTGTTAAACGATATGGCAAGCTTCAGTGATGCTGGTGTGTCTACCGGACAAGACTAGTGATGCCATACGCAATCAGTAACGTTGCGTGCGTTATGACACTGGATTTCCTGTCGTGAAAGAGTTGGTGACGTTGGGCACGGCCATTATGTTTCTCACCCGTTTGCCGGTTGGCAGGTTCTCATCGGGTGACATGCGGGTGCTTGCCACATCGGTTCGTTATTTTCCATTCGTGGGTTTGATTATTGCGCTGATCATGAGTACAGCGCTCACCGTCTCAGCACAGTTTTTGCCATCGAGTGTGGCTGTGGCTATCTGCTTGTGTGTTGGCATTCTATCCACGGGTGCTTTTCATGAAGATGGTCTGGCGGATGTAGCCGATAGTGCGGGCGCTTTTGGTATCGATCGCAAGCTTGAGATCATGCGGGATAGTCGTGTTGGCACCTATGGCTCCCTGGGATTGGTTGTGCTGATGCTGTTGCGTTTTGTTGTTATCTGGGAGCTGTTGCAGGTATCACTGGCCTTGACTATCGGTGCCTTGGTGCTAGCGCACTGCAGTGGTCGCTGGAGCAGTGTGTATCTGATGGCCCGGGTAGACTACGCGCGCGCGGAGGCGGCTAACAGGGTAGTGGCTGAAGGAGTCGATAACGTTTCGCTCATGCAGGCTACGCTCTGCTGGTTTGTTGTGGCAATTGTTCCGGCAATGATGATTTCACCGTGGGTGTTCATGTCGCTTGCGGTAGTCTGGATCGGCACTCTTCTGTGTGCTGGCTATTTTCGTTCAGCGTTCACCGGTATCACGGGAGATTGCCTTGGTGCCGCTAATGTGGTGATCGAGCTCTTATGCCTGGCGCTTGTGCTGGGTTTTGTCATCCGGTGAAATCGTTGCTGCACTAGAAAACAATCATGAAAACACTATTGCTCATCAGACATGGTCATACCGTCTGGCACGACACAGGCGGAGTTGCTGGACGCACCGACATTGATTTATCGCCATACGGACAGCAGTCAGTGAACAGGCTGGCTGAAAGCTTGCCAGATGAAGCCGCATTGGATAGCTGGCACATCAGTCCATTGCAGCGCACCCGTCACACCAGCGAAATACTTCGGAGTGCTACTGGCCAATCGTCCCGGTACCCACTGCCCATTGAGGATCAGCGTCTGGTGGAGTTGAATTTTGGGGACTGGGAAGGGATGACCTGGCAAGCGGTTCACAAGCAATACCAGGAGGCGATGGATCTGTGGGGACAGGACTGGGTCAATCGCTCACCACCCAATGGTGAAACCTTTGCAGAGCAGGCAACACGCTGTACCGAATGGTTGAGTGACTGGATGCGTGACGCTGACGATACACACACTGCACTGGTTGTTTTGCATGGAGGCAGTATTCGTGCGTTGCTTTGTCAGTGTCTGGGCTGGCCACTGACCCGGGCCATGAGCTTCAGCATCGATCCGGCCAGTGTCACCATGCTTGATTTCGATCCTGCTGACAATACCTGGCTGGTGCGCAAGATAAATGCACAAAGGTTCTAGCGCGTAGGTTGTAGCAAACGGACGTTGATCAGGAAGGCCTTTTTGTTGTGTCGCTCATCACACCCAGCAGGCGACGGTAGGCCTCACTGCGGGTATCACGGCTGGCCTGGCCTGGCAGTTTTGTCTTGTTGATCGATTCCACAGCTCTGGTTATCTTGGCTTTTGGTGCCGACCAGCGAGATGCGCTGTTGTTTTCTGATTGCTGCGCAGGCTCGCCATCCGGCTCCCCTACATACTGAGCCAGCCACCTCTGAACTTCATCTTCGAGCGTTGTGCCGCGCCGCGCCGCTTTCTTTCTGGCGAGCACAACTAGCCTGCTTTTCGCCTCTAGATCCCTGTCTACCACTCTTGCTCCCTTGTGCCGCCAAGATGCAACACTGTCACAATTTAAACATAGATCAGGTCACGAAAATAGGTTATCCATAAAATTTTCCCTGGCTTTTGTATCCATCGATAATTAATAATTTGACTATAAACTATTCGTGCTTGAATTATATTTGTATGAAATATATGCTGTAGTCTCGCACGGGTGGAGCCAAAGGATGTCTGGCGGGTGCCAAACCGGAGATGCTGACATGCGTATTGCTTGTTTGGGAGGCGGTCCAGCAGGACTGTACTTCGCGATTTCCATGAAGCTTCGACAGCCGGATGCCGTGGTTGTCGTGTTGGAGCGCAACAAGGCTGACGATACGTTTGGATGGGGTGTCGTGCTCTCTGATGAGACGCTGGATAATCTTGCACAAAACGATCCCGTCAGTGCTGCTTCAATCAAAAAGCACTTTGCCTACTGGGACGATATTGCTGTTCATCATCGAGGCAAGAAGATGTTGTCAACCGGCCACGGGTTTTGTGGCATTGGTCGTCACCAATTGCTCGTGCTGTTGCAGGCGCGCGCCCGCGAACTGGGTGTAGAACTGCATTTTGAAACTGAGGTGGGAAGTGCTTCAGACTACGCTAAGGACTACGATGCTGTGGTGGCCAGTGATGGTTTGAATTCCAAAACGCGTACCGAATTCAACGACATATTCAACGCTGATATAGAAAAATTAAGGTGCCAGTTTGTCTGGCTGGGAACCCGGCAGAAATTCAATGATGCGTTTACGTTTATCTTTGAACAGACTGACAAGGGCTGGGTCTGGGCGCATGCCTATCAATTTGACGAGGAAACAGCGACGTTCATCGTTGAATGCTCTGAACAGACATACAATAATTTCGGGTTTGGTCAATTATCGCAGCAGCAGAGCATAGCGATCTGCGAAGACATCTTCAAAGACTACCTGGACGGTCACTCATTAATGACCAACGCAAACCACATTCGGGGCTCTGCCTGGATTCAGTTCCCACGGGTGCTGTGTGAAAAGTGGAGCCATAAGAATATGGTGTTGTTAGGCGATGCCTCCGCCACAGCCCATTTCTCGATAGGCTCAGGGACAAAGCTGGCCTTGGAGAGTGCCGCAGCTCTGGCCCGGCATCTGGCAGAAGAGTCTGATATCACACAGGCTTTTACGCTCTATGAAGATGCCCGTCGACTCGAAGTCTTGCGTTTACAGTCGGCAGCACGAAATTCTGTGGAGTGGTTTGAAGATGTGGAGCGCTACCTGCACCTGGATCCTGTGCAACTCAATTATTCCCTGCTGACGCGTTCGCAACGAATAAGTCATGAAAACCTGCGTCTTCGAGATCCACAGTGGCTTGAGAGCGCCGAGAAATGGTTTCAGGAGCAGGCGGGTGTCAAAGCTGGCAGTCTGGTTCGCGCTCCCATGTTCGCACCGTTTTCGTTACGCGATATGCAACTCAGAAATCGCATCGTGGTATCTCCGATGGCGCAATACAAAGCGGTTGATGGCTGCCCGACTGACTGGCACCTCATCCATTATGGTGAGCGTGCCAAAGGTGGCTGCGCACTGTTGTATACAGAGATGACATGTGTATCCGCCCAAGGGCGCATAACACCCGGTTGTCCAGGCTTGTATAAACCAGCGCACGAAACCGCCTGGAAACGCCTCTGCGATTTTGTTCATCTGGAAACACCGGCAAAAATCTGCTGCCAGATTGGCCATGCAGGCAGGAAGGGCTCTACGCGTGTCGGATGGGAAGGGATGGATCAGCCACTGGCTGACAACAACTGGGATCTGATGTCTGCATCGGCGATTGCCTGGTCTGAGGACAACGCCATACCCAAAGCCATGGACCGGGATGACATGGACACGATAAAGCAACAGTTTGTCGATGCTGTAAAGATGGCTGCGCGGGCAGGGTTTGACATGGTTGAACTGCATGCAGCACACGGGTACCTGATCTCCTCTTTTATATCGCCTTTATCCAATTCACGCACTGACGAATACGGCGGCTCGTTGGAAAACCGCATGCGCTATCCGATTGAAGTGTTCAAAGCTATGCGGGCAGCCTGGCCTGACAACAAGCCTATGTCTGTTCGTATCTCTGCCAATGATTGGGTAGACAACGGCATCAAACCCGATGACGCTGTCATGATAGCCAGAATGTTTGTTGCTGCCGGTAGCGATATCATCGATGTGTCAGCGGGCCAGACATCCACAAGTGCCAAGCCCGTATACGGTCGAATGTTTCAGACCCCCTTATCTGATCGTATTCGCAACGAGGCAGGCATTGCCACCATGGCTGTTGGCAATATCTATGAAGCAGATCATGTGAACTCGATTCTCATGGCAGGCCGTGCTGATCTGGTGTGTCTGGCACGTCCACACCTGGCTGATCCTTACTGGACGCTACACGCGGCGACACAACTGGGTGACAGGCAAGAAAGCTGGCCATTACCTTATGAGGCTGGCAGAGATCAGGCATGGCGGCTAGCGGATCGCGACAACAGTTCAACCAGCAGTCAGGCAGTGTCTGTCAATGGAGGAGAGGTATGAGTCAAGGAGTGCAACCAGCCGACGCAGAATCTGCAGCTAGAATCCGGTTGCGCTTGTGGTTGAAGCTATTGAAATTGTCACGACAGATTGAGGGCGAACTGCGCGAGAACTTTCGAGTGCACTTTCAATCAACACTGCCGCGATTTGATGTCATGGCAGCGTTGTACCGCTATCCGAAAGGCTTGCGAATGAATGAGTTGTCAGAGGCGCTCAAGGTGTCCAATGGCAATGTCACCGGTATCGTCGACAGATTGGTCAAGGATGCACGGGTGGCAAGAATTGCAGTATCAGGTGATCGACGTGCAGTACGGGTAAAGCTTACGGCTGCCGGGAAAAAAGAATTTCTACAGCAGGCTGTTGAGCACGAGGGCTGGGTCAGTAGTCTTTTGAGCAATGTATCCATCGACGATGCTGAGCTGATGTTAGAACTCTGCGACAAAGCGTTTTCTACAGGTTCATGTGACCCGTTAGCAACCAGTGAGCAGTCAGCCAATGAGTAGTTGCCGCACAGACGTCGAACATTTTCAGTGCCAGATTGCGGACGCAATTGCGCAGGTATCGCTCAACCGACCAGAACGTAAGAACCCGTTAACGTTTGACAGTTATGCTGAGCTACGTGACTGGTTTCAGGATCTTCGTTATTGCGATGACGTTGATGTCGTCGTGTTTGCACCTAATGGCGGTAATTTTTCGTCTGGTGGTGATGTGCACGACATCATTGGTCCGTTAACCGACATGTCAATGAAAGAGCTTTTGCAATTTACAAGGATGACGGGTGATCTGGTAAAAGCCATGCTCAACTGCGGCAAGCCTGTGATAGCAGCAGTCGATGGTGTCTGTGTCGGGGCCGGCGCCATCATTGCCATGGCCTCAGACGTGCGTATCGCGACGCCTTCCGCAAAAACAGCGTTTCTGTTCTCACGTGTGGGACTTGCCGGCTGCGATATGGGCGCTTGTGCCATATTACCTCGCATCATTGGCCAGGGAAGGGCCGCTGAATTGTTTTACACCGGGCGTTCCATGAGTGCTGAAGAAGGTGAGCGCTGGGGTTTTTACAATCGTGTAGTTGAACCTGCTGTGCTGAAGGACGAGGCCATGGCGCTGGCAGGCAGGATCGCAGCTGGGCCAAATTTTGCGCATATGATGACCAAAACCATGTTGCAACAGGAATGGTCCATGTCAATCGATCAGGCCATAGAAGCCGAAGCACAATCGCAGGCCTTGTGCATGCAAACAGAGGATTTCAAGCGAGCTTTCGTCGCTTTTTGCAATAAGGAAAAGCCGGCATTCGAGGGCAACTAGATGTCAGATAAGTCTTATTTGCAGTGGCCGTTCTTTGAGGATAGACACAGAAAGTTGTCCGATGAGCTGGAAGGCTGGTCTGATAATAACTTGTCCCATCTGGACCATAGTGATGTTGATAGTTTGTGCCAGTCACTGGTTAAAGCACTTGGCAAGGCTGGCTGGTGCCAATATTCAGGGATCGATCCAGCAAGCTCTACCACCTCTCTTGATGTGCGCAGTTTATGCCTTATTCGTGAAACTCTGGCACGGCACGAAGGACTTGCCGATTTTGCTTTCGCGATGCAAGGTTTGGGCACCGGCGCGATTTCGCTGTTTGGCACAAGTGATCAGAAATTCGAGTGGCTGACGGCAACTCGAGTGGGTAAGGCTATATCCGCGTTTGCCTTGACAGAACCACAATCCGGTTCAGACGTCGCTAGTTCAGCAATGACTGCGACTCGTGAGGGTACTGACTACATCCTCAATGGTGAAAAAACATGGATCTCCAATGGAGGCATTGCCGATGTCTACACGCTGTTTGCTCGCAGTGAGGATGTACCCGGAGCCGGTGGTCTTTCAGCGTTTGTTGTTCCTGCGGGCATACCCGGTTTCGATATTGCAGAGCGACTGGAGACCATTGCACCTCATCCTTTAGCCACGCTCCGATTCACCGACTGCCGAATTCCAGCCACCGCACTTCTGGGGGCGCCTGGTGC
>CAYGSW010000180.1:0-1489 GCA_964352535.1 uncultured Granulosicoccaceae bacterium | reverse complement strand
CTTTCGACCTACAGTGGCAGCAGCTGCGCTCGGGTTTGCACGACGTGCACTGGACGAGGCACTCGAAAGAGTCAATGCTCGAGAAATACAAGGCACCGCCCTTGCAGAACTGCAAATGGTACAAGGTCATATCGCAGACATGGCCCTGAACATCGATGCAAGCGCACTGCTGGTTTACCGGGCTGCCTGGCTCAAGGACACGGGCGCCCCCAGGGTTACGCGCGAGGCAGCTATGGCTAAACTGTTTTCCACAGAGCAAGCTCAGAAAGTCATCGACCAGTCGGTGCAGCTGCATGGAGGCGATGGAGTTCGACTAGGCACCACGGTGGAAAAACTGTATCGTGAAATCAGAGCGCTGAGAATTTACGAAGGCGCTTCCGATGTTCAGAAAATCATCATTGCACGCCAGACATTTGCAGCTCATGCGGGTAGAAAATAATGCTTGGACCAAAAGCACATGTCTGTACAAAGCCACTGTTTGTTTTACAGCTCCAAAGGCTTACCATTCCATGTTGTCAGCGATGGATGAAGGTGCTGGCTTGTCCAGTCTGAGAGCGGCCGTCTCTGCGGGTGAAACACTACCGGCACCCGTGTACAAGGAGTGGATAGAAAAGATCGGCAAGCCCATGCTCTACGGTATTGGTGCCACTGAGATGCTGCACATTTTTGTATCTAGCAGGTTCGATGATCATCAAGCTGCATGCACCGGTAGCGGAATGTGCAGTGGTTGCCGCTACTGATGCTGAGCGTGGCTCCATTGTTCAAGCACATGTCGTGCTCAGGGAGGGTGTTGATGCATCCGACAGCACCGCTTTATTACTCACGGATCATGTTAAGGCTACTATTGCGCCTTACAAATATCCCAGATCCATTGTGTTCTGCGCTAGCTTGCCAAAAACAGCAACGGGTAAAATCCAACGGTATCTGTTAAAAACATGATGCCTTTTCACGACATCGTCGATTAACGTCA
Source organism: uncultured Granulosicoccaceae bacterium (assembly GCA_964352535.1). Classification (GTDB taxonomy): domain Bacteria; phylum Pseudomonadota; class Gammaproteobacteria; order Granulosicoccales; family Granulosicoccaceae; genus Granulosicoccus. The sequence goes on along the minus strand of CAYGSW010000180.1, from coordinate 519 downwards.
AACAAAAAAGTGCAAGGAAAAAGTGCAAGGAGAAGAGTAGTGTCCACTGAAGTCATTCAGCCTGAGGGCTGGGCAAGAGCAAAAGGGTATGCGAACGGTATGCTCACTACCCAGGGTATGCTTTTCGTTGGAGGCCAGATTGGCTGGAATGAAGAGCAGGTTTTCGAAAGCCATGACTTCATCGGTCAAATGGAACAGGCACTCAAGAATATTGTCGCCGTTGTTGTTCAGGCAGGAGGTTCAGTCACTGACATCGTGCGCCTGACGTGGTTCATTATTGATAAGCGTGAATATGTTGCGCGCCAGAAAGAGGTGGGCGAGGTGTATCGGCGTGTATTGGGCAAGCACTTCCCAGCAATGACAATGGTGGTGGTGGCAGGACTTATCGAAGACGAGGCATTGGTGGAAATAGAAGCCACGGCTGTCTTGAGTGGCACTGTCGATTAATGACTAATTGATGAGATATTCATGACTGACCTGTTTTCAATAGCATCCTCTGCTGCTAGCATTGTTGGCCTT
>CAYGSW010000179.1:3584-12129 GCA_964352535.1 uncultured Granulosicoccaceae bacterium | reverse complement strand
GTTGTGGGACTACTAGGCTGCCGAGTTACTTACCGACCTGATTGAATAACGGCAACGCCAGGAATGTCAGACACAAAAAAGCCCGCGTACGCGGGCTTTTTCGCAGCAAACTGGCGGCGTTGTCTCCGCCAGAATGTCAGCGCCCTAGTTCAACTTGATCTGAACATCGACGCCAGCTGCCAAGTCCAGCTTCATCAATGCATCCACCGTCTTTTCAGTCGGATCGACGATATCCATCAGACGCTTGTGTGTGCGCAACTCATACTGGTCACGAGCATCCTTGTTGACATGCGGTGACACAAGAATCGTGAATCGCTCTTTCTTGGTAGGCAAAGGAATGGGACCCAAAACACGGGCACCTGTCCGCTTTGCAGTTTCAAGAATTTCTTTCGCCGAACGGTCGATCAGTCGGTGATCAAAAGCTTTGAGACGAATCCGGATTGTTTGACTAGCTGCCATAATGATTACTCGATGATTTTCGCAACAACGCCCGCACCAACAGTACGACCACCTTCACGAATCGCAAAACGCAGACCGTCTTCCATCGCTATCGGATTGATCAGCTCGACGACGATCTTGACGTTGTCGCCCGGCATGACCATCTCTGTGCCTGAAGGCAATTCGACCGCGCCCGTAACATCCGTTGTACGGAAATAGAACTGCGGACGGTAATTGTTGAAAAATGGCGTGTGACGACCACCCTCATCCTTACCCAATACGTAGATCTCGGCTTCGAACTTCTTGTGCGGCGTGATTGACTTGGGCTTGCACAGCACCTGTCCGCGCTCGATCTCCTCACGCTTGGTGCCACGCAGCAGTATTCCCACGTTGTCACCCGCTTCACCCTGGTCCAGAAGCTTTCGGAACATCTCGACACCAGTCACTGTGGTCTTGGTGGTGTCCTTGATGCCCACTATCTCGATCTCTTCACCCACCTTGATGATGCCGCGCTCTACTCGACCCGTGGCCACTGTGCCTCGTCCGGAGATAGAGAACACATCTTCCACTGGCATCAGAAACGGCTGATCGATCGGACGCTCCGGCATCGGTATGTAGGTATCCAGCGCCTCAATCAGCCTGGCTATCGATGGACGCCCGATATCCGAGGTATCACCTTCAATCGCCTTTAGTGCAGATCCTGTGATGATCGGCGTGTCGTCCCCCGGGAACTCATAGCTGTCGAGCAGCTCACGCACTTCCATCTCCACCAGCTCTAGCAGTTCGGCATCGTCAACCATGTCTGCCTTGTTCAGGTAAACCACGATGTACGGTACTCCTACCTGACGTGCCAGCAGGATGTGCTCGCGAGTCTGGGGCATCGGACCATCTGCCGCTGAACACACCAGAATGGCACCATCCATCTGCGCCGCACCGGTGATCATGTTCTTCACATAATCCGCATGTCCGGGGCAGTCAACGTGTGCATAGTGACGGTTGGCACTCTCGTACTCAACGTGCGCTGTCGCAATCGTTATACCGCGCGCTTTCTCTTCCGGCGCATTGTCGATCTGGTCGTAGGCGCTCGCCGCACCACCAAATTCTTCGGCCTGACAGATCGTCAGTGCCGCTGTCAATGTCGTCTTGCCATGATCAACGTGGCCTATCGTGCCAACGTTGACGTGGGGTTTCGTACGTTCGAATTTTTCCTTTGACACTTAAGTTCTGGCCTCGTTTTCAGAAATTTCTATAACAGATAGCCTGCGGCGATCTGTTTGATCACATCAGGGCTGCGGATGATACAGTAGTTAGGACCTGTGGTAAGCACTCTTACAACACTGCCTGTCTATTGACTAACAACCCATAACCGTTTTTGGGACGATTAACAGGCTCTGAGTACTCAACGATGCAGTCTCAACGATGAAGTACGGCATCAACCACCGCCTGAGGTGGTACTTCGTAACTCTCAAATTCCATTGAATACACCGCTCTGCCTTGCGTGGCGGAACGTAAATCAGTTGAATAACCAAACATCTGGGCGAGTGGCACCTGGGCCCTGATGACCTTGCCACCGGGCTGTTCGTCCATTCCGACAACAATTCCACGACGCCGATTCAAATCTCCCATGACATCGCCCATGTAATCCTCAGGTGTGACGACTTCCACTTTCATGACAGGTTCAAGCAATGTAGGACTGGCTTCCGTCGCACCGTTTCTAAAACCCATTGACCCTGCGATTTTGAAGGCAATGTCATTCGAATCCACATCGTGATAGGAGCCGTCGTAGAGAGTTACCCGCATGTCAACCATGGGATAACCTCCTAACACCCCGTTGGCTAGCGCATCACGTACGCCCTTCTCCACTGCGGGAATGAACTCTTCAGGTATTGTGCCACCGACAATTTCGCTGACAAACTCAAACCCTGTACCACGCTCAAGTGGCTCAAGTTTTAGCAAGACGTGCCCGTATTGTCCTGTTCCACCGGTCTGACGGACGAACTTGCCCTCGGCCTTGACCGTTTGCCTGATGGTTTCCCGGTAAGAAACCTGCGGCTTGCCTACGTTGGCCACCACATTGAATTCGCGCTTCATGCGATCAACGATTATGTCCAGGTGAAGCTCACCCATACCGCTAATGATTATCTGACCTGAATCCTCATCAGTACGGACTCGGAAAGAGGGATCCTCCTTGGCCAGTCGCTCTAGCGCTGCAGCCATTTTTTCCTGATCTGCCAGCGTTTTAGGTTCGACAGCAACAGATATTACGGGCTCGGGAAACTCCATTCGCTCAAGAGCGATCGCCCTGCGCTGTTCACACAGCGTGTCACCGGTGCCAACCTCCTTGAGGCCTACCGCAGCTGCAATATCGCCAGCGCGGACTTCCTTTATTTCTTCGCGATTATTAGCGTGCATCTGCAATAGTCGGCCGATGCGCTCTTTTTTGCCGCGCAAGGGGTTGTAGACCATATCCCCAGTCTTCAATACACCCGAATAGACGCGCAGGAATGCAAGTGATCCAACATAACTGTCGTTAGCTATTTTAAATACCAGAGCTGCAAAGGGCGAATCGTCGCTCGCCGCGCGAGTGTCTGTGGACTCATCGTCGAGAATTCCCTCAACCGGCAGAACATCATCTGGCGCAGGCATGTAATCAATGATCGCATCAAGCAGCGATTGCACACCCTTATTCTTGAAAGCTGATCCACACAGCACAGGCACTGCCTTGTTGGCGAGCGTCTGCTTGCGCAAACCCAGCCGGATATCGTCTTCGGACAGTTCGCCAGTTTCCAGATAGCGATCCATCAGAGTCTCGTCGCTTTCGGCAGCTGCTTCGATAAGCAGTTCGCGTGCTTGTTCGGCATCTACCTGAAGCTCTGCGGGGATATCCTGAGTGGTGTGCGTCAGGCCCTGGTCAGCTTCGTTCCAGATGACCGCCTTCATGCTGACAAGATCCACGACACCGACAAAGGTCTCTTCAGCACCAATTGGAATCTGGATGGCGATGGGATTTGCGCCCAGACGTTCGCGTATCTGCGTCAGGACCCGGTCGAAATCTGCGCCGATGCGATCCATCTTGTTAACGAAGGCGACTCGCGGCACGGCGTATTTGTTGGCCTGTCGCCACACTGTTTCGGATTGAGGCTCTACGCCGCCTACAGAGTCGAATACGGCTACCGCACCGTCAAGCACTCGCAGCGAGCGTTCAACTTCAATAGTGAAATCCACATGCCCAGGAGTATCAATAATGTTGATACGATGCTGCTCTCGGCTACCGTCCATTCCACGCCAGAAACACGTGGTTGCGGCAGAGGTGATGGTGATTCCGCGCTCTTGCTCTTGCGCCATCCAGTCCATCGTAGCGGAGCCATGGTGAACCTCGCCCATTTTGTGCGAGACACCTGTGTAAAACAGGATGCGTTCCGTCGTCGTCGTCTTGCCAGCATCAATGTGAGCCATGATGCCGACGTTACGATACAGGGTGATAGGCGTTATACGTGCCACAGACAGACCTTCGTTATGACCAACGCCTACAACACCTACCAGCGGTAGTGTGAAAACGCCTTGTTGGCTTCAGCCATGCGATGGACATCGTCGCGCTTTTTCACTGCAGTGCCACGTTTCTCAGCTGCATCACTAAGCTCGCCGGCCAGCTTGAGCGTCATGGACTTCTCGCCGCGCTTGCGCGCTGCATCAATGATCCAGCGCATTGCCAACGCGCTTCTACGAACTGGTCGCACTTCAACAGGCACCTGGTAGGTTGCACCACCAACGCGTCGAGACTTGACTTCAACCGCAGGGCTGACATTTTCCAACGCCTGTTCCAGAACTTCGACAGGCTCTGCAGCACCTTTTTCCCTGATAACGTCGAGCGATCCGTAGATGACTCGCTCAGCAACAGCTTTCTTGCCGTCCAGCATCAGGATGTTGATAAATTTGGCCAAACGAACACTGCCATACTTAGGATCCGGCAGGATGTCGCGTTTCGGGGCTTGGACTCTTCTTGACATACTGGCTTAACCTTTAGGGCGCTTGGCGCCATACTTGGAACGACCCTGGCGACGTGAGTCAACACCCTGGGTGTCGAGGCTACCGCGCACGGTGTGATAACGAACACCTGGCAGATCCTTTACACGCCCCCCTCTTATTAGAACAACCGAGTGCTCCTGGAGGTTGTGACCCTCACCACCGATGTAAGAAGTGACTTCATACCCGTTGGTTAACCGGACTCGGGCAACCTTCCGCATGGCCGAGTTCGGCTTTTTGGGCGTTGTTGTATATACACGAGTACATACCCCGCGCTTCTGCGGGCAAGCCTGCAGTGCCGGTACATTGGATTTCTCCGCCTTGCGCTTGCGCGGCTTGCGGACGAGTTGATTGATCGTCGCCATACAGTGCTTTCGTTGTCCCGTCATGGCAAAGCGCCATGAGTCGGTAAATAGTAAGAGAAATGTCGTTCGGAATTGAGTACGCTAGATGCGGTCCAGAGCTGGTGACAGCGTGAGCCTGAAGTACAACGTTGCGAATTCGGGAACCGAATCACTACTAGGCCTAATGGACGACCGGTTACCGAGCTCCGGAATTGTACGACCAAGCTGTTGCAAGTGTCAACCATTCACAGACTATTTGTCGATAGAAAGTTACTGTCCGGCCGCACAGAGGCACTGAGTCTGGAAACCCGTACCGAAGGATGTCGATTGATCGGGACAAGCGCCGTTGATCAAGGTCCGCTTTTGCAGGAGAACGCCTGGCTGCGAAGGATGAACATTCCACACGACGGTTTTTCAGATTTCAGCAGTCGAACAAGACCGCTTTTAACTGTGAAGGACTATTTGGAGACAGGGGGTTATGGGGTTTGGGGTATGGAGGTTCAGAGGATTGTAGGAATGACTTCGCCAGACTTAGTGCGCTTATCCGCACCAGCCCGTCCACGTATTGGCTGCATTATCGGGATGGCTATGCTGAAAAAGACAAGTAAAAGGGAATTGGGTTGACGTCGGGCTCCGGATATTCAGACTGAGCTCTGGGTTGCACGCGCCGAACGAGCTCACCTGCAGCACAACGCCACTGGGTCTGCTCGGGTGCCTGAAGGGCAGCTCTTCATCGCTGTCCATACAGCAAACAATTCAGGCAGATTTCTTCGTCGTGCCGGGTTCTGAGTGGGTTGCATCATTTGAAGCTTCACCGGCATAACGCTGGTGGACTTCCTCGCGCAGAATCGCAATCTCCTTCGGCGCGTCCAGCCCCAGTCGCACACGGTTTCCCTCGATGTCAAGCACGCACAAGGTGATGTTATCACCTATGAATATGCGTTCATCAACTCGTCGTGTCAGTATCAGCATCAGCTTCTTGTCTCGATGTGGTGTTCAGTTAATTCGAACCCATATGACGGCTAAACCATGATCAAACTGAATAGCCTGTCTCACTTCGAGTGTTATCTGCCAAAGACCTGCCGCTTGGTGTATCAATCAAGGATCAATTGACGTCAATTTTAGAGTTAACCTTTTGACAGCGTCAAAGTGTTAACTACGTCATGTTTCTGACAGATCGAAAATTTAACGATCATTTATCCTTACCACACGTTACATTTACCTTTAATTGCACGTAACACCAACAAATAACGGTAAAAATAAAATCGCTTTAAAGCTCCATTTAACAGGGTTTCATGACCCTGCAGTCCTTGTGCCGCATAGGCACCAGGTAATATTACGTGCGGAATTCGTCCTGTTCTTGCTCCTTCTCAGGAACCCGTGCCATCAACGGGCCACTTAAACGAGAGAGCAACATTATGAATACCGAAAACAGCACGACTGAATTAGACAGTTCAGAAGTCACAGCCGCTTTGAATGGAATTTTGACGACAGACAAGTTCTCGGCGTCACCACAAATGTCGGCTTTCCTGAAGTATGTTGTAGAGCAGACTCTTCTTGGCAACACTCGACGGATCAAGGCCTTCACCGTAGGCATAGAGGCTCTTGGCAAGTCTTCCAGCTTTGATCCACAGACAGACCCATCAGTGCGTGTACTGGCCAAACGTCTGCGCTCATCCCTTGATGCTTATTATGAGCAGAACCCGAACACCTCGATTTTCATCGAAATGAAGCCTGGGTCTTATATTCCACGGTTTGTGTTGCGCAGCGAAATGAACCAGAGCTCTGCTGCTCCAACCCAACGACCTGTTGAATATTCCGGCACGACCGCAGAATCAACTACTAATACTAATGCAGATGCGTCACAAACCACACATGTGAATGTCCAAAGGCAGCCTGAAGAGCGTGATGCTGAGACTTCCCTGGATTCAGACGATCCGCGCAAGGCGGGGTTGAATCAATTGTGGCAGGCTTACCGGTCAGCATCGAAAGTGGCTTGAAAACAAGCGATGTCCAATTGGGTGGACACGAAAATTACCATCCAGCCTTCTCTCGGGCGGTTAGTGTAGTGCAGCTACCAGTATTGATTGATATTGGCAAGCTGCACTACACCAACGTAAACAGACGCCCTATCGACCCTGTAAAGAGCTGAACGTCCATTAACTCCCCCCGCCTGCTCACATCACATACGGTGCATGAGCCCGTGGGGAAGAGGGATACCATTCAGGCACTACCGAACCTTCTTTTTTCCCTGTTCACATTAACGGTGCCACGTTCGCTGTAAAGCGACAGATCATCCATACGCAGAACTGAACGCAACAGCTCCAGGCTTTTGTTTGCGTGTTTCAGCTCCAGCATGACCAGTGCATGATTGTTCTGGTTATCCACACGACATTTTACTAACCGGGCTTTCAAGCCAGCGACGGCCGGAAGATCTGCTTCGTGCTCAAAAATGTTGATCAGCATGTGTTCATGCTTACTGAGCTTTCCCACCAGTACGTCTTTGGCCTCAGCTATTGCCTGCAGCCCTTTAGCCTGTCCTGTTTCCAGTAAATATGACTCACTGGCCAGCAAGCGCTCAAACTCACCTATCATCTCACCGGCATCGACGACAAGTTGTTCTGTTGAGACCTTGGGTTTTGAGTCCTTGGCATTTTCAGTATTGTTCATTTTTGTCTTGTTAACTCTTTATTTTCTTATTGCAGATTGTCTTATTGCAGAATTTCCACTATCCCGGGGGATACCACGACCACGTCGATGATCTTTCCTGAAGAGCTGTTACGTACTTGGGTCTGCTGACGGGCGCCTGCATCGCTCAAGGCAAGCCCTTTTGTCCGTAGCTCTAACCCCTTGGAACGATGACGAATAACAACGGTGTCGCCCTTGTGCAGGAGTCTTGCCGGCTTAAGCATTCGCTCATTGAGTACCTTGCCGCTATTGACGCGTTGTGCAAACTCATAACCCAACCAGGGCTCAATATCCCTGACGGGTGTACCCAGTGATGTGAATGCCTGATTATTCGCTCCCAGTGTCACTTTCTCTTTCGATAGCAAATCGCGACTCAGAATATCTCCACGCCGTGCTCCACGGCTCAGTGTCCAGACCATGCCTTGCATGGTGACAGTGGCTTGCACGTGCACACGCCACGGTCGCGGTGAACTGCAGGCAACCTGCACTGTAACTCGCCCTAATGTCCTACTACCCGGTGACCATACGGTTTCCAGAGGCTCAAGACAGTAAGCCAATCGTAAACGTCGATCCAGTCTTTTGACGGTAACACTGACCTCTCCCTCGGTAGATTGCTTTGATTCCACGAAAGATCGCACCGCAAGACGAATGTCATCCAGAGACTGAATATCAGATTGAGCGGGCAACGCATCGGTGTGCGGGGCCACACTTGCAGAATGGGTCAAATGCGTGGTGCAAAATAATAATGACGACATTATCAAAAGCCGCAATGCGCGCAAAACAGGAGTTTTCATTCCCTCCTACTGCGCAAGCTTCACACCATCGACAACCATTTGAAAAATCGCCGGTTGGGCTAACAGTAACGTGACTGTGTTGCGCTCCAAAAAATCTGAAGAAGGACGACACAGTACTCATAATTCGACAAGGAATCTTCATGAGCATTATGCACCGCAAACCGTGGTTAGTTATCGCCAGCTGTATCCTGGCCAGTGGCTGTACTGAAAAAACAATCATTAACGAGGCGCCAACGGGCGCTGGTACCGAGGCGTCGG
>CAYGSW010000179.1:0-3484 GCA_964352535.1 uncultured Granulosicoccaceae bacterium | reverse complement strand
TGCTGAACCTTCAGTCCCTGCTGAACCTTCAGTCCCTGCGGTTAACGAACCCGTCGCCATTGCCGACCCAACATCTGGCCCGGTTGCAGGTGGAGTCACCCCGACTCCAGTGATCCCGCTCACACCGATCACCCCAGCAACACCTGCAACACCTGCAACACCTGCAACACCTGCAACACCTGCAACACCTGTTTTCAATACTCCCACTCCGAGCATGGTTGGCGGTGGTACAGGTACGGTTATACCACCCTCAGCCACACCAACGACCGGTGTTCCTGCAACTCCCTCAGCACCTGATGAGCCTCTATTGTCTGATCCTGCCGGTCTGGGCACGAACATACCCGTTAGCCCTGGCCTGCCAGGATTTGCAGAGAGTAATCCCGATCAACCCGCCGTTACGGGTGCACCGGGTATGACCGTGAACTGTCAGATGTCATTACCTTGCCGCTGGATCAGCGCTGATACACAGTTTTCAGTCACGGTGAGCAATGCCGATAATATCGGTGACCAGGGTCGTCTGAGTATTGAGTACTCGCTGCTTACCTCACATGACACTCAGGTATCCATTGCCAGCACAGAACCCGCTACCGACGACAGAGGTGTGCGCAATGAGCCAGCGTCTCTTGTTTTGGGCGACGGTGTTGGCGGACGTGCACAAGGTGTCGTGGCGGGTACCGAAATTCCTGCACGTATAGAATTCGAACGAAGCAGCAGCGCTACAAGCCTCAGTAACTGGACCATTGGTTTGTCCGACGCAGGACTGGTTCGAGAACCCTCTTTTACGGGCATACCGGTTGGCTCGGTAACGAATCAACATGCGGATTGCGCAAACACGCTGCCTTGCGCCTGGGTATCACCCACTGAAGATGTGACCATTACATTGCTCTCAGCCAATGGCCTGGGTGCGACTAATCGTCTGAGTGCCAATTTCAAGATTGAAACAACTCGCAATGCCTCCGTTGCCCTCGATGCAGGCGCTACGGCAGTCGGTACTGATGGCATGCAATACAACGGACGTACGCATGCGATAGGCACTGATACGAGTGCTGAGAAAATCACGGCAACCGCAATTCCCGGATCGCAGGTAGCTGGCACAGTGCACTTCTTTCGGACACAAAGCATGTCCACAGCATTGCAGAACCTGTCGCTAGTGATCTACGAAGATCGTCCAGTGCCACGCTGGAATCCAAGCTTCCTGTCCATTCCCATTCAGTAGGCGGACAAAGTCAGTGCTCATGACTTGAATGCACAGATCGCAGTGCACCCTACAGCTAACACTAACGACGTCACAGTTCCTAAGTAAACGTCGACATTCGCCGAAATTAGCATGTACCGGCAAACGAAAAAAAGGATTCCACGCCCGATGATTGATAAATTTTTAGCAACTCATGCCAACGCGCTGCAAATGCGCGCACGCCGAACCGAGGTTCTGGCCAGCAACATCGCAAACGCAGATACACCCGGCTATAAAGCCCGTGATCTGGCATTCGCTGAGGTGCTTCGGGACGTCAAGGGTCCCGGTGCGATGAACCCGCCGAACGCTAATCGCCTGAAACTCGTCGGTGGCTCCCTGCATACCACCAACACTGGCCATATCAGCAAGAACGTTAAAGCCACAAACGCAGCGCTCATGTATCGCCAACCAGAGCAGGCTTCACTGGATGGAAATACGGTGGACAAGGATCTTGAGCAAGCACGATTCGCAGAGAACACGGTGCGGTATCAGGCAAGCCTGGAGTTCATCAACAGTCGTGTGGGCGGTCTTATCAGAGCACTAAGGAGCGAATAGCCATGACATTCAGCATCTTCGATATTGCAGGTAGTGCCATGCGCGCACAAAATCTGCGACTCAATGCAACGGCAAGTAATCTGGCCAATGCAAACTCTGTTGCCGGCACTGAAGACCAAGCATACCGCGCGCGCCACCCTGTGTTCGCAGCCATGCTGGACAAGGAGATCAGTGGTGTTGAAACCCGCGGTGTGGTGGAGTCCGCTCGCGAGGTAAACAAACGTTACGAACCAGACCATCCCTTGTCGAACGACGAAGGCTATGTCTTCGGCTCCAACGTGGATAGCGTTGAAGAGATGGCCAATATGATGTCAGCCTCACGCAGCTATCAAAGCAACGTAGATTTACTGAGTACGGTACGCCAGCTCATGCTGCAGACACTGAAAATGGGCAAATAAGGTATGTCTCCTAGCTTGCATTTCCTATCGTCAACACATTAAGGAACATCGGTATGACCCCTATTTCACCTGCATCGCTTGATCAATTCCAGCTTGATCAGACTGACAAGCCTGAGTTCACTAAAGAACTTGGCCAGGATGAATTTCTGGAACTGATGATGGCTCAGCTCAAAAACCAGGACCCGATGAAGCCGATGGACAACGGGGAATTTCTTGGTCAGATGGCGCAGTTCAGTACCGTCACGGGCATTGAAGACATGCAAGTGTCTCTGGAGAAACTGACGGAAACCTACGCTACCAGTCAGACACTTCAGGCTACAGCGCTTGTCGGCCAGGAAGTACTGATAGAGGACAGCAGTTTTGAGTTAAACACTGGTGCTCCTGTCAATGGATCGTTTGAACTGGAAGCAGGCTCTGGCGATGTGAAGCTTGACATCATGGATGCAGCAGGTGCTGTTGTGCAGCAAATCGGACTGGGTGAGTTCGGTGCTGGCCGGCACGGCTTTACCTGGGACGGGCTGAACAACCGTGGCGAACGCATGCCACCGGGAAAATACTCAGCCACAGTGACTGCGCAACAAAACGACAGCTATGAAGCTGTAACGGTATTGAGCAGCCGGGTTATCGACTCTGTGGAATTCGGAGCTGGCGGCCAGTCGTCTCTGAACACTGTACAGGGAGAGGTGTTGTCAATGGCAGATATCCGGCAAATCAGAAACGTGGACCCTGTCCGCAGCACACAACAATAGGACGAGAGGAAAACAAATGACTTTTGAAATTGCACTAACCGGTCTCAACGCGGCAACCACCGAGCTTGAGTCGATATCCAACAACATTGCCAACAATGCAACGTCCGGATTCAAGCGCTCACGTGCAGAATTTGCTGACGTGTACGCATTGAGCACTTTTGGTGGCAATACACCAGCGGTAGGTCAAGGAGTTCAGGTAGCCGGGATAAGGCAGGAATTCGAACAAGGTGACATGCAGTTTACCAACAGGAACCTGGACCTTGCAGTCGAGGGACTGGGCATGTTCAAACTCAATGATAACGGCACAGCCGTCTACACCCGCTCAGGAAATTTCGGTATGGATCGTGAAGGATACATCGCTGACTCTAAAGGTAACAAACTGACAGGCTACGGTGTCAGCGCTGCCGGAGAAATCCAGCCCATCACAACTGACTTGCAGATCGACTACACCGATCTGGAACCCAATGCCACAACCAGCGTTGAGATTGCCGCCAACCTGGATATCAAAGCACCCGTACTGCCTCCTTTTGATGTGGCTGATCCTGGCA
>CAYGSW010000178.1:0-12258 GCA_964352535.1 uncultured Granulosicoccaceae bacterium | reverse complement strand
TTTAGAATTATGCTCGCGTGTAGAATATGGCTTCTGGGATGAATTATTGCCGGGGATTGATGTAGGGGTCCGGCGCGTTATAATGCTGCGCGGCTGACGCTACTGCGTCGGCAACATTGTGTTAGCTCAACGGGAAAGTGCAGCCGCTGGCTGCTCTTTCCCGTTCAGTCTTGCAGATTTTCTACACTGGGCTTCGGCCAAAGTGCGTAAATGGAAAAACCCTGACTAATTCCCCATCGGTTGCTCCTTCGGATGACAAGGACAGTTCGATAAGGCAATCAGCCTTGTGCAGCGAACTCAGTACATGCGAATCCTGTACACCGGTCGTGGTCACAGCCCATTGGCCAGACGGTGTTTCAACAATTTTTGCACGCTGGTACTCAACACGCCCCGGGTTTTTTTTCAAGCTTCCTTGCAGTGGCAATAGTAGCGGCGGAAGCTGGCTTGGTTTTATCCTCAGCAGGTGGTCAATAGCCGGTTTGACAAACAACAGGCATGTTATTGCTGCTGAAACCGGATTACCGGGTAGCCCGAAAAATGCAGCCCCCGATAGCAACTGCCCGAAGCTCAGCGGTCTGCCAGGCTTCATAGCTACTTTCCAGATATCCATCGAGCCATTCTCTTCCAGCACTTGTTTGACGAAATCCGCATCACCGACTGAGACGCCGCCACTTGAGATGACAAGATCGGCATCACTTGCACGATTGAAAATACCCTGCAAAGCGTTTTCCGAATCGGCAGCAATACCAAGGTCAATCAGCTCAACACAGGCATCATTGAGCATCGATAGCAGCAATGCTCTGTTAGCGTCGTTGATCTGTCCGCGTTTGCGTGGCATGCCGGGTTCTACCAGCTCATCTCCAGTGGAAAACACGGCAATCCGCAGCTTGCATATGACATCTACATGCGTTACGCCGTGAGCTGCCAGCAGTGCGCATTCTGCGGGACCGATACGATCACCTGATTGGAGCAATAACGATCCTTCGGCACTGTCTGTGCCCGGGTTTCTTACGTGCAAGCCGCTGACGGGCGCGTTGTTGACGATAATTGTATTGTCATCGCGTGTAACGTTTTCCTGCTGAACAACGGCATCTGCATCGTCAGGTACGCGCGCACCGGTTGTAATACGCTGTGCACTGAATCTGGGCAGATGATCAGCGCCAGGATGTCCTGCCAGTGATTCTCCTGCTACCGTTAATACCTTGTCACACTCAGCACTGCGCACAGCATATCCATCCATGGCTGATGCACGGAACGAAGGCACATCAATTAACGACACGATATCTGTCGCAAGGACTCGGCCCAGCGCAGAATTTGCAGTGATTGTCTCCTGCAGGGTACTCGGCGACAAGCGACTCAGTATTCTTGTTCTGGCCGCTTCTATCGTGATGGCGTTTGGGTCGGCATCGTTAATGACGCCTTCAGGCTGATTCATGTGTATCCTTATGGCCACTGTCCAGTGCGTATGCTACCGGCAACTTGAAGATAAAACGCATCAATAAAGCATCAAATTCCCGATTCATCTGTGCTCAGGATCAGGCCTTGTTGCAACGATTTGCAGATAGTCAATTAGTTGAGCGGGGTTTGAGCAGCCACACTATCAGTGCCTATGCTTCTGATTTGCGCGCGTACGCACGGTCGCTTCATCTTGCATCAACCAGTGATGCCAATGGCCGCGCTCTACTCATTAATGCATCGCAAAGCGACATCATGTCGTGTCTTGCTGAACGCGTTGCTGATGGAAGCAGTGCACGTAGTGCAGCAAGGCTGCTTTCGGCCCTGCGACAATTCTATGCGTGGGCGGTTCGCGAGAACCTGATCAGTGAAAATCCAACAGCACTCATACGCTCGCCGTCCATCGGTCGGCCGTTACCAAAAACGCTGACTGAGTCTCAGGTCAGGGCATTGCTGGACGCACCGGTAACGTCTACCGATCTGGGTTTGCGTGATCGTGCGATGTTGGAAATATTGTATGCGTGTGGTTTACGTGTGTCCGAGCTGGTACTGCTCACTGTCGATCAGGTCAATCTACAGCAAGGCGTTGTCAGAGTATGGGGTAAGGGGCGCAAGGAGCGATTGGTTCCGATGGGCGAAGTAGCGATGCGCTGGGTTGAAAAATATCACCGACTTGCCAGACCAGCCCTACAAAAGGATCCCACCAGCGATTTGTTTCTATCAACCCGCGGAAAGGCGATGACGCGTCAGACTTTCTGGCATCGCATAAGGCATCACGGCTTGATTGCAGGATTGCCGGAGGGATTGTCACCACACACACTCCGACACGCATTTGCCACGCACCTTGTGAACCATGATGCTGACTTGAGAGTCGTCCAGATGTTGCTCGGACACAGCAGCCTTACAACCACTCAGATATACACGCACGTTGCTACTGAGCGGCTGAAATCCCTGCATGCAGTCCATCACCCGAGGGGGTAACACACTCTCTCTATCCTGAAAGGTGGTGCGCCGGCAATCTTTGGTGACAGAACGCTGCTTGAATCCGGTAACACCAGCAGCTCTTGAATTTGACGTCAAACCTTGGCATGGCTATCGCAGTGTTAACATGGTGATCCACGCAGGCCATGCTGGAGTCGGAGTGACGTACCGTCTCGACAATTAAGGCCATGGGTATAGCCTGATTCTTCAGAATTTTGACTTCATTGAACTTTACGACATATCCTTTGCCCAAACAGGCTTGGATAGAGCGGACACTAACACATGACAAAATTGTTAAAACACACGCCGTTATTACTGGCTTTGAGTATCGCATTGACGACCGGCTCGGGCCTGCTCCCGGCATTTGCCCAGGATTCGACAACTGGCGGTACGGAAGTTCAGGATGAGTCAGTTCAGGCACAAAGCGTGTCAGAATCCGAGCAGGTTCTGGAACGGTTGCGGGAGCAGCTACCCGGGATAACGTTTACGGATATCAGCGAAAGTACGATGCCGGGACTGTTCGAAGTCATCAGTGACGGCCAGATCTATTACGTCAACGAGTCGGCGCAATACCTTATCGATGGAAATTTGATCCGCCTCAGCGACCGTGCCAATCTCACCGATGCAAGACTGGGACGAATACACATGGGACTCATCGAAGAAATGGATGAGAAGAACATGCTGATCTATGAGCCTGAAGAGGCTTCTGATCGATCCATAACCGTGTTCACTGACATCTCGTGTGGCTATTGCCGACGCCTTCATGCCGAACTGGACACCCTCCTGGACGACGGCGTTCGCGTCCGCTATCTGCTTTTCCCAAGAGCGGGATTGGGCTCTCAAGGCCACAAGGATCTTGAAAGCGTCTGGTGTGCAGATAATCCACATGCTGCCATGGACAATGCCAAAGCGGGTGGTCAGATCGAACCCAAAACATGCGATAACCCCATCGAAGAGCATGTTGCGCTTGCCGAGCGCCTGGGTCTTCGCGGCACACCCCTTATCTATACAGACAGCGGTGAGAAGGTCCCGGGTTATCGTGAAGCCAGTGTGCTTGCAACTATGGTGAATGGCTCAGAAGCTTTGTCTAACTAACTCAACCGCGGCCTGGCAACTGATCAAGCCGACTCAGGGCAGCATTAAAGTATCGTTGTTTCAGCGAGCTCGGTAGTTGGCAACGGCATGAGCGAAATCAACTTCAATGTCGGTGCGCACAAGTTGTACATGGGTTATCTATCTATCGAGGTTCGCTGATGAAATTCACGCACATACCTTTTTTCGTGTCCTTGTCATTGCTGTTCGTTAGTCTTCTGACGGCTTCGCCCGCGCAAGCTGATCAAACAGCGGCAGACTTGCCAGAGCTCTTTAGCGCTCTGGAATCTGCTGATAGCGCCACCGAGGCCAACCGTATCGAGGAGCTTATCTGGCAGCACTGGCTCGAAGCGCCTGATGATGAAGCGGCAAACGCCATGGATGAGATCACCAGTGCAATGGCAGGCGGTGACTTACAGGTCGCCTTGCGGCTGTGCAATGAGCTGGTAGAAAGTCATCCTGACTATGCGGAAGCCTGGAACAAGCGGGCCACCTTGCATTATGTGATGGGTGACAATGAGAGGTCTGTAGCAGATATTCAGGCTACCATCGCGCTGGAACCTCGTCATTTCGGGGCAATCTCAGGTCTGGGGCTTATCTTTCTACGTGACAATAATCTTGATGCTGCTCTGGAAGCGTTTGAAAAGGTTCTGGACATCAGTCCCGCTTCAGCTGGAGCACGACGCAGCGCGGACCGATTGCGTCAAGAGCTGGGTCGTGAAATCTAGTGAACCAGCCGTACCACCCCAGTACACGTGTTACGTAATCCTGGTCCTGTCTATTTCGCTTTGCAGCCCAGTTCTGGCAGAGCAGGGTGACGACTCTGCGTTTCTCCAGCAACGGTCCCAACATGCCTATAACGCCATCTTCGGGCTGCCGGTCGTTGCTCCACGACTTGTGCAGGGTGTTGAATGGCAAGTAGCGCTGGAGCATTCCAATCAGTTTGCCGGTGGTCGGGAGGGTGATGAGCTTCTTCTGCTTGATGGTGAAAGTAGCCGCCTTGCCATCAGGCACCGGCAACGCCTTGCATCCTGTTGGCAATTCGAAACCACGATTCCGCTCGTCTTACACAGTGCTGGTGTGTTTGATAGGGCAATTGATGACTGGCATCAGTTTTTTGGTCTGCCCGATGCTAACCGCGACAAAAGTGACTTCAATAATCTGACTTACGGTTACACGAACGCTGACGGCGTCAAACATGACATAACACAGTCGCAAAGCGGACTTGGCGACATACAGGTTGCGTTGCAATACGCACAAGGCTGCTTCGCAACGGCTGACTCGACAAAAGCTGATCCTATGTGGCGTATCGGAATCAAGTTGCCCACGGGTGACCCTGACCAGCTTTTAGGTAGTGGTGAGGCCGATATTTTTGCCGATTGGCAATCACCCATCTGGCACACTGCAGAACGTTGGCACAGCGCCTTGGCCTTGGGTGTGCTCGTTAATTCACAAACTGATCGCTTTGCTGCTCAGGAACGCATCGTGGGCTATGGCTCGGTTGGCGTACAGTATGCGCTGCATCATAAGCTACGTCTGCTTGCACAGATTGATGCACACTCTGCATTTTACCGCAGTGAATTGCGTGAGCTGGGAAGCCCTGCCGTAAATCTGATCGTCGGTGTGCGCTACCTCCATGGCAGATCGCACACGTTTGAACTGTCAATCAGTGAAGATGCTGCGATTGATACCACGCCGGATATTGTTGTCCGTCTGGCTGTCACGTACCGCCCGGACCAGACAGGTTTGCAATAAAGTTATTGCCCCTTGCTGTTCGCGCACCAGGCTTCAGGATTTCTTTTTCGGAAACAGCACGCTGAAAACATCTGTGTACTGCCCGGCATGATGGATATTGAGCCCGGAAACAATATGCTGAGGCAGCTCACTGACGTCCCGCCTGTTGCCTTCGGGCAGAATGACATCCTTGATACCGATCCTGCGCGCTGCGATCAGTTTTTCGCGGACGCCACCCACGGGCAACACCTCACCGGTGAGGGTAATCTCGCCTGTCATCGCATACGATTTCTTTACGGGTTTGTTCAGCGCCAGCGACAACAATGCACTGGTCATGCTGATCCCCGCGCTCGGTCCGTCTTTGGGTGTTGCACCCTCTGGCACATGCAGATGCAAACTGCTCTTCATGAACCATTCGGGATCAATGCCAAAAGTTTCAGCATTTGTCGTCACGTAGCTGTGCGCAATTTGCGCTGATTCATTCATGACTTTACCCAACTGTCCGGTCAGTTTCAGAGCACGGTCACGAGCGTGTACCCGGGTGGCTTCTATTGGCAGGGTGGCGCCGCCCATGGCAGTCCACGCAAGCCCGGTGATGACACCGACGCCTCCCAGTTGCTTTTCAACGCGGAAAGGTGGTTCACCGACAAATTCGACAAGATTGCGGTTACTGATGCTTACCGACTTTGTTTTGCCGAGCAATTTGACGACGGATTTTCGTAGCACCCGATGAAGCAGCTTTTCGAGGCCACGCACACCAGCCTCGCGTGCATAGCCCTCAATCAGTGCTTTTATAGCAGAGTCAGATATCTTGACCTGTCCCGGTTTGACATTGTTGCGTTCGAGTAATCGCGGCCACAGATGCGCCTTGGCGATGTCCAGCTTTTCACTGGCGATGTAGCCACCGAGCCGTATGATGTCCATACGATCGAGCAGGGGTCTGGGAATTGTGTCCAGCTGGTTAGCTGTACACACAAACAACACCTTGGAAAGATCAACACGAAGATCCAGATAGTGGTCGAGGAATTCGCCATTTTGTTCCGGGTCAAGCACCTCGAGCATGGCTGAAGCCGGATCACCCTGATAAGAATTGCCCATCTTGTCGATTTCATCGAGCATGATGACCGGATTGGCGACGTCAACATCTTTTAACGCCTGCACCAGTTTACCGGGCATCGCACCAATGTAGGTCCGGCGATGGCCCTTGATCTCTGCCTCATCCCGCATACCGCCAACACTGAATCGATAAAACTTCCGCCCCAGACACTCGGCGATGGATTTGCCAATTGACGTCTTGCCCACACCCGGAGGACCGACAAACAACAATATGGAGCCGCTGATTTCGCCGCGAAAGGAACCCATGGCCAGAAATTCGAGAATACGCTCCTTGATATCCTCCAGGCCCGCGTGATCTCGGTTGAGTACGGTTTTGGCCGTGCGCAGTGACAGCTTGTCCTTGCTGTGCTTGCCCCATGGCATGGAACTCAGCCAGTCCACGTAATTTCTGGTCACGCCGTATTCGGGAGAGCCGGTCTCCAGAATGGACATCTTGTTGATTTCTTCGTTAAACCGCTTTTGCACATGCTCAGGCGGGTTGCGCGCCTGCATACGTTCCTTGAACTCGTCTATGTCGGCTGTCTTGTCATCTTTGGCTATGCCAAGCTCACGCTGAATGACCTTGAGTTCTTCACGCAGAAAAAACTCACGCTGATGCTTGGACATCTTCTGTTCGACTTCAGAACGGATCTCTGCCTGCAATCTGGCAACTTCCAGTTCCTTATGCAGCAAAACCAGTACTAGCTCCATGCGTTTCTGCAAATCGACTGTGTCGAGGATTTGTTGCAAGTCTGGCCCCAGTGCCGTTGTGATGGCAGCGGCAAAGTCTGCAAGCGGTGAGGGATCGTTCAGATTGAAGTGGTTGAGAAAGTTCTTCAACTCTTCGTTGTAGAGAGGGTTGAGCGGAATGAGCTCTTTGATGGCCTGAATCAAGGCCATGGCATACGCCTTGATTTCAGGGGTATTGCGTGTGCGGTCCACGGGATAGCTAACAGAGGCTGCGAAAGGTGCCTTGTTGCTAATCCAGTCATCAATGGTGAATCGCTGCATGCCCTGTGCAATAAACTGTATCTTGCCATTGCCGCGAACCACATTGTGCAGGCGGACTACACAACCTGTGGCTGCAAAGTCTGCAGGTACTGCCTTGTCCTGCTCGTCGTGATCACCGGCATAGCACAGACCCAGAAGATGATGATCCATCTTGGCAAGTCGTGCAAAAGTTTCTTCCCACGGGCTTTCATCGATGACCAGGGGTTGAACCTGAGCAGGAAAGAATGGTCGCTCGAAGATAGGCAGCAATAACAATTTGCCCGGTAGGTTCTGCTCGGGCAGTATCAGCTCGGTGCCAGAACCCTGAGAGCTATCCTCGTCATCAGACGGGCGTTCGATAACCACGGATTCATCACGCTTTTTTCGTGCCATAAGTATTGTCGTTTTATTAACTTAGATGCGGAAAATATGCAGCGTTCCAGGTATTTCAACCGCTGCACACACAATAAAGCCCATTGGCCGTGTCAAGTGAATTCAATCGCCTGATAACAGAGCTCTCAGTCCTTGAAGCGCATTCTTGCCGGCAGCGCGAGCCTGATGTGTGTTATCCGTGCCCAATTCGCCGAGAATAGTGACATCCTCAGGTGGGAGATCATCCAGAAAGCGGCTTGCATCACACGCGTTGGTTTCACCAAACTGTTGCCGAGCACGTGATCGTGTGAACGTCAATGTATAGCGAGCTCGCGTCATGCCGACGTACGCCAGGCGTCGTTCCTCTTCAATGGTATCCGCCTCTACGCTGTTGCGGTGTGGTATCAGATCCTCTTCCATACCCACCATGAACACATGCGGAAACTCTAGCCCTTTGGCTGCATGGAGCGTCATCATCTGCACTTGATTATTATCGCTTTCATCATCTTGCCGCGACAGCATGTCGTGTAAACACAATGAACGCACGATGTCTGATAGTGCCTGATCCTTCTGATCATCATCGGTGGCCAGCCGTTCTATCCAGCCAAATAGCTCTTCAACATTCTGTAGTGCGCGTTGCGCCTTGGGTGGTGAGTCAAACTGATTTTCAATCCAGTCTTTATAATCGATGTCTTCAAACAGTCCTCTGACCACCGCAAGTACGTCTCCCCGTTCTGCATTGTCAGCAGTCAGCGTCAGCCAATTGGCAAAACGCTGCAAGCGGTGAAGCGCTTTTCCACTAAGCACGGTCTCAAGTCCCAGGTCGTGGCAGGCTGCAAACATGCTGCAACCCCGTTTACGTGCATGCTGACCCAGCTTACCCAGGGTGGTTGGCCCTATTTCACGTCGCGGTGTATTGATACAGCGCAGGAATGCCGTGTCATCGTCGGGATTAACCAGCAGTTTCAGATAGGCAAGCATGTCCTTGATTTCGACCTTGTCAAAGAACGAGCTGCCACCGCTTATGGTGTAAGGAATCTGTTTTTCGCGCAGCGCCTGCTCGAACGCGCGGCTCTGAAAATTACTGCGGTACAGGATGGCAAAATCACCCCAACGAGTGTCTTTCTGATAATGCCTTGTCAGTATTTCTGCGGCTACCCATTCGGCTTCGTCCAGGGTGTGCTTGCACACCGATATGCGTAACAGATCACCGACTCCCAGATCGCTCCACAGCCTTTTCTCGAATTCGTGCGGGTTGTGACTTATCACAGCGTTAGCACAACGCAGTATGCGTTGGCTCGAGCGGTAGTTCTGCTCCAGTTTGATAACACGAATGTTCGGGTAATCGACAGTGAGAGCCATCAGGTTTTCCGGACGTGCTCCGCGCCATGAGTAGATGGACTGATCATCATCGCCTACCGCTGTCAACGCCCCGAATTTATCGACCAGCATACGCACCAGCTCATACTGTGCGGTGTTGGTGTCCTGGTATTCGTCAACAAGCAGATGCCGAATACGCCCGCGCCACTTGTCACGCACGTCAGTGTGCTCGCGCAAGAGGGTTACCGGCAGACTGATCAGATCATCAAAGTCGACCGAGTTGCAGGCACGCAGTAGCTCGTTGTACTTTGCGTAAAGAATGGCTGCTATGCGATCGCGCTCATCTAGCGCGTTAGCACCTGCTGCTCCCGGATCAATGAACTCGTTTTTCCAGTGGGAGATCATGTTCTGCAGATCACGTTCTTCGATAGCGCTGTTGCCCTCGCGAATCAGCTCACGCAGCGCGCTCATGGAATCCCCCTGATCAAGAATGGTAAAACCCTTTCGCAGCCCGATTGCCTGCCCATCCTTATGTAGAATGTCCATGCCCAGGCGGTGAAATGTCGAAATGGTCAAGCCGCGCATCTGAGCAGGTGAAAGCTGTTTTTTAAGACGAGCCTTCATCTCCATGGACGCTTTGTTGGTAAACGTCACGGCGATAATGGAATGCGGGGCATACTGCTGCTTTTCAATCAGCCACGCGATCTTTTGCGTAATAACACCCGTTTTTCCACTGCCGGCGCCAGCTAGCACGAGTAGAGGTGTCTCGAAATGCCTGACGGCTGCCAATTGTTGCGGGTTTAGCCCCATGAAGCGGTCTGTGTCTGATCGTGCGAACGGGCGCAAAGTGTACCTCAGTCAACGTCGCCGTAGACACTCCTGAAACATAGCTGATCCAGATGGTCAACTAAGTTGCAAGTCGGGTATGTCCTATCCAGGTAAAGCCTGTCAGCTACGCAGCGACCCGGCATACGAGTTCACTGCAAAGGCATATACTGTGCGGTGGAAACTTACCTGCACTGAGGAAACACAAGTATGCCGGATTTACAGGCAGCGTTGACAGCCGCTCAACAAGCGGCCGATTCTGCAGAAACGGTTATCAATCAGTATTTGAATAGCGGTGACTGGCAGGTTACGTTCAAATCTGACGATTCGCCGGTTACTGAAGTTGATATCGCGGCAGAGCAGGCCATAAGCGCTATCTTGCAAGCGCGGTTTCCCGAGGCCATTTTCTATGGTGAGGAGACGGGCAAAAGCGATGAAACGGAACGCGCTGCACTACTGTGGCTTGTGGACCCTATTGACGGCACCAAGAGTTTTATTCGTGGAATGCCTTTCTATTCAACCCAGATTGCATTAGCGGTGGATCAGAAACTGTGCGTAGGCGTTTCCAATGCACCAGCGTACGGTGAACGGTTGGTGGCTATTGCAGGTGAGGGAGTATGGTTGAACGGCAAAGCGGTGCAGGTTCGGCATTCGGTAGAGCGCATCGAAGATGCATTTCTGTCATCGGGTAATCTGACATCACTGGCGCAGAATGCAACAGCCTGGCAACGCTATGGCACATTGGTGTCGCGTGTACGTCGGGTTCGCGGTTATGGTGACTTCTGTCATTACCATCAGTTGTGTTGTGGCCAGACAGATCTCATCGTTGAGTCAGACGTGAATATTCTGGATATTGCAGCGCTTACGGTCGGCGTACGCGCAGCGGGTGGTGTGATAACCGACATAACTGGTGCGGCGATTGCACAGGACACCACATCAGTGCTGGCAGCATCCAGCCATAACCTGCATGCACAGGCCCTGCAAGTATTGCAACACGGATAGCACGCCTACCTTCAATCAGCCAGTGAAACTCTCTTTCTACAACCCCAATCATCGCAGCCGCACTTTCAGCCTGTTCCTCTTGATGGTTTTCACCGTGTTGTTGTTAACCGGTCTAGGCGTATTTCGACTGTATTTTGCGTTTGACTGGACAGCGGGTGACGATACCGGGCAGCTCTTTGCCTTAAGAATCCGGGGAGGGCAAGCGCTAAATATTTTTGATGCTGCGCCGTTTGGAGGTGTTTTCTGGGTAACCCAGTTTTGCCTGCTGATGTTGTGTGTTTTGATGCCCCTGTTTCGTATTGCGGGCGCACTTGTTCTGGCGGTTGCCACAGCTGTTGCCGTAGCTTTCATGCATCGACATTTCCCTTTATCGACGACGGGTACGCCGCTGGAATTCGAGCTGCTTATCATTGTTGTGTTGACGGGTGTTTATGTGCTGCTCAGCTATGCAGGTGCTCGACGCGATCAGGTGAAAATTGCAGCCTTGTTGTCCAAATATGTACCCGAAGAGGTATCAAAACACTATCAGAGTGGTCTTAATGCGATGCCAGTGGCTGGTGAAGAACGACACATCAGCGTCTTGTTTTGTGATGTCCGTGAGTTCTCTTTGATTGCACAGATGATCGATTCGAAGAAACTTGCCCAATGGTTGAACCTCTACTTTGCGTTTGTCAGCAAAATCGTCATCCGGCACCGTGGCAGCATTGACAAATACATGGGAGATAGCGTCATGGCCGTATGGGGCGCGCCAATAACGAGTGCCAGCCATGCGTTTGATGCGCTGTGTGCAGCCTTGGATATACAGAGTGAATTGCACGAGCTGAACGCACAGTACTTGGCGGCCGGCTTGCCTCGGATCGCGCTAGGTATCGGTATCAGCACAGGGCCTGCCATGGTCGGGCCATTGGGGTCTGAATACCGGATGGACTACACCGTCATCGGTGAAACCGTGAACGTGGCGCAGCGTCTGGAAGCGCAGACTCGCAAGTATCAGGTGCCCATTATTGTCGGCGACAAGACGATAGAAAACCTGCCCGACATGTTGTGTCGAGAGTTGGATACCGTAACAGTAAAAGGCCGTACGGAGCCTGTCACCATGTATCAGCCCTTATGCGCGCTTGGTGATGCGGACAGTGAATTGCTCGAGCGACTGGATTTGCACGAGCGCGCCATGGCTGCAACGGTTGATGGGCACTGGGATGAGGCCGTCGAGTTGTTTGGAGAGCTGCGTGACTCGTGGGGACCAAGCGCTATGTATGATCTTTACTTGCGCGGCATTGAGCAGGCCAGAAGCCATAGCGAATCACGCGCCTGACACTTGAGTTGTTGCGTTTCCAGGCTAGTAGTCCGTCAACCCGAAATATTAGGATTCAGCGGGCCTGTCTGTGTTCG
>CAYGSW010000177.1:0-12311 GCA_964352535.1 uncultured Granulosicoccaceae bacterium | reverse complement strand
TCATCCGAAAGTGCGTGGCAGACCTTGAACTTGATCCACTCGTTCGATTCTGGCGTGGTCTTGCCGAAGGGGACGGATGTAAAATAAGCAAATCCTGGATGCTTGCCTTTCCAATAATAGTCAGCAGCAATGTAGGCTTCACTGTTTCCGGAAGCCACATCGTCAAAAACATCAAATGCGCCAACACGTTCTCCGGCAGCAAAGTACGTAGTTTGTATCAGCCCGTCCGACAAGTCGGTAATACGTTTTGCCAGACGCTGTGCGCTGAGGCCGAGGCCAGGAAAATCCCTCGGCCATGTGGATACGATATTCAGTTCGGTTTTTGTTTGTGCAATGGCAGGCGCTGCCGTTATGAGTCCTGCACCTGCCGTAGAAGCGGCGGCAACGCCGACCGCGCTGTCTTTCAAGAATTCCCGTCTGGACATGCCAATCTCCGGTGAATTGTTTAATCAAGGAATTATCGAATATACGCCTTTGGCTACAAATTTCATCCTGAGATTAATTGCATGATCGATTTGAGAGGAACATATTTGCCTTCAGGTAGAAGCAATGCCGCGTTCAAGATGCAACAGCAATCTGTCGAACATCGCATCACACTGTTGCAATTGAGTGAGTTCGACATATTCATCAGGTTTATGACCCTGATCCGTAGAACCAGGACCACACACCACAGAAGGCACGTTGAAGTGTTGAGCGAACAGACCCGCTTCCGTGCCAAAGGCAACCTTTATGGGCGACTCGAATCCCGAACTGTGCAAGTGACAGCAGTGAATATAACTACTACGTTGCACCCAAAGCGTTGACTCGCTCATGGTTTGAGTTGCCAGATTTCGGCATAGTCTGGTGCGTCTCGACGTTCCGCTGTTACATTCTGCACGTCACATCAACTATGATCTTCATCACATCCTCGCGGGCCACTTCGTCACAAGATGCGTCTCCCACGGCCATGTTACTGGTTTATCTGGCAATGCTCGCCGGTATTACGTACATCAATGGTGTGCCGTCATCTACCGTTAGTGTTAACGAATTTCTGACATTGCTTGCGCCTTACGCAAAGTCTGCACTCAGCCCGCTGGTGTCTGCATTGCTGATTGCGCTGATGATTCATTTGCTTCGTGGTGGGCGGTCTTTGTGGAGGCGCAATACCATTCGCATATCGGTTATTTTTTTCGCTCTGTATGTGGCTGGCACGCTTCAAATCACAATGGCGCAGGCTAGCACTTTGCTGGTTTCCGCGTTTTATTCGTGACTTGCCTTAGGTAAGCCAGTGCATGTGCGGTGCTTGCTCGCTACCACTGGTTACTCATGAAACGGCAAGCGTTTCCGCAAAATTTTGACTGTGCGTCCCAGTGACTGAAGCGAGAACACATGAGGTTAATGAAGAGCGACGTGTGGATTCTTCAAAAAGGCAGTATCGTTGCTGTAGATCGTGGGTACATAGATTATGAATGGTACACAACCCTTACATACAAAGGTATTTACTTCGTTGCGCAACTAAAGTCCAATGCCATAACTCGTACTGTAGATAGCCGAGCGGGTGGCCGTAGTAAAGACGTGTCTATTGATCACACGATTGAATTTACAAGCGTGACGACATCAAAACGCTGCCCAATACGGTTGCGACGCATCCGTTATCGAGATGCAACGACAGCTAAACGCTACGAATTTCTGACCAACAACTTTTCATTGGCAACCAACACAATTGCATCGATCTACAATTCCGGCTTTCACAGAATCCGCTACAGAAAAAGGGTCTGGTGAAAGAATCAGGCGTTTGATGAATAGTCCAAGCTAGGCCGGCGACTCCAGGTGATGATCGTTTCAAAAGTTACATTATTGAGCCGGGCCAGACAAAAGAGCAATTGGCGTAGAGTACGCAATTTCAGCCGAACTGCCTCGAGATCGTGGCCAGTAAAGATGCACATCGTGGTTGATTGTTAAGCTCTGTTCCCGACTTAGAGAGCCAATTGCTGAAATAGTCTTTGTTCAATGAAGCTGTTAACACCAGGCTGCCTGTATTCCTTATAATGATGTGCAAACGACGAAGAAATACCATATTTACACTTTGATCAGAACTTCTGTCTCTGATTGTCTTTATATGATTAATAGTATTAAACATTCCACGAAGCTACTTAGTTATGAGTAAACAAAATTCTGGTAACCGCTTAGTAGTCCTCGACACAGAGACCACTGGCCTTGACACGCGCGATGGTCACCGAATTATCGAGGTAGGTTGTGTAGAGATGATCGACCGCCGGCTCACCGGCAACAACCTGCACCTATATCTTCAACCGGACAGGGCAATCGATGCAGGCGCGCAGGCGGTCCACGGTATCAGCAATGAGTTCCTGAACGACAAGCCCAGATTTGCCCAGATTGCCCAAGAGTTACGCGACTATCTTGTGGGTGCAGAGCTCATCATTCACAACGCCAGTTTTGACGTCGGTTTCCTGGAGCACGAATTCGCCTTGTGCGATATGCCACTGGATCTGAATCAGGTGTGCAAGGTTACTGACACGCTGGCGCTGGCCAGAAAACAGTTCCCTGGGCAGAAAAACAACCTGGATGCTCTGTGCAAACGACTTGCGGTTAACAACGCCCATCGTACTCTGCATGGTGCGCTGCTGGACTCCGAAATCCTTGCAGATGTCTATCTGGTGATGACAGGCGGGCAGACTGCCTTGTCACTCGATCAGGACAATGAGCCGGGTGCTGTGAGTGTCGATCTGGCTGCTACGGTAGATGTCAGCCAACTGAAAGTCATCCCGCCAAACAAAGCGGAGGATGAAGCCCATCAGCTATGGCTTGAAAACCTGCGCAAATCAGACAATGGCTGCGCCTGGGATCGCATGCTGCATTAGCAGTGGAAATCAGCTTCAAAAAGCCGCCGATCTTACCCTTGTTGCAGAATGCTGACACTTCGTCGACTGGGATTCCTCACTTCGATGTCTCAGCGGGAAACCGAGGTGCACTGGCTACTTGCGCAACAGCTCAGTGTGTTCGGACAACCCGCGCCTTGTCCCTCTGCCAATCTCTATCTTTGATCGAAGCGCGCTTGTCGAACTCCTTTTTACCCTTACCAATGCCGATTTCAATTTTCACCTTGCCGTTTTTCCAGTACATCGACATAGCGACGATCGTATAGCCTTTGCGCTCAACAGCGCCTATCAGTCGTGACAGTTCGCGCCGGTTTAACAGTAATTTGCGCGTTCTTGTGTTTTCCGCAACATAGTGACTGGACGCAGAGTTCAGGGGGTTGATGTTTGCCCCATACAAATAGGCCTCACCACGCACAAGCTGCACGTAGCCGTCAACCAGCTGCACCCGTCCTTCACGCAGGCTCTTGACCTCCCAGCCCTGCAAGACAATGCCCGCCTCGAATTTCTCGTCGATCTTGAAATCGTAGGTGGCTCGCTTGTTGCGCGCTATAAGGGCGCCCGCTGAGACTTTATTGCTGTTCTTTTTATTTTTCTTGGCCATACCTTTATTATAGGGGCAGTAACCGATGCCTAAAACCCAAAACCAATAACTAAAAGCCAGATCGTATCCAATGCCAAGCATTTCGCGCTCAGCGCTGGTTTCCCACTCAGCCGCCAACATGTATTCACTGGTCCATGACATCGAGTCCTATCCGGGATTTCTTCCCTGGTGTTCAAATGCCTCCGTGGCCGAACAGTCTGATACTCATCAGCTGGCTTCCGTGTCCATGGACAGGCGTATGCAGGGACTCAAATTCACAACACGTAATCGACTGGAGCAAAATTCTGCCATTCACATGGGCCTGGTAGACGGACCGTTCAAGAAATTGTCCGGGGTCTGGCGATTCACGGCCATTGACGAAAATGCCTGCAAAGTGGAGCTGGCTATCAATTTCGAATTCAAAAGCCGAATCCTCGGTGCCATGCTGGGTGGAGCGTTTTCAAAAATCTGCGACACCATGGTGGCAGCGTTTGTTAAGCGGGCTGATGAATTGCACACGGGGGCCGGTTGAAGCTTTGCGTGATTGCCGTCAGGAGGCTTTGGATATTCGCCGTCAGGAGCTGCCAGGGTGACGACTGACTCACCATTGATCAGCATCGAGGTTGTGTATGCCGAAGCAGATCAGCAGCAGCTCATATCACTCAGCGTAAACGCCGGGACGAGTGCGCGGCAAGTATTGCGCTACGTACTGAAGCAGAACCTGATTGTGCTCAATGCCGCCGATGAGACGCGGTTTGACATGGACACACTCCCCATAGGCGTTTACGGCCAGATTGTCGCCGATGATTATCGTCTGAGAGAAGGGGAGCGTCTGGAACTCTACCGCCCGCTTTTGCAAGACCCGATGGAACGTCGGCGCAAAGTAGCCAGCAAAATGGCCGACAAAACAGCCAGATAGGGCTAATATGCCTCTGTGAATGGCTATTGGACGGCTACCTGATTCGGCTTGGTGTAGCCTTTACCTGATTCGGATTTGCTTATCTGATGTGCACTATTTGCCCACCCGATACGAACTAGAAGTCCTCTATCGGCCCTTCGCCTTCCGCACGTTCTTCCCAGAAATAGCGTTGTGGCGCTAGTTCGCCGGTCTCCAGATCCTGATTGTCGTCAATGCTGACCACCTTGTTATCCTCGAAAAGGATAGTGACTCGCCGTGCCTTGATAGCGTTGCCGGCAGGACCGCGCGTGTAGACGTAGTCCCAGCGGTCGGCCACGAAAGGTGTGGTGACCACCGGAGTGCCGATCAGATTGCGGACCATATCGCGCTCCATACCGATACTGACGCGCTCAAGCTGTGCCTGATCCACCAGGTTTCCCTGCTGAATAGTGATTTTGTGGGCACGGGGTAGCCAGAAAGGATCGCCACCGCAGGCCGACAACAAACAGATCAGGACAATTGTGAGCGTAACGCGCATAAAAGACTTCCAACTGAAGAGGGGTTTACAACACACGTGTACCACTACACGAACAGTGAAGGCTAGCAGAGAACGCTTGCCTCCGCTGCCCGGTACTCACCTTAAAAGCATGCTGATAGAGCGACCGATCAGCTTATTCTCGGACAGCCTCCTCTCGGGCAAGCTCCTAGGGCTCGTTAGCCGCAGAATCCAGCATCTCCTGGGCATGTTGCTGACTTTTTGTAGTCAGTTTTGCCCCGCCCAGCATTCTGGCGATCTCATCACGCGTCGCCCGTCCTTCAAGGCTTGAAATTGCTGTACGCGTCTTGCCGTCGCTCACCTTCTTGGCCACTTTCAGGTGATGGTGTGCCTGTGAGGCTACTTGCGGCAGGTGAGTTACACACAATACCTGTGCCTGGCTGCCAACACGTCGCAACAGTTGCCCCACTGTTTCTGCGACTGCTCCACCAACACCTGAGTCAACCTCATCGAACACCAGCGTCGGTACAGACTGTGTGTTCAGCGTGGCCAGTTGCATGCACAGGCTGATTCGTGAAAGTTCTCCACCAGAGGCAATCTTGGCCAGCGGCGCAGGTTTGACACCTGGATTGGGACTGACCAGAAAGTTCACCGTTTCGTTACCGTGGATATGCGGGTGACTGTCATCCGTGTGGATTTCAATCTCGAAAACACCACCCTCCATGCTCAGGCTTTGCATTGAAGCGGTGATGGATTTTGCCAGCTGTTTCGCGTGCTTTTTCCTGTGCCGTGTCAGTTTGCTGGCCTCGGTATCGTAGATACTTCGCAGGGCATCGCACTCGCGGCTAAGCTCTTCGGCACTATTGGCAGGGTCTGACAGCTGTGCGAACTCGTCACGCAGGACCTGCTCAATGTCAGCAAGCTCAGCCATTTCGCATTGGTGTTTTTTTGCCAGTCGATGCATTGCGCCCAGTTTCTGATCCAGCCATTGAAGTCTGGCATCGTCGTGTTCCAGAGAGCTGATGGCATGCTGCACTGACTGTGTAGCTTCTGATACCTGGATACTGGCTGACTCAACCAGATCCAGAGCTTCCCGAAGACGCTCGTCAATGCCCACCAGCACGCTCAAGGGCTTGATGGCGCTGGTCAGGGCTGGGTAGGCTTGCTGATCCAGATTTTCAAGAACTTCATTGCCCAGCGCCAGTATGCGGTCTGCATTGGCCAGCCACTGATGCTCTGTTTCGATGTCAGCAGGCGAAAGCTTGCCGACGTCCAGTTCGTCAAACTCGGACAGCTGAAAACTGAGTAGATCCAGGCGCTGCTGCCGTTCCTTTGCATCGTTTTCGTGATTCAGCAGCGCATCGGCAGCCTGTTTCCAGCTCGTGTAGGCTGCGCGAACCTTCTCTAGTTGTTTTGTGCCGGCTACCTGATCGAGCAACACTCGCTGTTCAGCGCTTTTGCCAAGACTCTGGTGTGAATTCTGACCGTGAATACTGACAAGCTGCTTCCCCAGTTCGCCAAGAATCTTTACGGATACCGGTATATCGTTAATGCTAGCGCGTGATTTTCCGTTGCTGTTTAACGTACGCCTCACAATGCACTCGCCCTCCGCATCCAGCTCCTGATCCTCAAGCCAGCGGGCGGTCGCTGGTAGCTGGTCCAGCGCAAACGTTGCGGTAATGTCTGCGCGCTTCTGCCCTTGTTGTACGCTGTCACTGCTGGCTCTGTCGCCAAGTACCAGACCCAGAGCGTCAAGCAGTATCGATTTGCCCGCACCGGTTTCTCCGGTGAGCGCAGTCATGCCAGCAGCCAGTTCGAGTTCCGTGGAATCAATAATGGCGAAATGGCGGATATGTAAGTGTGTCAGCATCTGTTAATCCTTGAACAGTGTTGAAGTGAAGCCATTCCGTTTAAAAAGAATCGCCATGATAAATGCAACGCTAAGTATCATCCCCAGTTCAGTTTCTCCCGCAAAACACGATAGTAATCGTAGCTCTCGGGGTGCAGGAGTTGCACACGGTGAGAGTTGCGCCGGATATCCACCATGTCGCCCAGCATGGCATCCATGTAGATTTGACCATCACACACAACCTGAGCCTGGCTGACGTCGTCATCCCAAAGGTGTACGCGAACGCTCGATTCGCCTTCGACCAGAATAGGGCGGCTGGTCAGTGTATGCGGGCAGATTGGATGAACGATAAGCGCATCGATAGTGGGTGCGACTATGGGGCCACCGTTGGACAATGAGTAGGCCGTGCTGCCTGACGGTGTTGCCACGATGAGCCCATCGGCACGCTGATGAGTCACAAGGACGTCATCAATGATGATGTCAAAGTCCATGATCTGCAGTCGATCACGCACCCTTATCACCGCATCATTGAAAGCATACGAGCTTGCAACGCATTCGCCATCACGCAATATGCGGGTTTTTAACAGAGCGCGATTCTCTTCCAGATACTCTCCATTGATAATCTGAATGAGGCCCTTCAAGCCATCGTCTGGTGAGACATCAACCAGAAAACCGAGGCGCCCACGGTTGATACCGATGATCGGAATATCATGATCCACGAGGGCTCGAGCAGCCCCCAACAGCGTTCCATCACCACCGATTACCACGGCCAGATCACATGATTGAGCGATATCTTCTATCGGAACGGTTGCCCGGCCATCCACCAGATTTTCAGTGCTGTTATCCAGCACGACACCAAGCTGGTGAGCTTCAAGGCACGTGATTACATCGTTCAGCGTATTGGTGACGCTTTCATCGTTGGTTTTAACAATGAGGCCGACCTGTGAAAATTTTGTCATCCCGCTAAAGTATCACGAGCCTGTGGACGTTGCTATTGATCGCACTCGCATCACTGTGTATTTTTCGGGTGCAGAAGTTCTGCCATGGTGTAGAGATGATTCAGCGCCTCGCGTGCCGTAAGGCCATCCAGATCAAGCGCTGACAGGTAGTTGCCCAGGACGTCGGGTTGACCAAACAGATCCAGCTGCGGCGGCTGCGAAACGGCATGCTCAGCGGGGTTTTTGTTATTTGTGGGCGAATTGTGGACCTCTGGCCGAACGGCATCGTGATAACTCAGTTGCTCATTTGCGCCAACTAATGCGCCCTCTATTGGTGATGCTGTCGAGGTTGTTTCGTCAGATTGCGTCGGTGTTTGTGTGCCAGCGATGCTGTTGGTCTCACTCACTGGCGTTTTCACAGGCTTATCAGCGGGTATGACAGGCGCTTCGAGCAGTCCTAAACGCTCGCGCGCGTAAGCGAGCGCCTTGTCGGGCATGCCGGCCAGCTGCGCCACCTGCAGCCCGTAGCTTCTGTCAGTAGCGCCGGTGCGGATGCGATGCATGAATATGATCTTGCCATCGTGTTCCACAGCATCAAGATGCACGTTTGCGACGGTTTCATGCGCATCCGCCATGGCCGTAAGCTCAAAATAGTGCGTTGCAAACAGACAAAGTGCCCGGTTATTTTCGGCCAGGTGCTCAGCACAGGCCCATGCTAGTGACAATCCGTCATAAGTGCTAGTCCCGCGACCCACTTCATCCATCAGCACCAGCGAGTGCTCTGTGGCGTTGCGCAGTATGTGCGATGCCTCGGTCATTTCCACCATGAAGGTAGATTGCCCCCGAGCCAGATCGTCCGAGGCTCCGATGCGCGTAAAAATGCGATCGATGGGGCCAATTGTGGCAACACTAGCGGGTACATGGCTCCCGGTATGAGCAAGCAGGGCGATGAGTGCGGTCTGTCGCATAAAGGTCGACTTACCACCCATGTTCGGGCCAGTAATCAGCAGCATGCGACGCTTGTCATCAAGATGGATCGGGTTGGCAACAAATGGCTCATCGATAAGCGCTTCAACAACCGGGTGCCGACCTTCTTCGATGGCGAGCCCGGGTGTGTCGACAAGGCTGGGTCGGCACCAGTCATTTTCACAAGCCATGATGGCAAAGCTGTTGATAACGTCAAGCTCTGCCAGGGTTTGGGCTATGTCGCGCAGGACAGGAAGCTCTGCCTGAAGCTTACTCAGCAGCTCGGCATACAATTCGCGCTCTCGCGCCAGAGATTTTTCACGTGCGCCCAGCACCTTGTCTTCGTGTTCCTTGAGTTCGGGTGTGATGTAGCGTTCTGTACTTTTCAGGGTCTGACGTCGGATGTAATGCGCTGGTGGCGATTGCTGACGATTGGTTTCGATATAAAAACCGTGCACCCGGTTATATCCCACTTTGAGTGAGGCAATACCGGTAGACTGTTTTTCACGTTGTTCCAGCTCTTTCAGAAAACCGTCCGCGTTGCTGCTCAAACCGCGCAATTCATCAAGTATTGCATCATGCCCATCCGCTATAACGCCACCATCACGAAGCACAACGGGTGGGTTTTCCCTGATCGCATCGGCTAGCAAAGACGGACTTTGCAGTGTTGTGCCCAGCAGGTCTATGGTGGGCCTCAGTGCTTGCACGGCCTCGTCATCTGCCTGCTTGAGTTGGTCAACCAGTTGAGGAAGTTGCGTAAGGCTCAATCTCAGCCGCTCAAGTTCTCTGGGTTGAACACTGCCTAGCAGCACGCGCGTACTGATTCTTTCCACATCATGGATACTGCGCAATGTGGTAGCGATATCATGGCAACGTTGCTCATTGATCAACAAGCCAACGCGTCTCTGTCGGTGATTGATGAGCTGGCGGTTGCGCAAGGGTTGTTGCAACCAGGCGCGTAGTTTACGAGCGCCCATCGGATTGGCCGTACGATCAATTACACTAACCAACGTGTGAGTGTCCTGACCATTCATGTTTTCGGTCAGCTCCAGATGACGACGCGTGCCGGGGTCAAGCACGATGGTGTCAGCGGCGTTTTCCAGCGTCAGGCTGGATACCTGCCCGACATCATTGAGCTGGGTTTCACGAGCATAGCCAAGAGCCACGGCGGCAGCGCTGATCACCAGTGGCTTGTCGTCACAACCAAAGGCTTCAAGTGTGTTGACCTTGAAATGATCGAGAAGCACCTGGCGCGTGGCTTTCGCATCAAAAAGCCACGGCGCACGAGAACGTCTTGTGTAGTTGCCAAACTGAGCGTTGAGAATGCTGTGCTCACTGAGCAGCAGCTCAGCAGGATCAAGCCTTGAGATCTCCGCTAGTAGACTCGGCAAATCATCAATACTCATCGCAACCAGATTGCCTGCCGCAAGATCCAGCGAGGCAATTGCATAACCTTCCGGACCTTCACTGATGCACACCAGCAGAGCGACATCTCTGGCGCTGAGCAGGGACTCTTCTGTCAACGTGCCGGGCGTAACAACGCGGACCACCTCTCGTTTGACAGGTCCTTTGTTGGTGACCGCACCGGTCTGCTCGCAGATTGCGACCGACAGTCCCTGACGAACCAGTCGGCCCAGATAGTTGTCTGCTGCGTGATAGGGGATGCCTGCCATGGGGATCGGCTCGCCACCTGCCTTGCCTCGGGCTGTGAGCGTAATATCAAGAACATCCGAGGCGCGCTTGGCATCGTCGAAGAATAGCTCGTAAAAATCGCCCATGCGATAGAACAGCAGTGAATCAGGGTGCTGTGCCTTGATGCCGAGATACTGTTGCATCATGGGCGTGTGTGCTGAGGTGCTCATGCGTCATAGTGTACTGGGCAGCGAGGTACGCGTGTGGGGTGTGTTTGACCATCCGCTGTCAAACAATCAACCTGTAACAATGAACCTGAAATCTACGCCAGATGATCGCAATCGCTTGCAACGGCAAGGATGAACATTGTCCGATGTAACACTGAAAGTGGAAACTTGATGAATACAATGCAGGAACCAATTGATTGGAAAGCAATCTGTGATCTGGCAGGGCAGGTGGGAAGCCGCTTGAGTGCCAATGGCTGGACCATAACCACCGCTGAGTCGTGTACCGGTGGGCTGATTGCCGGTGCCATAACCGAAATTGCCGGTAGTTCCGAGTGGTTTAATAGCGGTGTGGTCACTTATTCCAATCACGCTAAACACACGTTACTTGGTGTCAGTCTCGACGTTTTCAAGCAGCATGGTGCAGTGAGTGAGGCCTGCGTAAGGGCAATGGCAACCGGTGCGCTGCAGCGCTCGGACGCTGACATGGCTATCACCGTGAGTGGGATCGCAGGACCTGGCGGGGCCACGCCTGGAAAGCCTGTAGGTACGGTCTGGATTGGCTGGTCGATGCGCTCTACTATCGCACCCGTTGTGGATACTGCCAGCGCCGACAGCACCCATCGTGAAGCTGCCTGTGCGGTCGATGCCAGGGTGTTTCATTTTGCAGGTGATCGCAGTAGTGTGCGCGAACAGGCTGTTTATCAGGCCCTGCGTGGTATTATTTCGCGCACAGACAACGTTGGATTGTACAGATCATGAACTCACCTTTCAGCCCTTTCATCAAACAGGCTTTTGCAAGTGCACACGTTGCAGTGCTTGTCATGGGTATGGCGGCAACCAGCCTTGCTGTTGCTCAAAATGAGCTCTCGCTGGAGGAACTGGAAGAGAAGGTCGCCCAGCAGCGTATTGCGCTGGAGGAGGCCATTGCCAATAGGGAGGCCACTGAGGCCAAAGTGGCTGAAGTTGAAGCCGAGCTTGCTGAGTCTGAAGAGCGTAGGCAGCAAGCGACCGAAGAACTCCAGGCACTGTGTGAAGAGCAGGAGGCGTTGACCCCGGGTTCGTTTGATAATTGCATGAGCAGTTCTGATAGCTGATTTTTTTTACAGTAAATTCACCTATTTCGTCCCCTAAACGATCGGTAGATGTGTAAAATCCGATGTACGGTTCAAGCCAGGGAATGGCGTTGCCGCATCTCACAGAATGGAGAACACGAAAGTGGACGACAACAAGAAAAAAGCTCTATCAGCCGCACTCGGGCAGATTGAAAAACAGTTTGGTAAAGGCACCATCATGCGTATGGGTGATGATGTCGTTCGTCGAGACATCGACGTTATCTCAACAGGGTCGCTCGGGCTGGACCTGGCTTTGGGCATAGGCGGTCTGCCGCGCGGACGTATCGTCGAAATCTATGGCCCGGAATCCTCCGGCAAGACAACCATGACGTTACAGGCCATTGCCGAATGTCAGAAGGCAGGTGGCACCGCAGCATTTGTTGACGCCGAGCATGCTTTGGATCCTGTCTATGCGCGTGCACTGGGCGTGGATGTTGATGAGTTACTCATTTCACAACCGGACACGGGCGATCAGGCGC
The DNA here is from genome assembly GCA_964352535.1 of uncultured Granulosicoccaceae bacterium. Lineage (GTDB taxonomy): Bacteria > Pseudomonadota > Gammaproteobacteria > Granulosicoccales > Granulosicoccaceae > Granulosicoccus. Next base: position 255 of record CAYGSW010000177.1, on the reverse strand, counting down.
TGGAAATCGTCGATATGCTGGTGCGCTCAAGCGCGGTGGACATCATCGTTGTTGATTCAGTCGCCGCACTCACACCCAAGGCCGAGATCGAGGGTGACATGGGCGATACGCACGTTGGTCTGCAGGCGCGTCTCATGTCGCAGGCGCTGCGCAAGCTCACCGGTAACATCAAGCGTACGAACACACTGGTCATCTTCATCAACCAGATCCGCATGAAGATTGGCGTGATGTTTGGCAGCCCGGAAACCACCACCG
>CAYGSW010000176.1:0-12327 GCA_964352535.1 uncultured Granulosicoccaceae bacterium | reverse complement strand
ATTTTGCGCTTCAAGGTCAGCTTGTAGTTGCGCCACGCTGGATTCGAGCTCGGCAATGGTCGCATTGGCAGCGGCGCGATCTTCATCCAGCATCGAACCTTGCACATCAACACTTGCCTGCAGCTGTCCGATATCAGAGTTGGCCAACGCCAGTTGCTCATTGTTCGCTGCAACAGTGGCTTCCAGTGCTGCGATCTTTTCCTCTGCTGCCGCCAGATCGTCTACTGCCAACTGCTGCTGGGTTTCGAGCGTCATCTGCAATTCGGCGATTTGTGCATTGGCCGCGTCCAGCTCGCTGGTGGCCGTCGTACGAGCCTGCGCGAGCTCATCTTCCAGAGCAGCGCTGCGTGTTCGCAGTTCCGCCAGTGCGGGTCGCTGTAACTCAATAGTGGCATTCAGCTCTTCAACTTCAGATTCCAGCGCCAGAATGTTCTCCGCCGCAGCATTGCGCTCGGCCTCCAGACTTTCCTGGGCACTGCGCATGGCCTCAAGGTCGGATTCCAGAGTGCTAACCTGCTGACTCAACGCCTCCTGTTCACTCAGCAACGCATCACGTTCCTCAGCCAGCGTTGCAATCTGACTTTCAAGTGTCTCGGTCTGCTCACCCACCTGCAACTGCAAACTCTGGATCTCTGCAGTACGCATTTCAACTTCCTGTCGAGCATTCAGCTGTACATCATCCAGGCGATTCTGCAAACCACCCAGCGCGAGCTGCAACTGACCTTTCTGATCCTGCAGAGTCCGGGTTTGTGCCGTAAGGTCGCCAACCTCAAGCTCAAGCGCCAGACGGCGGGCTTCCAGATCACCGATCTCTGCGTTAAGCGAGACAACTTCTGCATCGTATTCAGACTGCAATGAATTCAGCGCTGTGTCCATGTCGGTGGAGCTGCTCATCAGTGACTGAACCTGCGTGTTCAGGTCACCCAGATTGGCATCGCGCTGCGCAATCTCTTCCTGAGCATTCGCCAGGTTGGCGTTTGCATCTGCCAGCAAGGCATCCACGCGCGCCAGCTCTTCAAGCTGGGCTGCAATATCTCCCTCAAGGCTGGCTTGTGTAGTAGTGAACTGATTCTGTAATTCGGCAAGAGCAAGGCTTTGCCCATCAAGCTCGGCCAGGGTGGCGTTCAGGGTGTTTTGCGTTTCGGCCAGTTCGCTCTTGGTCGTTTCAAGCGCTGATTCGGTATCACCCAGGCTGGTTGAGGTTTCGTCAAGCTCTGTCAGCGTGGAGTTCAGGGTACCCTGGGTTTCCGCCAGTTCTATCTGAGTCTCTTCAAGCGCCAACTCGGTTTCGACCAGGCTGGTTTCGGTCTGAGCCAGATTGTTGCGGGTGAATGACAGATCTTGTTCCACGGATGCGATGCGTGTGTTCAGACCCTGTATGTCGTCTTCCAGAGCAGCTTTGCGAGCTTCCAGATCCCCGATATCAGCATTCAGCAAGGCGACATCAGTATCATACATGCCTAACAAACTGTTGTAGCTGGTCTGTGCGTTGGCCAGATCTGAAGACACAACGGTGGATTGTGCCTGTAACGATTGCAACTCACTGTTGGCAGCGTTGAGCCGCGCAACCCGATCGCGAATGGTGTCCGCCTGATTGCTGATTCGACCGTTCAACGCGGCAATTTCTGATTCAAGAACTTCGATGCGCGCATCGCGTTGCAAATCGAAGGCTGCAAGCTGTGTCTGCAATTCGACAACCCGCTCATCCGCCTGAATATCGAACTGTTCAAGCTGCTCTTCCAAAGCCACAACACGCGCGTCCCGCTGCGAGTTAAGATCCTCGATCTGTGCTTCCAGCGAACCGATGGCAGCTGCGCGTTCGGCGTCAAGCTCCTGCAGCTGCTGCTGCGCTGCACTGAGCGCGTCGCTGAGCTCTGAAACTTGCAACTCAAGAGAGGATTTTGTCTCTGTGACACTGGACAGCAGAGTCTGGGTATCGCTGCGTTCAGTATCCAGCTCTGCCACTTGCCCGCGCAGTTCACCAAGTTCAGCCTCGCTGGCTGCGATGGATGCTTCGAGTGCTTCTTGCTCACTCCGCAAATTGACAATATTGCGCTCTGCAATAGCAAGCTCTGAATTTCGCTCTTCGAGCAGGAGTGTTACCTGATCACGCTCCAGCTGCGAGCTTTTGAGCTCGTGCCCCAAATTGGAACGGGCTATCCACGCCGCCATCAGCGCTATGAGCGCCAAGGTTGCAAGAATGAATTTCAACTGATAGGAAGACTTGCTTGGGGCCTTCTCGAAATCTCTGAACATGAAGTCGGTTCCGGTAACAGGGGGGTCAGACGAACAAGGGCTACATCGTAGCGAAAACACAAACCCGCCACAATGCTATCGATCAATCCAAGAGCCTGTCCGAGAATATGCTGATCGGCCGATAGCGCGAGATTTTGGCCAGCTTTTCCCGATACCTTCGGCAAATAGACAACTATCCACCTCAATTGACAAGAAAATCTGACTCAAAATTCACACCCTCGCCTCGACCGTTACTCTCGTGCAGCCTCCTGACCAAATATATTGCGATGTGTTTTAGCACCCTCATTATGTCAGGGTTTGAGTAAACTACGGCTATTAAGAATTCTACTTACTGGTATATTTACGTTGCAAATACATCTTAGTGCTCTGGGTTGCCGTCTGAACGAGGCAGAACTGGAACAATGGGCATCGGCTTTTGTCAAAGCTGGCGACCATATCGCAAGCAAAGCTGACACAGCTGATGTGCTGGTCATGAACACCTGCGCTGTCACGCGCGAGGCGGTGCGCAAGTCACGCCAGAAAATCCAGCGCTTGCAACGTGAGAATCCGTTGGCCAAGCTTGTTGTCAGCGGCTGTTACAGCGAGCTGAGTGATGGAGCGGAACTTGCCGAGCTAGGCGTCGATCTTGTGGTTCCCAACGCGCGCAAAGACGATCTGGTGAAAATGACACGTGAAGCATTTGCCAACCCGCAGATGCCACAATCAGCCACCCTGCCGGCACAAGCTGCCCTGTTCACGCGCAACCGTCATCGCGCTTTCATCAAGATCCAGGACGGCTGCCGTTACCGTTGCACTTTTTGCATCGTCACGGTTGCCAGAGGTGCTGAAAGAAGCCGAACCATCGACGATATTGTCGCCGAAGTTCAGGAATTGCAGGCAAACCAGGTGCAAGAGGTCGTGCTGACAGGCGTGCATGTTGGCGGTTATGGATCAGATCTGGGCACAGATCTTCACGCTCTGGTTAACGCATTACTCGCCGACACCGATGTTGCCCGCATCCGGTTTGCCTCCGTTGAGCCCTGGGATCTTTCCGACAGTTTTATCGATCTTTTCGTCGATCCTCGGGTCCAGCCTCACATGCACCTGCCGCTGCAAAGCGGCAGCGATACCGTATTACGGCGCATGGCCAGACGCTGCAAGAGCGCAGACTTCGCTGCACTGACCAGTAGCCTGCGCAGTCGCGTGCCACATTTCAACATTACCACCGACATTATTGCAGGCTTCCCCGGTGAAACCGAGGCTGAATGGGAAGAATCTCTGGCATTTATAGAAACTCAGAAGTTCGGTCATATCCACGCTTTCACGTACTCAGAGCGCGAAGGGACCAAGGCTGCCAGCCTGCCCAACCCTGTACCCATGCATGTGCGTCAGGCACGCAACCGTCAATTGCATACTCTGGGTGAATCGCTGAAAGTGACTCAGTTGCAAGCGTCCGTCGGTCAGAACATGGATGTTCTGTTCGAGCGCGGCAAACAGGTGTCAGCGGATGACGGAAGTCCTGTTTGGCAGCATCAGGGCTACACGCCGAACTACCAGCGAGTGGTGGTGCAAAGCCCGGTCAATCTGGCCAATCAGATTCTCACAACCCGTTTGACAGGCGTTGAGAACAATCGATTGACAGGTACTGCGCTCTGCACACAAGAGCCTGCCCTGGCTTAACAGCGACAGCCTGCGGTAGTGCACTCCTACTTTGCAACCTGCACCTTGTCATCGGCAGCCTCATGAGGCAGAACCAGATTGAGCACGATGGCAATCATGGCCGACGGCAGCAATCCGGACGTCATCAAGACCTGTGCGGTTGCTGGCAGATGCTGCAAAGCCCCTGGCTCCAGCTGCAGACCAAGACCCACCGACAAGGCAATGCCGAAAATCATCATGTTACGACGATTCCAGGCGACATCAGCCAGCATGTTGACGCCTGCAGCGGCCACCATGCCAAACATGACTATTACGCCACCACCTAACACCGCGATGGGCATCGTCTGAATGGCCGCTCCAACCTTGGGAACAAGTCCACAGACAATAAGAAACAACGCGCCCAATGTCACCACGTGCCGGCTCATCAGCCCCGTCATGGAGATCAGCCCGACATTCTGACTGAACGATGTATTGGGCAAGGCACCAAACACGCCCGATAGGGCGGTACCCAGACCGTCCGCCATGGTACCACCGGCTACTTCTTTGTCAGTCGCCTCACGTCCAGCACCCGCTTTGGTGATGCCGGAAATATCACCCACTGTCTCAATGGCTGAAACCACGCCCATTAGACACATGCCAATAACGGCGGCAGCATTGATCTCAAATCCGAAATGCAGTGGGTTGGGCAGAGCAAACCACTCGGCACGCCCGACACCCGCAAAACTCACCATGCCCAGAAAATAGGCCAGTACGTAGCCCGCGACCAGCCCCAGCAGCACAGCCGACACAGACAACATGCCACGGGCAAAGAACTTCAGCAGCAAGGTGACAATGATGACAACCAACGCAAGCGACCACTGAGACATCGCCCCATATTCCGGCTTGCCGATCATGGGCACACCGCCCGCTGCATACTGGATGCCAACTTTTACCAATGCCAGACCAATCATCAAAACCACTAGTCCTGTGACCAGTGGCGGTAACCAGTGCCGGATGCGGCCGATAATGGTGCCGAGAAAAAAATGAAAGATCCCACCAATGACAATGCCGCCCATCAAGGCAGCCATGCCGTACACCTTGGCGATGGGAATCATCACGGGTATGAAAGCAAAGCTGGTTCCCTGAACAATAGGTAGCCGAGCGCCTATCGGCCCGATCGTGATGGTCTGTATCAACGTGGCAATGCCTGCAAACAGCATCGACATCTGAATCATGTAAATCATGTCTGTGGTGTCTGGCGAACCAAACCCGAAACCCACGGCACCCGCAATGATGATGGCGGGTGTGACATTACTGACAAACATCGCAAGCACATGCTGGATACCCAAAGGCAGGCCGCGTGCAATGCCCGGAAAGTAATCCGGATCGCGCATTTGCGCAGGACTCATGCCCTCCCTGCCCGGTTGGCTATCCGCATGCTCGGTGTGCTCTGGAGCTGAGCCTTCAATTCCTGCAACAGTCGCCAACGGCGTCGCTTGATCACCTTCACCAAGCTCACTATGCAACAGAGAATCAAGACGGTGCCTGGCAATCTTGTGAATCTCGGCCAGCGCTGTATGAAATTCGACGTCTCGCTTTTTGTGCAAACGTTCAGCAAATCTGTGCAGCACCTCGGCCGGTGTACTGCCCTTCAGGTCGGCAACGTATGGAAATCCAAATCGCGCCCAGTAGAGCTTGTTGAGATCATTGAACCGCATCAGCTCCTCGGGTGCGCATTGATCCAGACCTGCAGCGCGTTGTTCCAGAGCCGCAGGCCGACTTAGCCCGCCTGCCGTTAGCGCCTTGCCTGCCAGATCCGGATAGGCCCGAATGAGATCCAGTTTCTCTTGCTCACTGGCCTCATTAATCGATTGCTGAAATTGCCTGGCAAGCAGCTCGGGATTATCATCCCCCGGTGTCAGCCCTGTATTGTAGGCTCGTTCAACTACCCAGGGTGAGTTCTCATAAACTCCGCCCAGATATTGGACAAACATTTCACGGGATAGATCGCACAACGGCATAGCGGCACCAGTTTCCTTGTCATGACAGATTCATCAAGGGGTTACATAGGGTATATCAGATCGAGACCACCAGAGCCGAAGTTATTTGCACTTTATACAATGACGTCAGAACGAGCTTCAAAACGAGTACCATATTAAGCTGAAACAATACTAAGTATTTAAAAAGGGATACCTGACACTAACGATGGCGACTAACCCGCAATTCGACGCTGATGAAATCGAAACACAGGAATGGCTTGACGCCCTGGAGGCTGTCATTGAGCAAGAAGGCCCAGAGCGCGCACATTATCTGCTGGAGCGCCTTATCGACAAGGCACGGCGCTCAGGCGCGAATCTGCCGTACGACTCCAGCACCGCTTATGTGAACACAATACCGTTGCATCTTGAGGCTAAAAGCCCCGGAGATCAGGAGCTTGAGCATCGCGTGCGATCCATGATCCGCTGGAACGCTACCGTCATGGTGTTGCGCGCGCAGCGCGATGATTCGGGGCTGGGTGGCCATCTGGCAAGCTTTGCATCGGCTGCTACGCTTTACGACGTAGGGTTCAATCACTTTTTCCACGCCCCCACTCCAGAGCACGGCGGGGATGTACTGATGATTCAGGGCCACTCTGCACCCGGCATCTATGCCAGATCGTTTCTGGAAGGCCGGTTCAATGAAAAGGATCTGGACAATTTCCGCCGCGAAGTGGATGGCGAAGGCCTCTCCTCCTACCCACATCCGTGGCTAATGCCCGAGTACTGGCAGTTTCCCACAGTGTCCATGGGCTGGACCTCATTGACGTCTATCTACCAGGCACGCTTCATGAAATACCTGCAAGACCGAGGTCTTGCCCGCACTGACAACCGACAGATCTGGTCATTTCTTGGCGATGGCGAAATGGATGAGCCGGAATCACTCGGTGCGATCTCACTGGCAGGACGCGAAAAACTGGACAATCTCAATTTTGTCATCAACTGCAACCTGCAACGGCTTGACGGACCCGTGCGCGGGAACAGCAAGATCATTCAAGAGCTGGAGAATGTATTCCGCGGCGCAGGCTGGAACGTCATCAAGGTGATATGGGGGTCGTATTGGGATCCGCTACTGGCACGTGACACCTCCGGCAAGCTCATGCAACTGATGATGGAAACGGTGGATGGGGAGTATCAGAACTTCAAGGCCAAGGGTGGTGCCTACACGCGTGAGCACTTCTTTGGCAAATATCCGGAGACCAAGGCGTTAGTGGCCAATCTGACTGACGAGGACATCTGGCGCCTTAATCGAGGTGGCCACGATCCACACAAGCTCTATGCCGCCTACAAGCAGGCTGTTGAACACAAGGACCAACCCACCGTTATCCTGGTGAAAACCGTCAAGGGCTACGGCATGGGTGAGTCGGGTGAAGGCACCAACGCAACCCACCAGGCAAAGAAAATGGATCAGGCCTCTTTACTTAAAATGCGCGACCGCTTTGGGCTGAACCTCACCGACGAACAGGTGGCCAGTTACGAATATATCAAGCCTGACCCTAACAGTCCTGAGATAAAATATATGCAGGAGCGCCGCAAAGCGCTCGGCGGCTACCTGCCTCAGCGCAAGAAATTTGCCGAACCCCTTGAAGTACCTGACATCAGCGCTTTTCAACCGGTGCTGGATGGTTCCGGTGACCGGGAAATGTCAACCACAATGGCGTTTGTACGCTTGCTGACCATCCTCACACGCGACAAGAAGATCGGCAAGAACATCGTGCCCATCGTACCTGACGAAGCACGCACGTTTGGCATGGAAGGCATGTTCCGCCAATTGGGAATCTATTCATCTGTCGGACAGCTGTATGAACCGCAGGATCGCGACCAGATCATGTACTACAAGGAAGACAAGTCAGGACAGATACTGGAAGAAGGCATAACCGAAGCCGGTGCCATGGCCAGCTGGCTGGCAGCAGCCACGTCCTACTCGACGCATGGTGTGAACATGCTGCCGTTCTATATCTATTACAGCATGTTCGGCTTTCAGCGCATTGGCGATCTTGCGTGGCTGGCAGGGGACATGCGCGCCTGTGGCTTTCTGATCGGTGGTACAGCCGGGCGCACCACATTGAATGGTGAAGGCTTGCAGCATGAGGATGGTCACTCACTGGTGTTGTCCAACACGATTCCAAACTGTATCAGCTATGACCCGTGTTTCAGTTATGAGATGGCGGTCATCATTCACAATGGCATGACGCGCATGCTTACGAACCGAGAAAGTGTATATTTCTACATCACTGCCATGAACGAGAACTACGTGCATCCACCCATGCCTGAAGGTTCTGAGGAAGGCATCATCAAGGGAATTTACAAGTTCCGTGCAGTGGCTGATGGTGATCATCAGACCGCGCAAAAATTCAAGGCACGTGTACGCTTGCTCGGTGGCGGCACAATCCTCAGAGAAGTCATCGAAGCGGCCACGATGCTGGAAAGAGACTGGGACGTTGGTGCGGAAGTTTACAGCGTAACAAGCTTCAATGAACTGGCGCGCGACGGGCTGGAAGTGGAACGCTGGAATATGCTGCATCCCAATGACGATCCCAAGGTGCCTTACATTACCCAGATCCTGGGAGAAGATGATGGGCCAGTGGTCAGTTCAACCGATTACATGAAGAGTTATTCGGATCAGGTCCGCGAGTATGTACCTGCCACTTTCACCACGCTGGGTACCGATGGTTTTGGCCGCTCAGATACACGCGAAAAACTTCGCGAGTTTTTTGAGATAGACAGACGATACGTGACTGTTGCTGCATTGCATGCTCTGTCCATCGATGGAGAAATTGATAAACCGACAGTTGCCAAGGCGGTACAGCAGTACGCCATTGACCCTGACAAACCCAACCCGGCGAAGGTTTAAGGGGGCTATTGATGAGTACAGATAATACAACTGTGGATATAGTGATACCGGATATCGGCGATTCCGAAAACGTCGAGATCATAGAACTGCTGGTAGCCATCGGCGAGGAAGTAGCCGTTGATGATTCCCTGCTGACACTGGAAAGTGACAAGGCCAGCATGGAAGTGCCCGCTGCTGCTGCCGGGATTGTCGCAACACTGACTGTGGCCGTTGGTGACACGGTCAATGCAGGTGACGTCGTGGGTACGATGACAACGAATGGGGGGGGCAAAACAGAGGTTACCAGCACCCCAAATACAGCGACACCTGCTGCGCCAGACGGCTCAGCATCACCTGCTGACAATCAGGCTAGTGCAGGCTCTGTAGCCGCTGGCCATATACCCAGTGTCAACAGCGCCGCACCGGTTTCAGTTGACACAGCGACTGCAGCCACCGCTCGAACAAGCGCAACATCCGTTGCCGCAGCCTCAGGCACAGCACCGACCGCCTCCCCTACAGCACACATCAGTGACGAGAACATGCGCAAAGCGCACGCCAGTCCGGGTGTGCGACGCTATGCTCGTGAGCACGGGGCAGATCTTTCATTGGTCAGTGGCACCGGGCCCAAGGGGCGCATCCTGAAGAGCGATGTGGTGGAGTTCATCAAGCAAGCCATGCAAGGCATGGGTAGTGCCTATGCCGCATCAGGCGCGGCACCTACAGGCAGCGCGGGCATTCCGCCCATACCGGAAGTGGACTTTTCAAAGTTTGGTGATATCGAACGCGTTGAACTTGGTCGCATCAACAAGCTCAGCGCTGCCAATCTGCATCGGGCATGGCTGAATCTGCCGATGGTGACGCATCACGATCTGGCCGACATCACGGAGATGGAAGCGTTTCGCAAGCAGCTCAAGGCAGAGGCTCGCGATGATGATCCTAAAGTCACAGGTCTTGCTTTTCACATGAAGGCACTGGTAAACACGCTCAAGGCATTTCCGAAGATGAACAGCTCACTGTCAGCTGATGGTCAGGCCTTGTTTTACAAAAAGTACTACCACATAGGCATTGCAGTTGACACCCCCAATGGCCTGGTTGTACCTGTGTTTCGTGATGTGGACAAGAAAAGCATCAATCAACTGGCCATAGAGATGGCTGACATCAGCACGCGCGCACGAAACAAGAAACTCAAGCCCGATGAGATGCAAGGCGCAAGCATGACCATCTCAAGCCTCGGCGGCATTGGTGGAACTCAGTTTACACCCATTGTCAATCCACCCGAGGTGGCGATTCTGGGTATCACGCGTGCTGCCATGCAACCTGTGTGGGATGGCTCGACGTTCATACCGCGCCTGATGTGCCCCTTGGATATCACCTATGATCACCGTGTTATCGACGGTGCAGAAGCTGCTCGTTTCATGGCCTATTACGTGAAGCAGATCAGCGATATTCGCAGGCTGACCTTGTAGCGCTTTCAACTGACTGCCTGCTGTCATTGTGCCGACCAGGTGCCCGCTATCGAACGACAGCTTGATACGAGCATCTGGAGAATGTCATGACACCAACCTTTGTAAGTCCTTACGCCCAACCTTTTAAGCAAGATGTCTCATGAGTGAATTGCAAACGATCAAGGTTCCTGACATCGGTGATGTCGACGATGTTGAGATCATTGAGGTGCTTGTTGCCGTCGGCGATAGCATCGATGTTGAAACATCTCTGGTTACTGTCGAAAGCGACAAGGCCAGCATGGAAATCCCCTCCCCGGTAGCAGGTGTCATCACTTCATTGCTGGTCAGCACAGGCGATCGCGTATCGGAAGGCAGCGATATCGTGGTCATGGATGTCGCAACCACTGCAGAGGCTGCCAGCACACCATCAACAGCAGCAGCCACGGCATCTGCTACACCGGTGCCAGCATCCACTGACTCAGCACAAGCTGCTTCTGCGGGCAGTACAACAGGCACGGCCAAGGTGCAGACTGATCAATCCGGAAGTCAGAGCGTCGGTACGGCGCATCGGTCAAACACAAGTGCAAGTGCAAGTGCACCCTCCCCTGAAAGTGACCCTGCCTATGCGGATGCCAGCGAACGCTACGATTTGGTGGTGGTTGGCGCTGGCCCCGGAGGCTATACCGCAGCGTTTCGCGCAGCAGACCTTGGATTGAATGTGCTGCTGATTGAACGCTATGCTGATCTTGGCGGGGTTTGCTTGAATGTTGGATGCATCCCATCCAAAGCGCTGCTGCACACCGCGGCCATCATTCAGGAGACTCAGGAGATGGCGGCTCACGGTGTCACCTTCGGCAAGCCTGAGATTGACATCGACAAGCTTCGCGGATTCAAGGAAGATGTCATTGGCAAGCTGACTGGTGGTCTTGCAGGGCTCGCAAAACAGCGTAAAGTCACGGTTGCCCATGGCCTTGCCAGTTTCAAGTCAGCGCATACCTTGTCCATCGCCAGTGGTACTAATGCCGACAATGCCGAGCGTACCGTAGGGTTCACGCACGCGGTTATTGCGGCAGGGTCGCAAAGCGTGCGAGTTCCAGGTTTCCCTTATGACGATGCACGTCTGATGGACTCCACCGGCGCACTGGCATTGGCCGATATTCCCGGGCGCTTGCTGATCATCGGTGGCGGTATCATTGGACTTGAGATGGGTTGTGTCTACGCGGGATTGGGTAGCAAAGTCACCGTGGTCGAGCTGGCAGAGGGCCTCATGACCGGCTGTGATCGTGATCTGGTCAGGCCATTGGAGAAACGGCTTAAATCCGAATTCGAAAATATCTTTACAGGCTCCAGGGTCACGGCGATGGACGCACTGGATGATGGACTGAGCGTTACATTTGAAGGCGGCAAAGCACCCGCTTCTGACACCTTCGATCGTGTCTTGCTGGCTGTAGGAAGAAGTCCGAACGGCCATACCGTGGCTGCCGAAAATGCAGGGGTCGCTGTCACTGAGCGCGGCTTTATCGAGGTGGACTCACAGCAACGAACCAATGTTCCGCACATCTTTGCCATCGGCGACATCGTCGGACAACCCATGCTCGCACACAAGGCAACACATGAAGGCAAGGTGGCCGCCGAGGTGGCTGCGGGCAAGAAATCCTATTTCGATGCCAAGACTATTCCATCGGTTGCGTACACCGATCCGGAAGTGGCCTGGATGGGACTGACCGAAACCCATGCCAAAGAGCACGGTATCACCTATGAAAAAGGCAGTTTCCCCTGGGCTGCAAGTGGTCGCTCCTTGAGCATGGGACGCAATGAGGGCTTGACAAAGGTACTTTATGATCCCGAGACGAAACAGGTACTCGGTGCCGGCATGGTAGGTCCTAACGCTGGCGAGCTGGTGGCTGAAGCAGTGCTGGCGCTGGAGATGGGTGCGGATATAGAGGATCTGGCACTAACGGTTCATCCGCACCCGACGCTGTCCGAGACGCTTAATTTTGCAGCTGAAGTGGCGGAAGGTACAGTCACAGACATCTATATTCCGCGTAAGTCTAAGTAATGTATCTCACGTAAGGCGAAGTAACTGCCACTAGTAGTCCGTCAACCCGAAATATTAGGATTCAGAGTTCACCAGCCGCCG
>CAYGSW010000175.1:0-12416 GCA_964352535.1 uncultured Granulosicoccaceae bacterium | reverse complement strand
CTAGGAGCTTGTCCGAGAATAAGCTGATCGAGTGAAAGCGCGATATTTCGGCCAGATTTCCGCGTAAAGTTCGGCGAATAGAACAACTATTCACCTCAATTTACGCGAAAATCTGACTCGAACTCTCACACTTTCACTTCGATCGTTATTCTCGGACAAGCTCCTAGGAGGCTATCCGGCTCCGGCTGACAGAAGGTATCGCGCAGCCAACGCCACGACTCGAGGCACGGCATAGCTGCTGCCCGATACGCGTATCTGGGTCCCGTCAAAACCCAGAGCTAAGTGTTGTTCTGCCGGCACCATGTATTCTACTGACGAGCGTCCCCAGTTGACACCGTGCGCCAGCCGACCGAAATCGTTAGCAGAGCTGACCACAAGCATATTCTCAAGGCTCAATGCGGCCGGATAGACTGGTACCTGATCAATGTCTCGGCCATTGTTGCCAGCCGATGCCACGAACAGGATATGCGGATGCGCAATGGCTGCCGCCTCAAAGGCTGTCCATTGTTCACGCATGTTGCCACCCAACGGCAGTCCGATAACGCGCACGCCAGCGTTATCGGCATGAGTAACCAGATCTGCCATTCGTCGCATGTCAGGGCGCGGATAACGGTATGGAACCAATCGCACGAACGGTGCTTCACGGATCAACACTGACACTGTGCGCGTGCCGTGCCTTTGCGTTGGACGGCTACTCTGTCCACCCACTGGATGACGGTCAAACGGCTGCGCATCCATGTCCCAGAAATCATAACCAATCAGGTTGCCGTTTCCATCACGAGCAAGCGATGCTGCAATTTCGGGCAGCAAATGATTAACACTCGAGTCAATCAGTGCCACGGTGACACTCTCAGAATCTGATGCTCCGAGTGAGGGAAGACTCGGCAAAGGTGGATTGTCCAACTCGTCAGCGGTTAGTTGGACAGGCGCTGACGCCAAAGCAAAGATCACCAGTTACACGATGCAAAACGTGCGCATTACCGACCTGCACACTCAACTATCGATGTCATGCATCATGTCGAATGTGTTGCCCAATAATGTGTTGGCCAATAGTGAGTAAGCACTCACCCCGGTGAGAGCATATGGTGTCAGTTACACATGCTCACGCTTGAACATACTCTCGCCCTGCTCATCAACAATCTGTTGCGCCTTTGACTCAGAGTGAGTAACCGCAGATCCCCGGTCTGAGTGGTTATCCGCACGGATGAACTGCACCGTTTTCAGTTCACCGTCTATCTCTTTTGAAATGAACCCGGCGGTCTTGAATTGACTGCCATCCTTGAGAGGCGCTGCAACGATAGTGAATCCGTTATATTCGACAGCAGTTGCGGGCTCCGTGCTACTTGCCTCACCTGAGCCACCAAACAACTTGCCGAACATTGCACCCAGTCCCATCCGAATCTCCTCATTAGCCTGTGCTTATCCGGGCTCTATCCAGGATCGCACAAGCAGTTGATATACTGGCACACCATCAGCCGTAGAAGGCTTCCCAGCCAAAGTTTTTAGTATATTGGATTTTTAACCGGAACACGAGTTTAGAGGCGGCGTCGATTGCTGTCTGAAACCTTCCGGAGATCTGAAGGCTGCCATGCATTATCAGGAACTCTCAGCGGCTAATATCGGGAAAAGTGGTAAAGCGCAAATCATCACGCCAGATTGACCAACGTTGTTCGAAAATCTCCTCACCATCAGCTGACTGGATCGTGATTATCACCGTATCCGGATTACCCGTGTCGGCATCCAGCAGCAGTGCACTGCCATCATCAGCAATGACAGAAAGCTGCCCTTGCGTAAATGTCCAGGCATTCCGTTGTTCATTACTTATGGGCGTGGCAGTGGGCGCAAGTCCATCTATTGCTGTTCCGTCGGTGCGAGTATTTAACGCATAGCTAAACTCAACCGGCGTGCTGACGCGTAGTATCGAGCCGTCAACTGTGTTCAAACGCGCTGCGAAACTACCACGTAACCATGCCTGGTCCAGCCCGTTATTCCGACTGCCATAGGCGAAGCTGGTGTTCATCTGAGCCAGAGTCGGCTGCTCGGCGACAACTGCGCTTGTTTTTATCATGACGTTGCTGGTATCAAACGAACGAATTTCATCAAAACTTGCAGTCTGGGTATCAAATATCTGTATCTCACCAGAATACTCAGCAAAACGCCCGTCAGGGCCAGTCACAGAAAACTGGTCTGCATCAAAACTCAAACCCCGTGAACCATCCTGGCCAACCAGTATTCCATCGCGTAGCACACCGTCGTCCACACAGCTGTCGAACGTGAATGTGAAGAAGATGCCGGCATTGGTGGAGGTAGGATTCAAGCTTTGGTTGAAGCTACCACTGTCGCAGGTGTACACATCGGTGAACGAGCCATCAGGGTTTCGGCCTGTGATTTCAAAATCAGCAACCGTGTTCAGCGGCCCTGTGTAATCGTCACCAACAAACGCCCTGAAAACCTCACGGCTTAGCTCGACGTAGTTGTCGAAATTAATAGTCGATGCCACAGGATCAGGATTGCCGGGCGAATCTTGAGAGCCCTTCAGTTGGAAATCTATCTGGTAACCAAAGTCTTCACATCCGGCATCAGAGCGCCTGATGTTGAATTGATAAAGGCTACCTGGTGCCAGGTCTTGCATGAACCAACTCACAGCATCCGTGGCAGTCGGGGATTGATCATCGAGTGAGACCAGATATTGCTGGCCGGCGGCTTGTCGTATCCAGAAGACTTCCGCCGCCGTAGCGCTGTAGACGCGTGCCTCCAGTCCATCGATACGGCAATTCGCCGGGACGTTTTCAGTGCCACCCCGAGTCTGCAACGTGATCTCCCTGATCTGGGTCTCTTCACCATTCACATCCACGACAGACACTCCAACGGTATAGGTAGAAGCCTGGTTCAGATCATCAATGAACCAGCTAACGCCGTCGGTCTCCTGCTGGTATTGCTGGTTCAAATACAAGCGATAACGCGCCGGAGCGAAACCGGAACGATCCCAGAAGACTTCTGCAGCTGTTGCACTGTACACATCAGCGCGTAATCCCGTCACCGGCTCTATTGCTGGACTGGAACCATTGCCCACACCCGGCGGTGTCTCGATCCATACGTGCATCAAGGGATAATCGTGAAGTAACGGCCAGTCGAAAGGCGGCGCAGCATCGTAAGGCCATCCTTCACCAACCGACATCAGCATGCGCTGCCCTGACGGCAAGTCTTCCAGAAAAAGGCTGTTGCCTTCCTTGATTCGCGCAATCAGTCGGCCATTGATGTAAACGTGAGAGACAGCCGGAGAGCCTGAGGCTTTCCAGAAAAGCTCCGCTGCCGTGCTGCTGTACACCTCGGCAGACAGCCCGTAAAGCTCATTGAATCCCGCGATACCCGCAAACACAGTACCAGCAGGTTCACTGGTGTCGACCAGCACGATGTCGGGCTGTCTAGAAGACAACCCTCCTTGCGCTGAGACATAAACGCTGATCCAAACGAGACCCTGTCCGTCCAGACCAGTATAGGTGTAGCCAGGCTCGCTTACGACATCAACCCTGCTGCCTTGACGTACGATCTCATAAACATAATCGGACGGCTCTGCCCAGGACCAGTGTGCGGGTGCCGGATCCCATGTGATTCTGACACTGTCAGCATCAATCACCTGCGCCTGTAGATTTTCCAAGGGCGGCAGGTACTGATTGTTGGCGTCACTATCGGTCGCGTTCTGAGGTGGCAGGTCATAGTAGACGCGACTACTACGACGTGTCTCTTCACCAGATTCTGTTACCGCCGACACTGAAAAATCGTACACCTGATTGTGGTCTATGCCATCGAGCTGCCACCGGTTATCAGCTGTCTCTACCAGCAGCTGTTCGCGATCCCATACCCGAAAAAAGTCGACGGTTGAGCCATCGAGCAACACCGGATTCCAGGAGAACTCGACGCGTGTTTCATCAACGAGAATGACGCGAAAATCAACCGGTGCGGCGATGACAGGCAACACAGGATCTACAGCATGAATCGGATTGAACGTAACTGGCGAGCCATGCGCGATGTGGTTACCAGAACTGACAAGGAAGACTGTTACTGCACAGAGTATTCGAACAAAACGCACGATGTTCATCAGCAGGTTCCCAACATTTTTTCCAATTTACAGTAGTGTCCGATGAGCTATGGCAAAACGCATTGATGTGCATCAATGTGGCCCATTCCTGGCACCAAAATGAAGTATCTTAAAAAGCTGGGTGGCAAAGTGTATCGCCTATAATAAGCGCCAGACTAATTTCTGGACAACCCGTGTACACCACAGAGTATCACTCGCCAATTGGCTTACTGACCCTGGCAGCAGACGAACAGGGTCTTCGCCATATCGTGTTTCCACAGGGAAGCCGCAGCTTCGAACCATCGGAGCACTGGCACCGCGCTGATTCTTCGTTTCGACAGACAATCACTGAACTGGATGAATATTTTGCAGGTGAGCGCAAGACATTCACGGTCAAATTATCACCGCAAGGCACGGATTTCCAACGCAGCGTGTGGCTTGCACTGCTGCAAGTGGGCTACGGACGCACATCCAGCTATGGTGAAATTGCAAAACTTATCGGCAAGCCCAAGGCGAGCCGGGCAGTCGGCGCGGCCAATGGCGCAAATCCTCTGCCGATTATCATTCCTTGCCATCGAGTGATTGGATCCAGCGGCAGGCTTACAGGATTCGGTGGCGGGCTACCCACCAAACAGTGGTTACTTGCCCATGAGCGCGGGGAAGGTCAGTTGTTTGACTTCACCAGCCCATAAGCCTGCCAAAAAATCCGGGCTTCAGAGTATCCTTGCATCGACGATACTGATCCCGATATCGCTGTGAGCGCAGCTGTACGTTCTCCGCAGCTCTCACCAGCCAGGGTTTCTGTCGATACGTCTTGCGTGCAAAACCACCTGTCCCTTCGTGGTAGTTGAGATAGAGGTTATAGGCATCCGACGGTGACACCTTGTTCACTCGGGTAGCCTCTCCCATGTACCAGTGGATGAAGTCGGTGGCATCGCTGAAGTCGTGCCGCACGCGCCAATATTCACCGGTTGCACGCTGATACTGTCGCCAGGTGCCATCAATCGCCTGAGCATAGCCATAGGCAGAGCTTGGCCGGCGCCAGGGTATAAAGCCCAGCAGTCTGGTGCGTGGCGGTTTGGCCTTCGCGCGAAACGTGCTTTCCTGGTACATGAATGCCATAGGGATATGCATGGATGTACCCCACTTTTTCTGTGCTGACAGAGCCGCCTTGTGCCATCCTCTTTTCTCTGAAAAAATTGAACAGACATCATCGGGACGAGAAGGCTGCGAGGCGCAAGCTTGCAATAACAGCACCAGAACCAGAATCAGTAGCCTTTGCATTTTTCTCAGATAACGCCGGAAAGTCTCGATCAAGTGTAGATACTCATGCTGAACAGCGCATGAATACTTCGGCTATCAAGCATACCAATCACACAGGACACAATAAATGACACTTGAGCTAACGTTGCCGGAAAATGCGCCTCAACCTGGCACGTACCAGCATTACAAAGGCCCCCTCTATCAGGTGCTGGGGATGGCGCAGCATTCTGAAACCGATGAGTGGATGGTTGTCTATCAGGCTTTGTATGGACAATACGGATTCTGGCTTCGGCCTTTGTCTGTGTGGCTTGCACCTGTTGACACGCCATCGGGTACTGACACGATTCATCAATCCGTAATCGATAGCGGCATATCAAAACCTGCTGATCCAGCAACACTGGCAACGCAACGCTTTACGCTGGTAACGCCTGCAGATACTTCTCTGACACAGTTATCAAAAATGCCGTCAGCAACAGGCGTGTAACGGCAACATTTTCGCCGTGGGCGTGGTTCTTGCGAAATCTCCCGTGAGCACTTTTACATGGACACGCCATGCGTCTTATTTCAACCATCGCCCTACTGGGCACCGTTCTACTGACCACCGCTTGCGCGACAACAGCAAGCCCCCCCGTGGAAAGCAACAAGGCGGAAGCACCACCGCTTCCAGAACCTGCACTGGTCAAAGCCCTGCCTGAAACTGTCGACTCGTTTGAGCTGAAGGGTTTTAAACATTTCGAAGATGGATCTGGCGGGTACTCCATCCGTTACTCCAATGATCGCAAGCGTCGCATTGCTGACCTGTATGTTTACCCCGTTGCCGAAGAGAACACCAACCTTGAGCACAACCAGTTAGTGCTGGGTTCAACCAGGGCGACACTCATGGCTATTGGCGAAGCCACGCGCCAGGGCCACTATTCAAATTTCAACGTCATCAATGCAGCCACTCGCGCGCAAGGTGTCCGTACCATCGCACGTGTTCAAGCAACGTATCTGAGACAGAACCTTGCATCCTACACGCTGGTGTATCAGACCGAGCACGAAGGCACATTGCTGAAAATCCGCGTTACGATGCCGGATAACGAGTACAACAGAAAGAGCACTGAATGGGACAAGTTTGCAGACTCGATGTTCAAGAAAGCAATTCTTAGCCTCGATGAAGACAAGCCTGACGATCAGATCGTCAAGCCTATTTGAAAACTCTGGCTCTAACAGATTTGTAAGTATGCCCATCAGGTCTGATGAAAGGCAGACCTGATGCAAAGAGATTTCACACAGAGACTATCATCGGTCCTATTCTTTTATCCCACACTGGGACTATCCCACACTGGGCCGCCACGCTGGCTTCTGCGTCCATCTGCCACGCAGAGCCTGCCACAATAGCTCAATGATTATCGCGATACCCAGCCCCCCACCGCGCGCCCATAGTACTTAGGACGCAACGGCCCTGACTGTGCGTCAGTTGAGCCTCAGCGTTAGTGTCCGGTCACACACCGCTTTTAACTGGCGGATACCCGAGAGCAACAATCCCTCAGTCGCTGTCATACTGCCATGCACGCCTTCGTCCATACCGTCGTTCATGCCATCGGATTCATTGTGACGATCCGGGCCAAAGGACAGCTGCACAAGGCGCTATAATGATCAGGCTGAAATTACTCGTTGCATTCGATCAATAAAGGACGGGACAAAAACTACAAAAACCATGACAAAACCAGCCATACTGAGTTTCGAAACCTACGACGACTGGGATAACGTGCCCATGAACGAGATGTTTGAGGTTCATACATTACCGGCCAGTGGCAATCCTGATGACTTGCCGAAGGAGCTCAGAGACAAAATTCGGGCCTTTGCGTTTAAAGGTCATAATGAATTGGGGCCAGCGCTGATGGATGCGTTCCCGAATCTGGGCATGATTGCAAACTACGGTGTGGGTTACGACACCATCGATGTAGCGTATGCCGCCAGCAAAGGTATCAAGGTATCCAACACACCTGATGTGCTCACCAACGATGTTGCAGACCTTGCTGTTGGAATGCTGATTGCGCTGTCACGCAATATCGTTGGTGCGTCCGAGTGGGTGCGCTCAGGCAAATGGGCAACCTCCGGTGCGTTTCCAATGCAGAGAACGCTCTCTGGTGCTACTGTGGGCATCGTTGGCATGGGACGAATCGGGCGTGCTATTGCTAATCGGCTGCAAAGCTTCGATATGCAACTTCACTATTTCTCACGCACCCCCAAAGATGTGCCCGACTGGCAGTACCATGACGATGTCAAGTCGCTTGCATCTGCTGTGGACATACTGATGGTTGCTGTATCGGGTGGACCGGATACCGCTAGGATCATCTCCAGAGATGTTTTGCAGGCCCTGGGATCTGACGGAATAATCGTGAATAGTGCGCGAGGAACCACCATGGATGAAAAGGCTCTAATCGAGTTTCTCCAGAATGGCAAACTACGTGGCGCCGCACTGGATGTGTTTGAAAACGAGCCCAATATCGATCCTGGATTTCTTGCGCTTGACAATGTGCTATTACAACCGCACCAGTCATCCGGGACAGTGGAGACACGTCAGGCCATGGGTAAATTGCAACGTGAGAATCTCAAAGCGTTTTTTGCCGGAACGCCTCTGGTAACGCCTGTCGTTTAAACATCAGCAATTGGAATACCCGTTGCAGCACAGCGTTGCAGCAACGGGCTGATCTTCCACGCCACGGGATCCTCTTTACAAAGACGCACAAGCGTTGTCACTATTGTTGAAACACCCAATGTATCCGCGTAGTGCATCAGGCCAACCCGCCCACGTGGAAACCCGAGGCCAGATACCGAAACAAGATCAATATCGTGTGCAGCATCGACCATACCCTCTTCCAGAATATCTGCAGCCTCGTTGATCATCGCCAGCAGCAGTCGCTCACGAATCTGTTCAGCTGAATAGTCGACACGCTCTATACCGGCAAAATACGCCTCCTCCAGGGCAAGATCAGCCACGATTGGGTCATCCACCCTGCCATTTCCGCCGGGATAGCGGTACCAGCCAGCTCCGGTTTTGCGACCAAGCTTACCCAGCTCGATCATGCGATCGGCGATCAGGATATAGCGCCTTGCCGGGTCGCGAGTGGCGTCCTGCAACCGCCTTTTAGCATGTTCAATGTCAAGCCCGGAAAGATCCTGCGCAGCATAGGGTCCCATGTCGTAACCGAATTCCACCATGGCTTCATCGATCTCCCAAGGCGTAGACCCATCCATCAACACTGTATCGGCAGCTTCATGATATCTGACCAGAATACGATCAGCGACAGAACCATCGTATACCGCTACCTTCTCGACAATCATGCGCTGTTGCTGATGAATATCGCTTGCGATGCAATAAGTTCGCACAAATCATTCAACG
Organism: uncultured Granulosicoccaceae bacterium; assembly: GCA_964352535.1. GTDB lineage: Bacteria > Pseudomonadota > Gammaproteobacteria > Granulosicoccales > Granulosicoccaceae > Granulosicoccus. The sequence continues at coordinate 3,687 of CAYGSW010000175.1, read as the reverse complement.
ACTCATCCACGGTTTTGCCACTGGTGTCGAGGTGGCATTCTGCCTGACGATAACGTGATTCCCTGGCCAGAAGGATCTCTCGTAATTGTGCCATGGCGCGTGGATTACCAGCCATTGGGCGCAAATCTCCCTGTGCACGCACCCGCTCCATATGCTCTGTCGGATCAGCCTTCAGCCAGACAGTGTGGAAGCGTTCGAGCACATCAGAAAAAGTATCGGGCTGTTCGACCAAGCCTCCGGCAACGGCCAGAATCAGACGCTCGTGCGTGGCAATAACCGTTTTTAATGTATCAGCCTCAAGTGTGCGATAGCCCTCCTCTCCGTACAGCGCGATGATCTCTCCTAACGGGATACCGGCACTGCGTTCTATCTCTGTGGTGAGTTCGACAAACGGCACGTTCAGTGTTTGCGAGACACGTGCTCCGAGTGTTGATTTGCCTGCGCCACGCAACCCAATTAGGCAAACACGTTCTGCCTTGCGTACATGCAAGCGTTCAGGATCAAGAAGGCGCATAACGTGCGCACGGGTTGAGGCGTCCGCACTTTGAAAGCGCTCCACCATACTGGCGATATCCTCGGACAATCGATCGTCCGGGCTCACCAATTGATCGATGGGCGTCCCGAGTGCAATAGCCAGTCGTTGCAGCAGGCCAATCGAGATATTTCCCTCGCCGCTTTCAAGCTGCACCAGATAGCGGGTGGATAATCCGGATCGCTCAGACAGTTCACGCCTTGAATAGCGCCTAGCCTTGCGCGCAACCAGCACGCGTGCTCCCACCTGTCTGATCAATGCAGCAGCAGATTCATCAAGCACTGCCAGATCTTTGTTTGCGCTTGCCGGTTTGTTGCGCATCCTTGGGCGATCACTCGTTGGTTTGCGGTGCGAGAATCACTAATACGTCTCCACATGATACCGGCCCTCCTCGCGCATTACATCGCGCAGTGTGTGCCAGGGTTGTCCAAAGGATTCAGCGATGCTGATAAACGCTTCCTCGACACCCTGCTCCATCGACTTCAAGCCACAGATGTAGATATGGGTATGCGAATCCTGCAGCATCTCTGCCACGGCATCTTCTTCTGTACGCATTCGATCCTGAACATACTCTTTCCGCTGATTCGGCAAGCGACTGAACACCAGGTGTTTCTGAAGCAGTTTTTCAGGTATCTTCCCAAGAGGGCCAAAGTACGGCAGGCTCTGCGGAGTTCGGGCACCAAAGAACATCACCATACCACCCTCACGTATACCTACAGTGCGCTGGCGTGCCATGGTGAAGGCACGCATGGGCGCAGATCCAGTGCCAGTACAAATCATCAACAAGCGCGCTTCTGGGTCTGATGGCAATAGAAACGTAGCACCGAAGGGACCAGTGACATTGACCGTATCACCCTTGTTGAGATTGCAAATGTGTTCTGAGCATAAGCCACCCTGCTCACGCTTCACCGTCAGCGATACATTGTTGTACCCCGGCCGTTCTCCATCACGTGGACTGGATACAGAATACAAGCGTGGCAAGTGAGGCTTGCCGTGCGCATCAGTGCCAGGTGCAATGATACCCAGCGACTGTCCTTCGAGCACCGGAAACGGTTTACCCTGAAAATCAAGAATGATGTGCCGGACATCGGTATCAGAATCCTCAGCCGTCAGTCGATAGTTGCCCTGAACAACAGCCTCCACAGCGTGACTCAAGTTGTAGAGGTTTATGGTGGGTTTTGCTGCGGAGTCTGGCGCCCGTGACTTGCCACCCGCCCCCTTATGCGCCTCAGCAAGTAGCGCTGCAACAGGATCAACATCACTCTCGTCCAGACGCCCACCAATGTCATCGGAAGCGGTCTGCGTCGTTACCTCGCCTTGCTCAGGAAGCTCTTCCCATTCGTACTGCTCCTCAAGCGAATACGGCGTATCAACCACTCGCCATTCGTCAATCGAACCCGTTGGGCAAACCGGTATGCAATCCATACAGAAGTTGCACTTGCTGGCATCGACCACGACATTATCGTCGTTGTGCTCAATCGCCTGAATGGGACAGGTATTCTCGCAGGTGTAACAACGGATACAGATTTCTGGATCGATTAAATGCTGTTTAAGCGGGTGATTCATAGGCTATGTTGGCCGACTGAGGCCCCTGATAGATAGGTATCCATGATGGCAGTATTGGCAGTGCAACCATCAAGCACTGAAGACAACGGTTGATGATCACAATGCATGGGATAGATCTTATTACGCCATGTGCAACTTGACGTACTCGAAGTCTCCGGGTTTGTTATCAATCCCGACCTTCGGTGGTGCTATCCATGTCGCGTACTCACCTGCTTCAAAGCACGGTTTCATCAATGACTGCACGAAGGCACCATCGTCTTTTGTGGGTAGCCATTCACTCTTGCTGCTGTCCCACTGGGCGTCAGAAATAATGTTGCCTGCAGGGTCTGCCTTGATGGCAGAAAAAACACCAATCTGTCGATGAAACGCTTCATGCGGCAATGTGAGCTGAAAGTCCACTCCTGCCTTTTTGATAGCTTTGTTCCAACGACCGACTCCACCAGCCGCATCGCGCACATAGTCGTCACGCAAACGCATGTTGATAGCGGTCAATGCTGGCACTTCCTGTTCAACAATTTTTCCATCCACGATGCTGCTGACCTTGTAAGTGCCATCCTGCAAACGATGATCGTCCTCAATGCGATGCTCCATGTACCGGCCTTTGATTCCGGCGTTAAACGCATTCGCCGCGTTGGTCGAAACCTCTTGCCCGAACAGGTCAAGTGACAACGTGTAATGCAGGTTGAGCTTTTTCTGAATGGTCGGTAAATCGATAACGCCAAGCTCTCGAATATTGCCGATGTCATTTGGATCAGTGATGCCCGCTTTGTTCATGGCTTCCAGCGTGGCCTGGATTGTCCGACCCACGCCTGTCTCACCAACAAACATATGATGCGCTTCTTCTGTGAGCATAAAGCGACAGGTTCGGCTCAAGGGATCGAAACCTGACTGTGCCAGTGACTCAAGCTGCATCTTACCGTCGCGATCAGTAAAGTAGGTAAACATGAAAAACGACAACCAGTCGGGCGTCTCCTCATTGAACGCACCCAACATACGCGGTGCTTCTTCAGAACCTGACGAACGGCGCAGCAGATCATCAGCCTCTTCGCGACCGTCCTTGCCAAAGTATTTTTGCAATAGGTAAACCATTGCCCATAAGTGGCGCCCTTCTTCCACATTAACCTGAAACAGATTGCGCAGATCATATAACGATGGCGCGGTGAGTCCGAGGAAACGCTGTTGTTCAACAGAACCAGGCTCAGTATCACCCTGAATGACAATAAGGCGCTTGACCATGTTGCGGTATTCGCCAGGCACCTCTTGCCATGCAGGTTTGCCCTGATGCTCACCACATGGAATAACGCGGTCCTGCACCTGCGGTGCAAGCAATACGCCCCAGCGATACTCTGGCATCTTCACATAGTCAAACTTTGCCCAACCCTTCGGATCAACGCTGACCGCAGTTCTCAGGTAGACCATCGAGTCCTGGAAATTCTGCGGGATCAGCTTGTTCCACCAATCGATGTAGCCGGGGTGCCACTTCTCCAGTGCCTTGAGAACCTTGCGATCCTGACCCAAACCAACGTTGTTGGGAATACGTGTGTCATAGCTGACGTCGAGCGTATCGACCATTGTTATCTCCGTAATGG
>CAYGSW010000174.1:0-12955 GCA_964352535.1 uncultured Granulosicoccaceae bacterium | reverse complement strand
GCGCAAATCCGGATCATCCCGAAAATCGGCAAACACCTGCCCCATGACACGGCTGGTGGCAAGATCGACCGCATTGGCTTTTGGCCTGTCCAGAGTGACTTCAAGAATGCCGCCACGCGTTCGCGTTCTGACAGGAGAGGATTGACCTTGCATGCACAGACCTCGTGAGAGAAGTCGCCGTTGATGCTGTGCAGTGTAGTCGTGTTTTGATGCAACAGGTACCGTCAAGCACCTCGCGCCCGCAACAAGGCGCGGGAAATAATGTGCCTCTGAATCTCTGATGTGCCTTCCCAGATACGCTCGATTCTGGCATCTCGCCAGATGCGCTCCAGCGGCAGATCTTCCATCAAACCCATGCCACCATGAATCTGTATGGCTTCATCGGCCACCATCGCCAGCATCTCAGTGGCCTTGAGCTTCGCCATGGCCATATCGGCATCCGTGGCTGTACCCTGTTCGTAACACCAGCCGGCGTTCAGAATCATAAGCTCAGCGGCTTTCATTTCCATGGCCATATCAGCCAGCTTGAATGACACCCCCTGAAACTTGCCAATAGGCTGACCAAACTGTTCTCGCTGTGCCGCATAATCCACCGCATGCTCGAAGGCTCTTTCGGCTCGGCCAAGACAGCTTGCACCCACTTGCAGGCGGGTCGCACCTAACCAGTCATTAGCAACATCAAAACCTTTATTCACCTCGCCAAGTACCTGATCGGCAGGTATACGACAATCATCAAATTGCAGAATGGCGTTGGTATAACCACGATGCGACACATTTCGATAACCTTCAAGCACGCTGAACCCTTTCGTGCCCTTATCAACAAAGAACGCGGTAATCAGCTTCTTCTTGCCTCTGGGCGTATCCTCTTCACCCGTAGCCATAAAGCAGATGGCGAAGTCAGCAATATCCGCATGAGAGATAAAGTGCTTGGTGCCATTGAGAATCCAGTCATCACCCTGCTTGACAGCTGTCGCCTTCATCCCCCGAAGATCCGAGCCAGCACCCGGCTCTGTCATGGCCAGACAATCCCATTTTTCACCGGCCACACACGGCGCCAGATAACGCTCTCGTTGCTCGGACGTGCCCGCGCAAAGAATATTCGACGGACGCGCCACGGCCGTCCAGTGCAAGGCATAGTTGGCACGCCCCAGCTCTTTTTCAAAGAGTAACCAGGTGGGTGTGTCCAGACCAGCACCGCCAAACTGTTCGGGAATGTTGGCGGCATACAGCCCAGCCTCAATCGCTCTTTGCTGAATCTGCCGAACCAGATCCATGTCCAGCACGCCACTTCGTTCGATAGCGGACTCATGAGGATACAGTTCCTTCTCAACGAAGGCTCTGGTTGTCCTGACGATCATCTGCTGTTCTTCAGACAACGCAAAGTTCATAGCGAAGGGAGTTGCTCGGTAAAGACCCGGTGCCTATTCTGCTACCTCGGCGAACGAATTCCCATCATTTTTTTCGTTCTCAACGCATCGTCACGACGCCATCTTGAATTCATCCACCATACCGCGCAGTTCACCGGCAAGCTGTGCCAGATCTCGAGTGGATCGTTGCGCCTCATCGGTGCTCTCCAGCGATAGTTTTGCACCCTCAACCGCCTTGACACTACTTGATGCAATTTCCGAGCTGCCGTCTGCCGCTTCGTTAACCGAGCGTGAGATCAGCTGTGTTACCGATGACTGCTCTTCCACCGCCGTTGAGATCACACCCTGAATATCATTGATGTCACGAATGATCTTGTCGATACCGCCAATTTCAGCCACCGCACTTTCACTATCCGTCTGAATTGCGGCGATCCTGTTCTCGATCTCTTCGGTCGCCTTGGCTGTCTCCTTGGCAAGCTCCTTCACCTCGTTGGCAACGACGGCAAACCCCTTGCCAGCATCACCGGCACGGGCCGCTTCAATGGTTGCATTGAGTGCCAACAGGTTGGTTTGTTCGGCAATGGAATTGATCACTTTGACAACCGCACCAATGCCGCTGGAGGAGACGCTGAGCTGGCGCACGGTTGACTCTGTGGATTCAGCCAGTGTCACAGCTTGTGCAGCAATGCGCGATGCATCAGACGAGTTACGCGCTATCTCATTGATTGATGCACTCATTTGAGTGGCCGCCGAGGCCACGCCTGTGATATTCGCCGTAATCTGCTCAGTCGCCGCAGACACGGTTCTTGCCTGATCAGAAGACATCTGCGCCGTATCGTACATTTGACTGTTCAAGGTTTTCAGCTGTCTGGATGCAGAATCCAGTGTGGCGGCATCCACCTTCACTTTCCCAATTACCTTTGTCAACTGGACAACGGTGCTGTTGGCATGATCACGAAGATCGCCGAATGCACCTTGATAATCAGAGCTTACAGTCTGTGTCAGATCACAACGTGACAATGCTTCAAAGACTCGCACGGTATCACTGACCACACTATCGCAAACCGACACCAGCGCGTTCATGCGTTCTCCCAGCATGCGAAAGAAGCCTTCTTTATCCTCAAGATCAAGACGCTGACTCAGATCGCCTGCCAGTGCAGAATCAACCAGGCCCTCGATCTGTTGCTCGACAACCAGTTGTTCCGTTCGATCCAGCCATTCCACCACCACGCCAAGGCGCTGACCGGCATCATCAAGAATCGGGCTGTATATCTGTCGTAACGTCAGGTCCCCAAACACAGTGTCTTGTTGCAACGGGCCGTGCAACGCCAGAAGCTCAGCACTAGTTGCACCACCTGACTTGTAAAACGTCTGCAGCGTACTGCCTACAACCTGAGCTGCTGAGAATCCCGGCAGTACTTTGCTCATCTGCGATTGCGCAGTCTCAAACAGACGTGCTCCTGCATGGTTCTGGTATATCACCTCACCGTTGGCATCTGCCACCAACACGGCTGCAGACGCATTATTCAATGCTTCAGTGACACGTGTCATCTCTGCCGCCGTTTTCTGATCCTGCTCTTTTCGCTCCAGCAGATTGGCCTGCATTCGCTGCATCGCAGCGTACACGCCAGTAGCAGGTTTTGCGCTGCTAAGATCCTGACTCAGATCACCTCGCGCAATGGCCTCTGCGATGTCCCTCATTTTTCCAGGCTCAGTGCCCAACTGCCTGGATACACTGCGTGTAATCAACATTACAATGACAATACTCGACAGCAGCGCAATCAACCCACCCACAATAGCCGTGACCTGACTCATGGCTGATACGTGTTCAGCTTCAGTAGTGCGTTCAACAATCAGCGTTTCTTCTTCGCTTGTAAACGCATCGACAACCACGCGCAACTCATCCATGGATTGCTTGCCCAGACCACGGCCAATGAATTCGGCCACATCACTGATGGTTTGCGGATACTGGTTTTTCTCACGCCGTATTTCAATCTCCGGTTGAGCAGCAACGCTACGCCACTGACTGGCCAACGACAGCGCATCAGCCAGCTCTTTTCTGGCCGTGGCAACATCCAGACCAGCCGGCGGTCGGTCAAGCAGTCTTTTCAACTGCGCTGCATGACGCTTCAGATCCTTCTCACCCTGTACATAAGGCTCCAGAGACTCTTCCAGCCCGGTCAGCAAAAACCCGCGCTGGCCTGTTTCCTGATTGATCATTGCCATCAGCATCGCTTTCAGCGACGCTTGCATTTCTGGTGCTTCCGCCTCTGCAAACAACTTTTCCAATTGGGCGATGTCCGCTCGGAACGCATCGAAGGCCTGCTTGCCATCCGTTCGAGCTGACATTATCCGAAACCGTTCTGCAACTTGAGCACCTTCATTAACTTTCTTGCGCAAGGCAATGGCAGGGTAGGCGTGGTCGCTCAGCCAGGCTTTCTTGAGATCTCTGATTCGTTCGAGTCGTTCAATCTGAACCGGGTTATCCCTCACGTGTTTAAGTGCTTTATCAAGCGTCTCATTAAACACTTGCTGGCCATCATAATAAGGGGCCAGAAACACCTCATCGCCAGCGATAAGATAACCGCGTAGTCCTGTCTCGGTATCGACCATCGAGCTCAGGAGCATATCACCGTAATTGATGGCAACGTGCGTGTGCGCTACCCACTTTGAGGCATTCTCCAACCGATTCAAGCTGAACAGTATCAGCGCGCTCAAGGCAACGGTCAGCACAGCAGGGAGCGCAAAACCTGACAGCAGCTTGTTGCGCAGTCGCATGTGTTGGAAAAATTTCATGAACGTGTTACTCCGGAGACACCGCAAACTTTGGCCAGACGTTGCGACTGATAGAGTTCTTGCTACCGTAAAGCCAGAGCAAGGCGACAGACTTTGGGCTGGAATACGCTTAGCGCTTGACGGCCTCTACGTTACGGCCCATGTCCTGACAGCGGCAGCTAGCAGTAACTCTTCATTGATCCTTACGTTACATGGCAATTTCAGAGAATTTTCACAAACTCTGAGCCACAGCACGTCCCGCCCCTTCAGGCGTAGGCAAACTGGCGTGTGACAGTGCTATTGCCTCTAGTGCGTGCAGTAATTGAGTATCGGGAACGCAGGCCGCACGGGTCTCCAGCGAGACGTGAATAAGCATATGCTCGCCCGTGGCCAGCAATGTCCCGTTGTCATGAAAAAGACAATGAAACAGATGCATTTTTTTACCGCTGCCGCCAAGCACCTGGGTTGTGGTGTATACGCGCTCGTTGACCCGAACCTCGTCCAGATGACGAATATGTGTCTCCACCGTGAAGTAGGATTTTCCGCTGGAAATATAGTCGGCGTCACATCCGATCAGCCGCATGAAGGCATCCGTGGCATCGCCGAAGCACTGCAGATAACGCGCCTCATTCATGTGGTTGTTATAGTCCGTCCAGTCAGGCGGGATGCGCCGCTCAGTGGTACGGACAGGTTTGATGTTTTCGGTCTGCCCTGGCGTATCGCCTGAGGTATTCCCTGACGCATCGCCTGACATACTTGCCGACCGGGCGCCAGCATCAAACAGCTGCTTCTCATACTCTGCCAATACAAGCCCAGCACCCCACTCATTGGCCTTGAGCGCTTGCTGAATGGCCACCAGATTATCATCACGAATGCGCTCCAATTCGCGAATGCTGTAATGTCCGCTCTGCGCGTCGGATTGCCCGGCGATCAGTTCAACCAGCTCCTCATTGTATTCAGGCACATCCATTAGCTTTGTCCATGGCCAGGTCAGGCAAGGCCCGAACTGCGCCAGAAAGTGCCGCATGCCGGCCTCACCTCCCGCGATACGATAGGTTTCGAAAACACCCATCTGCGCATAGCGCAGACCAAACCCGAAGCGTACGATATCGTCCAGCTCCTCGGTGGTGGTAATGCCATCCTTGATCAGCCACAACGACTCTCGCCAGATAGCTTCCAGCAATCTGTCGGCAACAAAGGCTTCGATCTCTTTTCTGACGTGTATCGGTCGCATGCCCAATGATTGATAAAACGCCTTGGCCCGTTCGATATTACTGATATCGGTTTGTTTGCCTGCCACCAGTTCCACTACAGGCAACAGGTAAACAGGATTGAACGGATGAGCAACTATCAGACGCTGCGGATGGTGCATGGCCTGCTGCAACTGCGACGGCATGATGCCCGATGTGGATGAAGCAATGATGGCAGTGGACGATGCATGCTCTTCTATCTGCCGATACACCGCATGCTTGATATCCGGATTCTCCGGTACGCTCTCGATGATCCACTGCGCCAAGCTTACGGCGTCACCCAGTTCTTCACAATAGGTCAATACACCTTTGACCGGTCGCTGCGCCATGGTCAGCCTGGCATAGGCTCTGTCCGCGTTATCCAGAACGGCTTGCGTCTTGTCGCGCGTATCGGGAGCAGGATCATACAAGCGCACATCCACACCGTTCTCCAACAGGCGTGCTACCCAACCAGCGCCAATAACCCCACCACCGATACAGGCAACTGTCTCTACCACACTCATGCTAGCTCTCGTTTGAAAAGACCCAGCCGCTTGCGCACCTCTTCCGGCCCGATAACCTCCGCGCCTAATGACTCAATGATTGTTACAGCCCGTTCAACCAGTTGCGCATTGGTCGCAAGCTGCCCTCGGCTGAGCATCAGGTTATCTTCCAACCCGACACGCACGTTGCCACCGGCCAGCACCGATGCTGCCACAAACGGCATCTGATGCCGCCCCAGTGCGAACGCAGACCAGGTCCAGGTATCAGGTATGTTGTTCACCATGGCCATGAATGTATTTAGATCGTCTGGCGCTCCCCAGGGCACTCCCATACAGCATTGAACAAGTGCATGAGGTTTCAGTACACCCTCATCAACCAGTTGTTTGGCAAACCATAAATGTCCGGTGTCGAAGGCTTCGATCTCTGGCTTGACTCCCATGTCGCTCATCATGGAGCCCATGGTGCGCAGCATCCCCGGGCTATTGGTCATGACATAGTCGCTATCTGCAAAATTCATCGTGCCACAATCAAGCGTGCAGATCTCCGGCAGACAGGCCCTGACATGCGCCACTCTCTCGGCAGCACCTGCCATATCAGTGTCGGCGTGCAACGGTAACGGGCTGTCAGTACCACCGAACACCATATCACCACCCATACCGGCGGTGAGGTTGAGAACCACATCGATTGAGGCGTTACGAATACGCTCGGTCACCTCGCGATAGAGCGCCACATCACGACGTGGCTCACCGCTCTGGGGATCACGCACATGACAGTGCACAACGGCAGCACCCGCTTTGGCCGCATCAATGGCACTGTTGGCGATCTGTTCCGGCGAGCGCGGAACGTGAGGACTCTTGTCCTGCGTGGTTCCAGAGCCTGTGACAGCACAAGTGATGAAAACCTTGCGGTTCATGGTTAACGGCATGCGTAAGCTCAACGTGTCTATGAAATACTCCGCCTATAGTAGCGGCAAGCCCGCCGCCGCGCCACGCCCACGCAGACTGTCTATAATTGACGCCAACCCCTGCAACAACGAGCACTGATGAACATTCCTGCCGAACCCGATTTTACTTCGGAGCAGTTTCTCAACGAGCATGTAAAATCAATCCTTGCGTTCTATGCACCAAACGTGCAGGCCGATGACGGTGGCTTTCACCAGTGCTTTCGCGATGATGGCTCAGTGTATGACACCGGTATGCGCCATCTGGTCAGCTCCACGCGCTTTGTTTTCAACTACGCCACCGCCTTTCGTCTGTACGGTGATTCACACCACCGTAAACTGGCCACTGATGGACTTGATTTTCTTCAGCGTGTTCATCGTCAGGACACGGGCCACTACGCCTGGGTCATTGAAGACGGTGAAGTCACGGACGGGCGGGCAATGGCTTACGGGCATGCGTTTGTGATGCTGGCAGCCGCCAGTTGTGTGCAGGCAGGTATCACCTCTGCCGCCAGCCTGATTGATGACATCTGGAATTTTACTCACATCCGTTTCTGGGAAGAAGATGCACGCGCCTACGCCGACGAATTGGACTCAACTCTGACAACCCTCGACCCTTACCGCGGGCAGAACGCCAACATGCATCTTTGCGAAGCCTTGATTGCCGCTTTTGATGCTACCGGACAGCAACGCTATCTTGATCGCGCCATCACGCTTGCACAACGCTTTGCTATTGAACTGGCTGATGAAAACAAGGGGCTGATCTGGGAGCATTACGATAGTGACTGGCAATGCGATATGCACTACAACATCGACAAACCAGATGATCTTTTCAAGCCGTGGGGCTTCCAGCCAGGACACCAGCTTGAATGGAGCAAGCTACTCATGATGATCAACAAGCATGATCCGCAAGGCCAATGGGTAAGCAGGGCAGTAAGGCTGTACGATGCAGCGCTTGAACAAGGCTGGGACCATGAGCATCAAGGTCTGGTTTATGGCTTTGCACCTGATGGCAGCTTTGCGGACACTCACAAGTATTTCTGGGTGCATGCCGAAGCGTTTGCCGCAGCCTGGCGACTGTATCGCCATACACATGAAACGCGCTATCTGGACGACTACAAGCGTCTGTGGTCATACAGTTGGAAGCATCTCGTCGACCATGAACAAGGTGCCTGGTTTCGCCTACGCAATCGCGATGGTAGCGCGTTTGACAACCTTAAATCACCACCGGGTAAAACGGACTATCACACCATGGGCGCTTGCTGGGATGTCCTATCCCAATAGTTTCTGCTCGAGAACTCTAACGCTTGTGTCGGGAAAACCTGTTAGTGCACTTATAAACTCTGCGTGGGCATCCGGCTCGCTATCCGCTTCATATTCAATCTGTGTCTGTAGCTCGTCATGTTTGGAGATATCAAGAAATACGACCTCATCACTGCATTCATACAGGTCATATTCATTCTCAGCCAGCGTGTTTTCATTGTGACGACTGGTTGTCAACAAAGACAATATCCGCGCAGCAACATGAGGGTGCCGGCTTGATACTCGGATCTGGTAACTGGTTATTGACTCCATAATACAAAACCTTTTGTCCCGTTAACAATGACTGCCTTACACCTTGACGCGCTTGCCCGACTTGCCCGCCTTGTACATCGCGTCAATGACTTTCTGATTCAGAAATGAATCCTCCAACGCAAAGACCTTTGGTCTTTTCGATCGCGTAGCTTTTGTAAAGGCCTCGATCTGATGCCTGTACTGATTGACACCAGTGAACCGATGTACATGGGTTTCATTGTGAGCACTATTGTGAACGCGCACTTCGTCCCCTTCATACAGATTTGAATTGAAGGGTGCGCTGAGTTCTATAAAGCCCTTATCGCCATGGAACACCATGGTCTGCCTGTTGCCCATTTGCGTTGACACATACATGCGCATATCAAATCCTTCAAATTCAATCTGACTGTACGCATATCGATCGGTTTTAAACTCCGGGTCAAATTCAACCGTGGCCGTTAACGATAATGGTTCCTGCCCGGTTGCAAAACGCGCGGCCACAGTGGGATAAACACCGATATCAGGCAAGGCACCACCGCCCAGTTCCGGTCGGTTACGCATGTTGTCTGCGTCCTTGTTGAAGTACGTAAACGACGAATCAATCATGCGCAGTCGTCCTATCACACCTTTTGCCAGCAGCTCACGCACTTTTAGCCACTGTGGGTGGTAGGTAACCATGAAGGCCTCTGACACAACCACACCGGCCTTGTCGCGTGCCTTGATTATTTTCTTGATGTCGGCGGCGTGCAGTGATATCGGTTTTTCGCACAACACATGTTTGCCCGCCTTGATGGCATTGAGTGTCCACTCCACATGATGCGAAGTGGGCAGCGGGATATACACGGCGTCTATCTCATCGCTGGCGAGTAGCGCTTCATAGGAATCAAACGCGAGGGGCGCGTTGAAATGGGCAGCCATCTGTCGGGCTTTTCTGGCATCTCGAGAGGCCACGGCTACCAACTGTGCATTGTCGGCCTGACCAATGGCTGGCACCAGATGCTGGTAACCAATCTTTGCTGTTGAGAGAATGCCGAATCTGACCATAAGAAAGTGGCCTTGCGAAGGGTTGATGAACGAGCGCTCGGCAGCACAGGTTATCATCATGTTCAGAAAAACTCACCGACTCGTTGAAGATCCTGCATGCATCATTCACCCGACGCCTTGAAAACCTTTGCCGCCGCGGTTCTCGAAGTCTATGGCTGCAATGCTGAGGAGTCCGATATTGTCGCCAGCCATCTGGTGGATGCCAATCTGACAGGCCATGACTCACATGGCATCGGCATGCTGCCGCTGTATGGGGAGCAAGTGCTGGATGGCAACCTGGTACCCAATCAATCACCTGAGCTGCAAGCCCCTATCGGCGCTATCAGCGTCGTGGATGCACGCCGCGGTTTCGGCCATCGCATGGCGCTACTGGCTCTGGACCACGCCATGCAACAGATCGATAAGCACAAGGTGTGTATTCTTGCGTTGCGCAACTCCGGGCACGTCTCTCGCGTGGGCACCTACTCGGAGTATTGTGCAGCGCGTGGCTTTGTCTCTCTGCATTTTGTCAACGTGGTCGGCCACGCGCCCATCGTTTCCCCGTATGGTGCTGCCGAAAGTGGCTTTTCCACTAACCCTATCAGCATGGCGATGCCTGTTAGCGCCAAGGCCAAACCCTTGCTGGATATTGCCACCAGCACTGTTGCTTTCGGTAAGGTCAGGGTAGCCAATAATACCGGCCAGATAATGCCACCAGGCTGCCTGCTTGATGAAAATGGGCTGGAAACGCTCGACCCAGCTCCGATGGCCAATGATCGCCGCGGTTCTCTGGCAGCGTTTGGCGCGCACAAGGGATCGGGCCTGGGCATTTTTGTCGAATTACTTGCAGGTGCTCTGGCAAGTGATCATACCGTTGCTTCCATGTCGCACCTGCCACGGGGAGTCACCAATAATATGTTCTCCATCATCATTGATCCCAGTGCATTTGATGATACCAGCAGCATCGAGCAGCGCACGGAAGAATTTTATTCCTACATAAAGGGCCGTAAAAGCGCCATCGATGTAGACGAGGTGTTGATGCCCGGTGAGCCTGAAAATCGCAACCGCCTGACAAGGCAGCGCGATGGCATTGCGGTTGATGCGCAAACCATCTCACAGATACTGGATGTTGTCAGGCAGTTTCCAGATGCGGATGATTCACGGTGCCAGCGCATAAGACAACTGCTGGATTAAGCGCCTGTGTTACCACGCGCCTAAGCAGACTCGCACTTATGCACTTATGCAAAACGTCTGGCCGCGTCGAGCGCAAGCCCCAGACCCACACTGCCAAACACATCGCCACGCTTGTGGGTGGCCGCTGGCAGTAGAGCCTCAAACGCAGACTGCAAGCATGGCACACTGGAAGATCCACCTGTATAGAACACGCTGGTGATGTCGCTCGCTTGCACACCCGCTTGCTTGAGACCCGTCTCAACACAATCACACAGACTGATCACGGCCGCACTGATAGCCTCTTCCATATCATCGCGACTAACCGCACATTCCACCAGGGAATTGGCACGATAGTCCAGCTTAATTGCCGCACGCTGCTGATCAGACAATAGAATCTTGCCAGATTCCACCGACCGCGCCAACGCATGCCCCAGACGATGCTCGATGACAGACAACAGGGTATCCAACCGATCTGGCTGGGCCGCATCCAGACGCATTTGCTGAACCTGATTCCACACCTTAACGTTATATAACAACGGAATACGATGCCAGGTGGCCAGATCAAAAAAAACAGAGCCCGGCAAGGTGCGCCCTGAACTCTTCACGGCTGAGCCAAAGCCCATAACCGGCATGACGCTGTGCAAGCTCAGAAGACGATCAAAGTCAGTACCGCCAATATGTACACCCATATTGCCCAGTACATCATCAGCCCTTTCCTTGTCCGTGTGCCGTTTGGGCGAGAGCCGCAACACACTGAAATCAGCCGTACCGCCACCAATATCAACAATGACAACCAACTCTTCGCGTGTCAGTGAGCTTTCATAGTTCAAGGCCGCCGCAATGGGCTCGAACTGGAATTCGATATGCTGGAAACCCGCCGATGCGGCGATGTCTCGCAGTTGCTTTTCTGCCGTACGGTCGCGAGCCTCATCATCGTCGACAAAATGCACAGGGCGCCCAAGCACTACGCTATGAACATCGGTGTGACGCTGCGCATCAAGCTGGTGTTTCAGATACCTGAAAAAGTCTTCTATGATGTCGGAGAAAGCAACCCGCTTGTTGCGGATCAGCGTTTTCTCATTCATCAAGGCCGTGCCCAACACTGACTTCAATGATCGTAACAGGCGCCCTTCAGTACCCTGTGTGTAATTCTCAACAGCCTGTTTGCCAAACGATACCTCCGGATTTTCTGTGGAATAGAAAATGGCACTGGGCACCGAGCACCCCTCGCCAGCTACATTAAGCAATTCTGCAGACGCGTTGCGAAAAAGGCCGACGCTGGAATTGGAGGTACCAAAATCGATACCGGCCAGGCGATCGAGCAGTGAACTATCCGGATGGTGAGCCACTAAGTGCAGGTGCGGGGTTTCGATATGCACATGGTGCGATGATCGGCAGGAAAATCAAGGATCGAATAGTATACGCGGTCTACGCATGAACCCCATCCGATAACTGATACTGTAGATTCATGAGCAACAATACCGACTACACCCCACCCGCGGTCTGGACCTGGGAGGCCGACAGCGGCGGCACCTGGGCCAGTATCAATCGACCCATCGCAGGCCCCACCAGCGAAAAGGAGCTGCCGGTTGGTAAACACCCCCTGCAGCTCTACTCACTGGCAACACCAAACGGCGTAAAAGTGACGATAATGCTGGAAGAATTACTGGCTGCGGGAATCACCGACGCAGAATACGACGCCCACCTCATTCGCATCGGCGATGGTGATCAGTTTGGCAGCGGCTTTGTGGACATCAACCCCAATTCCAAGATTCCCGCCATGATGGATCACAGCACAAAACCACCCACACGTGTGTTCGAGAGTGGCTCAATCCTGTTGTATCTGGCAGAGAAATACGCTGCATTCCTGCCTACAGACCCTGCAGGTCGCACACAATGCCTGAACTGGTTGTTCTGGCAAATGGGCAGTGCCCCGTATCTGGGCGGCGGGTTTGGTCACTTCTATGCCTACGCCCCCATCAAGATCGAATACTGCATTGATCGCTTTACCATGGAAACCAAACGCCAGCTGGATGTGCTGGATCGTCATCTGGCCAACAACACCTACATGTGTGGTGACGATTACACCATTGCTGACATGGCGATCTGGCCGTGGTATGGAGCTGTGGTGCTAAACACCGTGTATGAGGCTGCAGAGTTTCTTGATGCGGCCTCGTACACCCACGTAAACCGTTGGGCAAACGCCATTGATGCACGCCCGGCGGTCAAGCGCGGGCGCATGGTCAACCGAAACTTTGGTGAGCCTTCATCGCAACTGCATGAGCGTCATGATGCCAGCGACTTCGATACCAATACGCAAGACAAGATTGGCGATGCCTCCTAGTAGTCCGTCAACCCGAAATATTAGGATTCAGCGGGCCTGTCTGTGT
>CAYGSW010000173.1:11058-12993 GCA_964352535.1 uncultured Granulosicoccaceae bacterium | reverse complement strand
GTCTCAAGCAGGTAATGCCGACGATCAGATGCCAGCCACAGTACCAACGGTTGAGCTGGGCTTGCCGAACAACACTGACGTTGTGCTCTCTCTGGACTCTGATGATGTTGTGATTGACGATCCAAACCAACGCTCACGCGCCAAAGGTGGCTTTATCAAGCGCTGGATTAGTAAGGCGGTGTCATGGGTAAAGCGTTTGATTGGTTTTTAAAGCTCAGTGGTATGAGAGGCTGATGGTCTTCACTTCTTGCCAGATTGTCAGGTTCAAAAGACGTCAGTATAGCTCCTGGTAAAAATCCCCTATCTATTCAACGGCTTTTGAAATTCATTGACACACTCTCAGTGACTTTACTCAGCTGCTTTGTTCGATATTCTTGATTGCAGCAACAAGTATTAACGGATGAATGCACGCCGCACTGTGTGATCTAGTGCACGTGCAACGTATACTCGATGAGGTCCTAGTAAAAAACACCGACATCGAACATCAGCTTATGGTCAAGAAGTTCCTTGCAGGCTTAACGCTTCTAATTGCCTGTACATCCGTAATGGCACAAAGCCTGGTTGTTGTTGAAGATGGAGAGTCGGGTAGCAGTGATGCTTGGCAAGTGTTCGATACCACGCCAGATGGTCACGCAATAAACCATGCGGTTGAGGGACAAAACGGGTACCTCACCTTCACAAGCACGAACCAGCAAAACGGGTTCATGCTGGGAAATACTTCGGCAGCCGCACCTGGCCTGAATCTAACGGAAAAAACATCCGCATCTTTCCGGCTTCGTGCAACCAGGGGCTTCACCGTTGCCTTTGTGGTTGATACAGAGCAGGGACTCAGGTACATACGCTACTCGCACTCCACTGACACTTTGCCAAGAGCCACCAGTAGAGTCGTCAGCGTTGGACTTGGCAGGCAGTCCTTTAACGGCTATTGGCAATCGTACACGCGCAATCTTCAGGCTGATCTGGACGTTGCACAGCCTGGCAATACGATCCTGGCGGTTCAAGGGGTTCAGGTACGCGGATCCATTGATCTGGATGATGTCGTTCTCTTCGACGCTGAACAACTCAGCACCACCCCTGTAGCAACCGCAGGCGCAGACACTCAAGTGCCGTTGGGGTCAGATATACAGCTTGATGGCTCTCAGAGCGTGGATGCCGATGGGCAGATTTCTCTGTGGCGCTGGACGGATGATAAAAACACAGTGTTAGGCAATACTGCAGCTCTGACTCTGCCTGCCAGGACGGTTGGTCGCGCCAATTTGACACTCACTGTCACTGATGATTCAGGGGCTAGTCACTCTGATACTGTCAGCGTCACGGTGCAAGCGCCCGATGGACGATCCACTGTTGTCGATGATGCAGAGCAGGGTGATACTGCCAAGTGGCGCATCGCGGACAAAACACCTGCCGGATTCAGCATCGAGAATCTTCAAGAGGATGGTAATCGGTTTATTGCATTGAGAGGCACTGATCGGTTAAACGCGTTTATTACTGGTAATCGTACGGCCACAACAGCGGCGCTGGGCATCGAGAATCAACATTCGGTGAGTTGGCGGATGCGTACTAACAGCCCCTTCACGGTGTATTTTGCTGTTGATACCACTGAAGGGTTCCGCTACGTCTACTACACACACTATAGACTCGGCAGTCCGGCAGTAGCCGCTAACAACGTCAGAGCTGGCCTTGGTACGCTGGCTTACGACGGCGAATGGCATCTGTTCAACAAAGACCTGCAAGCAGATTTACAACAGGCTCAGCCTGGTAACAGCATCCTGTCGATTAACGGGGTCATGGTGCGTGGCTCGGCAGACATGGATGACATTATTTTCTACGGCGACGAAGATGCGCCGCCGAGCTTGCCAGATCCACCCGCTACGCCTGAGCTCACGGCCCCTGAAGCTGACGCCCAGCTGGTTGCAGGCACAACCGAAAGCTTTT
>CAYGSW010000173.1:0-11048 GCA_964352535.1 uncultured Granulosicoccaceae bacterium | reverse complement strand
GGCTGCAAGCTATGAATTTGAACTCGCCTCTACAGCCGGGGGCTTCGATCAGCCTTTCTTCTCAACAACCATTCTGGCCGAAAGCTGCTCGGCTTCCAGTTGCACACTCGACGTTGCACTGCCAGGCACTGAACCAGGCTTGTACGACTGGCGAGTGAAGGCTGCTAATACCGGTGGAGAATCAGGCTGGATAACTCGCGGTCTGGATCTGGCCATCCCGCGACCTGACACGCCGGTGAATGTGAGCCCTGCTGTCAACGCTGATATCAATGAAGGTGCCACTGTAGAGTTCGTCTGGCAGTTTGATCCTGTCGTGGAAACCTACGATTACCACGTCTTTGATCGCACCACATCTGCAACACTGGATTTTGTCTATGGTCTGCTTCCAACCGATGTGTGTGATGCCGAACTTTGTCGGTTCAGCGCCGAGGTCTCACTGCCTATTGCTAGCAATCATGCATGGCGCATCCGTGCTGGTAACGCGTCCGGTAAATCTAACTGGTCTCGCAGCACTTTCTCCATAGTGGAGGTTGTCAACGATCCTCCAGTCACACCAGTGCTTGATCTGCCCTTGCCACAGGCCACACTGGAGGCTGGCACGTCACAGTCTTTCAGCTGGTTGAGAACTGAAGCGGCCAGCGGCTATGTTCTGCAGTTGGTTTCCGCAAGCACGCCAGCAGAATCGCTGCTCAGCGCTAACCTGGCTGATTCCGCGTGCGATGCAGATACGTGCTCACTGTCGCTTGATCTCGATTTACCAGCGGCTAATGACTACCAGTGGCAGGTCAGTGCCAGCAATGCCGCAGGTACATCCGAATTTGCAGCTCGAAGCTTTGCTTTAAGCGCAGCTGCAACCGAAATTCCTTCCAGGCCTGTCAACGTGTCACCGGCAGTTGCGGCAGATCTGGTTCAGGATTCTGAAGTGGAGTTTGTCTGGGAGCGCGATCCCAAGGCATT
Source organism: uncultured Granulosicoccaceae bacterium (assembly GCA_964352535.1). Lineage (GTDB taxonomy): Bacteria > Pseudomonadota > Gammaproteobacteria > Granulosicoccales > Granulosicoccaceae > Granulosicoccus. The sequence goes on along the minus strand of CAYGSW010000173.1, from coordinate 10,091 downwards.
TACCTATGAGTTCCATATCTTCGACAATGTTGCCAAGAACACCACACCTAATGTGGTGGGTTTACTGGCCAACCAGATATGTGCCGATGATGGCTTGTGCAGGCTGACGCAGACGGTGACGCAACCGGTTGCCACTTACCATGCCTGGCGGGTCAGAGGCCGAAATGCGACCGGTCCATCAGTCTGGTCGCGAAGTATTTTTTCCGTGGTGGAGACTGCCGTTGATCCTGATCCGGAGAACACGCCACCGGAAGCTGCATTTGTCTTTGCTGGCTTAGATGACAATGCCGCAGGCACCGTACCGTTCACAGTATCGGTAGATCCCTCGGCATCCACGGATAATGAAGGGATTGTCTCCTACCGCTGGATCTTCGGTGATAGCAGCCAGCCCGTTGAACTGTCCGACGCATCGGTTGTAGAACACACCTACACCGAGACGGGAGACTATTCGCTGGTGCTTGAAGTGACCAATGCTCAAGGCTTGACAGCGAATGTACAGCGTCTTGTGTCCGTCTTCGATTCGCCAACTGCGGTATCTGCAGAAGAAGCTGCCAGGCTGCTTATGCAGGCGACCTTTGGTGCCACGCGTGCAGAAATTGAACAAGTGCAGACACTGGGTGTCGAAAATTGGTTGGAACGTCAGTTCACGCTCCAAGGTGCCTCCCAATTAGCGTATGTGCGGCAGTATTCCAACGGTAGTGGACGCGGGCCGCGTCATGAAATCTGGTGGAAGAGCGCAGTAGATGGTGAAGACCAGTTACGTCAGCGAGTAGCGTTTGCATTAAGTCAGTTGTTTGTCGTCTCCGATACGGGGTATACCCTGGCCAATGCGCAACACGGGATCACCTCCTACTACCAGATGCTGTTGGACAATGCGTTCGGTAACTACCGAGAGCTACTGGAGAAAGTCACTTTGCATCCGGTGATGGGTATCTACCTGAGCATGCTGCAAAACGGCAAAGGCGATATGGACGCATCCACCCGGCCCGATGAGAACTATGCAAGAGAGGTGTTGCAGCTCTTCACCATTGGTCTGCACAACCTCAATATTGATGGCACAACCGATGGCAGTCCTGTGTTCACGCAAGAACAGGTAGAGTCTTTTGCACGCGTGTTCACTGGTTGGAATTATGCTGATGCTGGCCGATGGGACAGACCGCTGTTTACCGGCGCTGACATGATCAATCCGATGCAGCCCTTTGAGGATTACCACGACACCAGTCAAAAAGTGCTGCTCAACGGAGAAGTACTACCCGCGGGATTGTCTGCCAGAGAAGATCTTGAACGTGCACTGGACAATATTTTCAATCATCCGAATGTTGGGCCGTTTGTTGTGCAGCAGTTGATCAAGCGTTTGGTAACAAGCAACCCCTCACGTCAGTATGTGCGGGATATCGCTCAGGTGTTTAACGATGATGGAACCGGCACTCGAGGAAATCTGAAGGCCGTCATCAAAGCATTGTTGATGCACGATGAGGCGCGCACTATCCCCAACGTCAATGCATACGGAAAATTACGTGAACCTGTGATTCGGTTAAGTCATCTCTGGCGCACCTTTGGTGTTTTGCCCGGTTCACAAAGCAGCTCGGTGCGCGATCAGTACAACACGGTGTCTCCCCAGTTGATGGATCTTGAGCTTGATACCGGCCAAGCCCCGTTGAAGTCTCCGTCAGTGTTCAACTTCTTTCAACCCGGTTATTCTCCGGTGGGTGTGGTTGCCGATGCTGCTCTGAAAGCACCCGAGTTCCAGCTGTTTACCGAGAGCAATGAGTTAGCAACCAGTAACCGAATTGGTCGTCAGATCCAGCAGTACTCAGTGGCCTCGATTACCGATCCCGGACATGCCGTATCGTTTCTTGATTTTACGTATGAGGTTGAACTGGCCGCTGACGTTGACGCGCTTTTAGACCATCTGGATATTGTGTTGCTGGCAGGCAATATGAGCCCGGGGCTTCGTGATCTGTTGTCTGCGCACCTTCTGGCCTTGGCCGATACACCGCAGGGTTTGCTTGCCCGTGTACGGGATGCGATCACGCTCATCATGGCCTCTCCTGACTATCTGGTGCAAATGTAATGGCTAATCTGACTAGCAAAAAAGTACGTCAACGCCGAGAGTTCCTGCGCCAGTGTGCAGCCATATCGTTGCTCGGCTCGGGGGCAGGAGCCATGAACGGCAAACTGGGGATGATCGGCTCGGCTCTGGCAGCCAGTTCAGACTACAACTCGCTGGATGATTACAAGGCACTGGTTTGTGTATTTTTGTATGGCGGAAGCGATTCGTTTTCGATGTTTGTACCCACTGATGATGATGGCTACTCGCAATACGCTGGAAGTCGCGGCAATCTGGCTGTGCCCAGGGAAAGTCTGCTGACTGATGGTAGTAGCGCCGGAATAGGGTTTCATCCACTTTTATCTGATTTGCATGGTCTTTACAACAAGACACCCGCCGATGCCGGTGCCAAGCTTGCTTTGTTCAGTAACGTTGGCAACCTCATAACGCCCATTACGCGTTCGCAGTTTCAGGCAGGTGGCAATGCGGTGCCTAACGATCTGTTCGCTCACAATCATCAGCAGGAACAGTGGTTAAAGGGGCTAAGCAGCTCGCCAGCTTCTGTGGTTGGCACAGGCTGGGGTGGACGCATGGCAGACCTTCTGCAGCATGCGAACAACTCAGGCGGTCTGCCTCCCAGTTTTTCGGTGGCGGGCAGTAACTACTGGTTGCCGGGACGACAAGTGCAGCCAATATCGCTCAGCCCAAGTTATGGATTAACGCCACTTCAATACCTGGATGGTGTTGCAGGGTCGAGCAACAGTCTGGCTCGAGGCAACACGTTGGATGCCATGCTGGATCTGAACTCCGATCATCCACTGAAGCGACAGGTGGCATCGTCCTTCACACGCGCAAAATCTGGTGCTGCAAAACTCAGGGCAACGTTACAGGCGAACACGGATTTTTCAACAGGCTACGACAGTGGTAGCAAGTTGGCCAAACAGCTGCGCATGGTGGCAAGGCTAATTGCCGGTAACCAGCAGATGGGTATGAAGCGACAGATATTTTTCGTCGGCGCAGGTGGCTGGGACACGCATGATGCACAGACACCCAGACTCAACGCCTTGCTCACTGATCTGAATCGCAGCCTGATTGATTTTCAGAATACCTTGAGTGAAATAAACATGACGGATGCTGTAACAACCTTCACAGCCTCTGATTTTGGCCGAACATTGACCACTAACGGCGACGGCAGTGATCATGGCTGGGGTGGGCATTACATGGTTATGGGTGGCGCGGTTAACGGTGGACAGATGATGGGTAAGTTTCCGAACATGACAGTTGGCTCAGAAGATGACACAGGGGATAAAGGCCGTATCATTCCGAGTATGTCCATCAATCAGTATGGCGCATTGATGGCTCGCTGGATGGGGGTGAGCGACAGTGATCTTAATGGTGTATTCCCTGATCTTGCTAACTTTGGCGGATCATGGGATGACGGGCTGAATATTTTCAGCTGATAGTCGGGTTTGGCACAGTCTTTTATTCAGGGTCATTGTTTTCTACTGCCTTCGTTTTTCGGGACCAGTGTTCAGTGTTAATCAGTGTGTTATTCACTTCGTCACTCAGTGCGTTGTGTCAAAGCTGCTTTCTGACGCAGCGCTCTGCGTTACAACGAGTCACTGACATCACCCCAAACCAAAGGAATAGCGCAAGCCCGAACCACCACTCGATAACATTTTCTGCAGCGTCGGGGTCAACAAGCATCGCTTTAAGTAATAGATTCAGCGGACCCAGCGCCAACAGTATGGTAACCAGCAGCTGACGCAATCGACGAAGCCGTCGTTCAATTGGATCGATCCTCCCTGTTTCTACACCAAGCGTGATTATCACTTGTGCGAATCCTGTCCCTGCAAAAAAGAAATAGATACCGATACGTCGAAGAAACTCGTATATAGGCCCGGTAGTGCCAAGGAATATCACGTAAGGAACTAGAAAGAATGCACCCACCAGTGCAAGCAATGTTGCTACCCGTCGCAACAGCACACGTTCAGGTTCTTGATGCTTGAGTCTGTTGCGCTCCTGCCACCAGAATAGAATCAGCAGTACGGAGCAAGGCAACATAATGGTGCGAAAAAAATAGAGAACGGGTATCTGTCTGCAGGCCCGGCTGATGGATGTGCAGCCATCAATAAAAGGTATGCAAGCTTCGATCAGGCCAGCGCCCATCGACCATGTTGTGCAGATGATAACCGTAACTATCGGAACTGCACAGCAGGCAAATGCTGTTAAAACAGGATGCGCATGTGCAAGACGGTTGGAGAAGTCGGTGTATGTTGTTGGCATTGCTTTGCTCTAAACACCGGAATCCCGTTGCCGATTAAAACTGGTAATACACGCTTGATCAGTCACCGAATTCAGGGCTGAAAACCAGTGAGCCTTGCGGACGCTGTGCGCCAAAACTTTTCCATTGCACATGGGCATCGGGCAGATCCTGATAGTGAATACTACCGTCGGATACAAATCCGAATCTGCTGTAGTACTTCGGATCACCGATGAGCGCACATCCACAGGCACCCATAGTCTCAAGCTTGCGCATTCCTTCATTAATCAAAGCGGTACCGATACCCTGTCGCTGTAGATCCGGACGCACTGAAACTGGCCCGAGACCATACCAGGCAACATCGGATTCACCGATGCTCACAGGAGAAAAGGCGACGTGGCCGACCACCGTACCGTTTTCGATTGCAACAAGAGAGAGTGTCAGATTTCCAGCTGCACGCAGTTTGCGAATTATGGTTGGTTCAGTACCATCGCTAAACGCCTTCGGCGCAAAGGCATCAGCTGTTAGTTGGTGGATAAGCTGATAATCCTCAGGTTGTTCGCTACGAATTTCCATGTTTCCATCATATCGTTCACTTACCGAGTCGACAATAGCGACGCTACGTTGCAATTATTGGGAGTGACTTACATTATCCGCATCGCATCACCCGTGCACTACATTACCTGTGCATGACATCAACAGTGATATGGCAGGATTCAATCACCACGCTTGAGCAGCACATAGACAGCGCCAGTACCGCCATCATTCATGCGTGCAGAGCAAAAAGCCAGCACCATCTTGTTGCGCTGCAGCCACTGATTCACCGCAGGCTTGAGTCTGGGAGAGCACTCGGCGTTTTTGCGCCCCTTGCCGTGAATGATACGGATGCCAAGGTGACGGCGTTGTTGAGCTTCCTTGAGAAATTCAGAGAGTTCCTTGCGAGCTTCTTCGACGGTCAGGCCGTGCAGATCGATCTCGGATTGGATGGAATAACGGCCACTCTTGAGCTTTTTCAATACGCTGCGCTGGACGCCTGGCGCGGTGTAGGATAGATGCTCACCCGTTTCGAGAAAGTCCGATTCGCTTAAATCTTCGAGTAGCGACTGCATGACCGAACGATCATCACGCTCTGAGTGTCGTACAACAGGTGTCGGAGCGGATCGTGTTTCTTCAAACCGGTCGTGAGCCACTGAGCGAACCTTGCCGACGGCTTCTCTGAACAGTGCCATGTCGTCATCGCTGACGGGTTTGGCAGGGTCTTTGTCGGGTTTTTTTCTCGCGTTCACGCCTTATTATACGAGGGCCGGAGGGTTGGGCTCATGTTAAGTCAGGGAATATTCATCAGTTGGCAGTAATACGCAGTTCATAACCATTAAATGGGGAGTTTCATGGCTAGAAAAGTTGAAAAATCGTTGGCTGAATGGGCAGAAACGCTGACGCCAACACAATTCAAGATTGCACGCGAAAAAGGCACTGAGCGGGCCTTTACCGGCGAGTTTGATGGGCATAAGGGCGATGGTATGTATGCCTGTGTGTGCTGTGGCGAGGATTTGTTTGATTCGGCCCACAAGTACGACTCAGGCAGCGGCTGGCCCAGCTTCTACAAACCTGCGAATGACGACGTCATAGACGAAGAGGTTGACGACACGTTGGGAATGCGACGCACCGAGGTCATGTGTGACGCCTGCGGTGCACATCTTGGGCACGTGTTCCCGGATGGTCCCCAGCCCACAGGGCTGCGCTATTGCATCAATTCGGCGTCTCTGACTTTCAAGGATCGTTCAAAGACCAATGGAACGGGTGGTGATGCGTTGTGAGGCGTATCCATCAAAGCTTGTCAGTACAACAGGTTAGGGTTGAGCTGACATGAATCGACTGGGAGTGGTTGGACTGGTGGTGGGCTGTGTGGCCGCGGGTGCCATAGCTGCCACGTTTGTGCAACAAGGGGCTAACAACGGCACGGCTACTTCTGTAGATGCCGCGGCCATGGCTGACGCAGATGAGCAGGCAACCAATACACAGGCAACCACTGCGCAGGCCACAGAAAAGCCTGCCGTCGAGCAACGCCTGTCAGAGGTTGATCGAACATTGCCCACGTTTGAGTTAAAGGAGCTGGATGATTCTGTCTGGAACGCCGAAACTCTGATGGGCAAACCGTGGGTCATCAATTTCTGGGCAACCTGGTGTCCACCGTGTATTGAAGAGATACCCTCGATGAACGCGGCTTATGAATTCCTTGAGCCCCAGGGTGTGGGCATGCTGGCAATCAATGCAGGCGAGGGGGCCATAGCGGTCGAGGCATTTCTGGAAAAAATATCCATCGATTTTCCTAACGTGCTGGGAGATGCAGACACCTTGCCGAACTGGGCGATACGGGCATTGCCCACAACCATTGTCGTGGATGCCAGCGGCAAGGTGGTGTATGAGGCGCTGGGTCCGCGTGAATGGGACGATGAGCAGTTGCTACAACGTGTGGTGGATTTGCTTTGAGCTTATGCGATGTTCAATCTTGGCAGCCGGTGTGAGCTTTAGTCATGTTGTTAGCTCTTGTAACGTTTGTTTGATGGGCGTTAGTGACGCCAAAAATGCACGCATTGCTCATCGCCTTGTGCAATGGCTGCGAGTCTTCGCTGCATTGTGCGCCGCTGCCATACTTAGTGCTTGCCAGGGTAATGCGGCGCTCAGTGCCCTGAACGCCATAACACCTGACTCTGCCTACAGCCTGAAGTCTGATGTGCCTTATGGCAGTGAGTCACGGCAAACCATGGACATCTACACACCGGATGCGCCCACAAGTCAATCCCGGGTCGTGGTGTTTGTCTATGGCGGTGCCTGGCGCAAAGGCATTAAGGAAGACTATGAATTCGTAGCGCATGCACTAGCCGGTGAAGGGCATTGGGTGATCATTCCTGATTACCGCTTGTACCCCGAGGTATCCTTTCCTGCGTTTGTTGAGGACGTCGTACTGGCCATCAAGTCGTTGCCTGAAGCGCTGACTGATGAACTGCCTGATGGAATAACTGATGCACCGACTGATACTGCAGCAACGCAACAAGCAGTCAGTGATGACAGTACGTTGCCAGTCGTTCTGCTGGGTCATTCCTCGGGTGCACACACCGCGGCCCTGATAGCGGCTGATGCGTCTTGGCTTGCCGATTCTTCTGTACAACTCAATGGGCTGATCGCCATGTCAGGACCGTATGATTTGCCGCTGGATTATCCGGAAGTGCGCTCGGTGTTTAGCCGTGCCACTGATAACAACCGTGCACAGCCTCTGGCATTGGCAACGGACAATCACCCACCCACATTACTTATTCATGGCGAGAATGATCGGCGGGTGTTGCCATTGCATACAGAGCGATACGCTGATGCTCTTACAGCACTCGGTATCGATATTCAAGTGCTGTGGCTGGATGATGGTGGACATGCATCACCGTTGACCGGACTGTCGAGAGTATTGCCGGACAACGGCGTGTTCGAGCGTGTTACTGCCTTTCTGGAGTAAGAGCTTTGGAGTAACGAAACTGGAGAGATAACTCTGGAGCAAGAACGCCATCAAGCTGACAGTTTGTTCGCGGCACATGAGTGCTGTGGTCTGATTGCCCCATAAGCCTGCCAGCTCCACCTTATAGGGTTCACCATGAAGCATCAGCCCGGATCAGGTATTGGCCCGATGCTCCACCAAGCCATCCACAACCCCCGGGTCTGCCAACGTCGATGTATCTCCAAGACTGCCAATATCATTCTCGGCAATCTTGCGCAGGATGCGGCGCATGATCTTCCCCGATCGCGTCTTGGGTAATCCGGGTGCCCACTGCAGTAGATCGGGCGTGGCGATGGGGCCGATTTCTGCACGTACATGCTTGACCAGATCCGCCTTAAGTTCATCACTGGCTTCAACGCCGTTCATCAGCGTCACATACGCATAGATGCCCTGACCCTTGATGTCATGCGGGTACCCGACCACCGCCGCTTCTGCAACGGCTTCGTGCAGCACCAGTGCACTTTCAATTTCAGCAGTGCCAAGTCTGTGCCCGGAGACGTTCAGCACATCGTCTACTCGGCCTGTAATCCAGAAGTAACCATCTTCATCGCGTCGAGCGCCATCGCCGGTAAAGTAGTAGCCGGGGTAGGTGGCAAAGTAGGTTTCCTTGAAGCGTTCGTGGTTGCCATACACCGATCGCATCATGCCAGGCCATGGTCGCGTCATGACAAGATTGCCGGAGGCAGCACCCTCCAGGATGTTGCCCTGTTCGTCGACTAGCTCAGGCACGACACCAAAGAAGGGTTTTGTCGCAGATCCGGGTTTCAGTGCGGTGGCACCTGGCAGTGGGCTGATCAATATTCCGCCAGTTTCTGTTTGCCACCAGGTATCGATCACTGGGCACTGTGAATCACCCACCACGCGTGAGTACCACTCCCAGGCTTCCGGGTTGATCGGTTCGCCCACGCTTCCCAGTATGCGCAGCGTGCTTCTGTCCACAGAGGTAACCGCTTCATCACCTTGCGCCATCAGTGCACGTATGGCCGTGGGCGCTGTATAGAAGGTATTGACCTTGTGCTTTGCAATGACCTGCCAGAATCGGCTCACACTAGGGTAGGTGGGTATCCCTTCGAACATCAAGGTGGTTGCACCGTTGGCTAGTGGTCCGTACACGATGTAGGAATGTCCGGTCACCCAACCGACATCGGCCGTACACCAGTACACATCCCCGTCCTTGTAATCGAACACGCATTTGTGCGTCATGGCAGCGTAGAGAATGTAGCCGCCGCTGGAGTGCAGCACGCCTTTGGGCGTGCCGGTAGAGCCTGAGGTATACAGAATGAACAGAGGATCCTCTGCATCCATTTCAACGGCAGGACATTCATTGGACGCGCCCACGATCAGCTCGTGATACCACAGATCGCGGCCATCTTTCCAATTCACATCCTCACCACCACGCTTCACCACTACCATGCGTTTTACGCAGTCAGTTTTCTCGCAGGCAATGTCTGCATTGGCTTTCAATGGGACCTTGCGTCCGCCGCGCAACCCTTGATCGGCAGTAATGACAACGGAACATGCGGAATCGTTGATGCGATCCTTCAGTGCATCGGGTGAGAAGCCACCAAACACGATGGAGTGAATGGCCCCGATGCGTGCGCAGGAGAGCATGGCCACGGCCGCTTCAGGAATCATCGGCATGTAGATGCACACACGATCACCCTTTTTCACGCCCAGGCCTTTCAGGGCATTGGAGAAACGACAGACCTCATCGTGCAACTCGCGATAGCTGATATTCCGTGACTCTGAAGGGTCATCACCCTCCCAGATGATGGCTGTCTGATCAGCACGTTTTTCAAGGTGACGATCAAGACAGTTGTAGGCAACGTTGACCTTCGCACCGCTGAACCAGCTGATGTCGCCTTTGTGAAAATCCCATTCCTGCACGCTATCCCAGGGCTTGAACCAATCAATGTACTGCTCGGCTTGATCTGCCCAGAAGCCGTCAGGATCACTCACAGAGCGGGCGTACATCTCCTCGTAACGTTCTTCATTGATGTGGGCCAGTTCCGCAAGTTCGGAAGGCACCGGGTAGATACGGTTTTCAGACATACTTACAAAATCTTGTCGCAGTTGATGTGCGCAGTTTACCTGCCTGAAAGATTCCGTCAAATGGCACAATTGATTTAAATTAAACTGTTGAATTACAAGCTAATTCTTCAGCCAATTAAATGCAAATAGAGCGATTTTCAGCTTGACAGATCCTCATTTAGCTCTCTTAGCAGATTCATTTT
>CAYGSW010000172.1:0-13043 GCA_964352535.1 uncultured Granulosicoccaceae bacterium | reverse complement strand
GATAGGCCTTCGTAAGGGTGCCTTGCCACGAACACAGACAGGCCCGCTGAATCCTGATATTTCGGGTTGACGGACTACTAGAATGGACTAACTTTAATGTCAAAACAATCGCACACACACAGCGGTATACAAGAGAACAGTTTCTCTGGTCAGGCGGTAATCTGGATAAGTTGGCTCTTTGGAACCAGTCTGTTGCTTCTGTCAGCTTTCGTATCATTGGAGACTGTGCTACGAAAACTGGCAAACATCTCATTACAAGGGGCGGATGAACTGGGCGGTTATGTGCTTGCCATTGGATCTTCATTGGCATTTATTGTTGCACTCATTGAGCGAGCACATATCCGTATCGACATAGTTCATCGACGGCTTGGCAAACTCTACCAAGCTATTCTCGATGTCATCTCGGCACTATCGTGTGCCATGCTTGGTATATTTTTTTTGTACGTTGGCTGGTTTGTGATTCACGATACACTGCAATATGGATCTACCGCTGCAACACCCTGGGCTACGCCGCTGATCTGGCCACAGTCAATGTGGTACGGCGCTTTAGTGTTGTTCGCACTGGCATCGGTAGCACTTGCCGTTCGTGCTTGTTTTTTACTCAGCCGAGGACACTATCAGCAGATAGCAACTGAGTTCAACCCTAGCGGAGCACTGGATGAGCTGCTCATAGAAGAACAGCAGCCGCCGCGACCATGAGCATTGCAGCAGTGGGAATCGGCTTTGTTCTAATGCTAGCATTGCTCTTCCTCGGTCTGCCGGTGGCCGTAATCATGGTTGTTCTTGGCGTAGTTGGTGGAATGTTGCTGTACGGTCCAGCCCTATTAACGTCGATGGGGCCAGTATTGTGGGGTGTACAGAACGAGAACATACTTACTGCCATACCCCTGTTTGTGTTGCTTGGCGAGCTACTGCTAAGAAGCGGTATTGCAGAGCGTATGTACGGCGCTCTCGCTCTCTGGTTCGAACGCTGGCCGGGTGGTCTGTTGCACACCAATATCGGATGTTGCGCACTGTTCGCAGCCACTTCAGGGTCGTCAGTAGCGACTGCTGCAACAGTCGGCACGGTCGCACTGCCTGCGTTGGAGCAGCGACGGTATATGCGCAGTCGGGCACTGGGTTCGCTTGCGGCGGGCGGTACGCTAGGCATATTGATACCCCCCAGTGTCAACTTGCTGGTATATGGATCATTGGCTAACGTCTCCATCGGGCAACTCTTCATGGCTGGTGTGTTACCCGGATTGTTACTGACGGCTTCCTTCATGGTATTTATCGCTGTTCAGAACACGTTATCATCCGATTCAGTTGTCGTTAACAGGGGCATTCTCACCTCGTATACTCTTCTGGTCAGAAGGCAAGCAAGACGCAACGCACTAAAGCACCTTGCACCTCCAGCTATTATCTTTTTGGTTGTGATGGGTTCGATTTATCTGGGTATCGCCACACCGACAGAGTCTGCTGCACTGGCTGTTATTACAGCGCTGCTCATCGTCTGGTGTCATGGCCGTTTAAACCGTGCCTTTCTTTTACTGTGTTTTATCAACACGGCGCGAACCAGTGGCATGATTCTGTTGATCATAGCCGCAGCGTTCACACTGAACGTCACCCTGGCACTGGGTGGTGTTGCACAGGCGCTCACTGAGTGGGTTGGAGGGTTTGGCCTGAGCCCAGTGGCATTGCTCATGGTTCTAATGGGCTTCTATCTTGTACTAGGGATGTTCATGGATGTATTATCCATGCAAGTGTTGACCGTCCCCATCGCTTTGCCCATCATACTAGCGGCGGGTATTGATCCTATCTGGTTCGGTGTGTTTGTCGTTCTGATGTGCGAGCTTGGCATGATTACCCCACCAGTTGGCATGAACCTGTTCGTCGTTCATGGCGTGCGAACCGATGGTGGGCCTTTTCGCGATGTCGTCGTTGGTGCAGCTCCTTATGCCCTGATTATGGTGCTATTTTCCATCCTGCTTATTACTTGGCCAGGTATCGTTACATGGCTACCGTTTACTATGATGTGAATTAGAGAAGCTCTTGGTGTAGGTTAGATTCATACTCTAACGATTGACCCAAGTCACGCAGTGACGCAGTGACGCAGTGACGCAGTGACGCAGTGACGCAGTGTGATCGTAATAGCTCATTTACGGCTTATCCAAAACACGACTACGGTTCTCTGCTGAATTGCACTGACACAGACCCCAGTCCTTGTATCTTGCCGATTATCATATCACCGGCATCTGCCCACTCCAGTCCTGTCAGTGAGCCGGTGATAACGACCTGACCTGTTCTCAAAGCCTTGCCCTGATCGTATACCTTGCGCGCGCACCCCACAAGGCTAGCGAATGCATCGCCGCCTGGTACGCTTGCCGGGCCATTCATGATGCACCTCGAACCAATAGTTAAGTATACAACTGGCAGACACAGATCCACCGATGACCAGCTGGCAATAGGCTCTGCCGAAACCCAGCCTGCATTACGTTGATTGTCAGCCAGACGCCACATCGGGCCTGCTTTTTCACTATCAGCCAAACGAGTCTCAACAATTTCAATGGCAGTGCACGGTGCTACGCAATCAGTAATGATCTGCTCAAAGTGTGGGTGGGATGGCGCCGGTGGATCATTGATTACCACCCAGCCGATCTCCAGTTCTACCCCTCGCTGCCTGCTGAGCTTAGCGTCTATGGAAGCTGCATCCTTGAAGCGCCGGTGCATGGGCGCAACGAGCCAATGGCCAGTATTTTGTGCATCTGCGGCAACCTTGTATCCAAGAACTGGCCCGAGTTGATCTGAAACAGCTTTCTGAATTCGATATACGGTAGACAGATCCGGTTGGAAATCGGGTACAACATCGGCGCTATTTTGCCGATGTGAATCGAGCAGCGCTTGCACAATTCTGGTTTCTGCCTGACATAATGTGCTAATAGCTAAATCACCTCAGAATGTGCGTTTTTTGTGTAATTTACCCAGGTATTGATGCAACAGATTGCTGGACAAGACAACGTCGGCGGTGTTCTGCTTGTATTCCTGATCTGGCCGATTGTGCTAAATCGACCTTAACAACTCATTGTCGTGCACTGGGTCGGTAGAACGGCTCGTGCTGCTGTGCCGGATCGATGTAATTACTATAAAACGCCTTGACGTGCGGCAGCAGAGCCTTAGACAATTCCCGACGCTCGACTTCGTCATCTGACAAGGCCGATTGCAACTCTTCATGAAGACTGCGCAATGCGCTATCCCTGTCTACTTTTGTAAACACGCCGTCGCGATAGATCACCTCCCCTGAACACATGACGGTTCGTACGCCCTGCTGCTTTGCACGTTGCACTGTAGCATCAAGTACGGAGGTATTTACATCAAGAAACGGAAAAGCTATAGAAGGCCAGTCGTGCAGAACCAGATCTGCTGCCTTGCCTGGTGCCAAAGTTCCGATGGAATCACCATACGGAGTGGTTAGTGCACCACCAGTCGTTGCCATACGAAGCACTTGAGAGGTCGTGGGTACATCATCATCCATACCAGGTACACGATGCGCCCGTAGTACCATCCGCATTTCCTGCAGCATGTCTCGATCATCGTTTATGCCAGCCTCATCCAGACCAATGCCGGTGTTGATACCGTGCTTTTCGAAGGCATTCAAAGGCGCAACGCCGGAGCGTAATCGAAAGTTTGATGAACAGTTGTGGCAAATGCAAACGCCTGTTTCGGCTATGCGTTCTATATCATTTTCATTCAACCAGACGCCATGACCCAAAGTAAGGCGCGGACTGAGCATGTCAAATCGATCCAAGTATTCCAAAGCGGTGCAACCGCCGCGTTTTTTGGCATAGGCTTTCTGATAGGCAGTCTCTACCAGATGCATGTGCATCGGTACATCATGCCTGGTAGATGCATCAGACAAAGCCGTCAGGGCCTCGTCAGAGCACCAGTGAAGATTTGCAGGTGCTAACTGAATACGTGATCGATCAGCGCTACCATAGGTCTCTCGCAAGTTCTCGAACAAACCCATGGACTCGTCCAGGCCTACACGAAAACGTTCAAACCAGCGTTTCATCGGATCCTGAAGTGCTGCGGGCAAGGAGCCTACGAATTCATCGTCTGCCTGATATACCAGCCGGTTCTGATCACGCAATGCAAAGCAATATGACACGCGCATGCCTATGTCGTCATAGGCTTTAAGCACTTGCTCAGAGTAACCTTGTACCTCTTCCAGTTCTCCAGGCATCCAGCCATGGATGTGCTGTACTGTCGTGATACCGGATCCGATCATCTCGAAGGCCGAGTAAAGGGTGTCCAGATACAAGTTGACGTTTCGACAGATCATGCGCGTGATAAACCACAACTCCAGCGGCATGTCCGGGGAACCCAGTTGCAAGGGCGTCAGACCGACGTGATGATGTGCATTGACAAAGCCCGGTAGCATGACTTCATTGCCGGAGCCGATGACTTGTGTGTGAGGGTAGCGCCTGCGCAGATCATCGTAACGGCCAACCTCTTGTATAACACCGTTTTCCTGCAGAACGGCACCGTCATCCATTTCTCTCACTGACCCATCCTCCAGCGTGCGGGTGATCAGCGTGCGACTTCTGATGAGGCTGGTAGTCATTCCTGTTATTCCTGTAGTTGTAAAAACCCTAGTGTCTGTTAAACAACACCCAGAGCGCTTTCCTGTTCGAAGAATGCTCGATCCACTTCGACTTTCAGTGAATCGGTTAGCTGCCTGCGCAGGTGCTCAGCCTCTTTCGAGAATGGATCTCTTGGACGAGGCATATCAATGGGTATAACCTGCTTTATCCGCCCTGGACGTGAGGTGAACACGCAGACTCTGTCAGCCAGGGCTACAGCTTCATCGATATGGTGCGTGACAAACACGATCGTTGCACCGCTGTCCTTCCACACATCCAGAAGAAACTCTTGCATCTTGGCGCGCGTCTGTACATCGAGTGCGGCAAAGGGTTCATCCATCAACAACACTCTTGGTCGCATGGCGAGCGATCGTGCAACGGCTACGCGTTGTCGCATACCACCGGACAGCTCGTCGGGGCGTTTATCCTCAACACCCGCAAGACCAACTCGTTCAAGGGTGGCACGCGCAACTTCTCGCCGTTCATCAAGCGAGCTACCGCGAATCTGTAATCCGAAGCTGACGTTCTCCCATACATTCAACCACGGAAACAACGACGTTTCCTGGAATATGAGACTGCGATCCGGTGAAGCACCATTGATCGGCTCACCAAAGGACTTCAAGTCGCCACCACTGGCAGATTCCAGCCCAGCCATCAGGTAAAGCAATGTGCTTTTTCCACAACCGGATGGCCCAAGCAGTACAAGAAATTCACCGGCGTGTACATCCAGATCCACCGATTCAACTGCCACGTGCGCCCGATCCGTATTGGCAGCCCAGATCTTGCTCACACCTGTACACGACAGCGCTGCCGTCGTACTTGATAAGGTAATGGTGTCGTTTGTATCAGATTGCACGCAACACCCCCTGAGGGTCATTTACCCAGTACAGGACTTTGCGTTGTACTAAACGCATCAGCCAGTCGGTTAAGAAACCCAGGGTTCCTATCAGAGCAATACAGAAAAAAACCAAAGAAGGGTTGAACGTATTACGCGCTAGCATGATCACTTGACCTAAACCGTAGCCCACACCCGTAGATTCTGCAATTAACACAACCATCCAGGCAGCAAACAAGTTTAGCCGCAGGATGACAAAAACACCGGGCAAAATTGCTGGAATTACAACACGCCGGTAGATCTGCCACTTGCTGGCCCCCATCGTGCGTGCAACATGTATGTAGTTCGCGTTCACATTATCAATGTGGGTAATGGTGGCAATGGTCATGTGGAAAAACAGCGCGATAACAACCATGAATATCGCCGGTGCATTGCCTATGCCGAACAGAAATATGGCAACCGGTAGCCAGGCAATCGGTGAAACAGGCGACAACAGGGTGATGGTCGGCAGTACCAGGCGCTGGACACTAATCCAGTACCGAATAGCGACACCCAACGACAGCGCCAGGGCCGATGCGATACTGATACCGAGGAACACGCGACCGGCAGATGCTGCAACGGTAATCAGCACAGCCTCCCAGGGCGTGGGGCCTGCGCTTGCGTCAGCACCAATCTGCCAACGCTGGGCCGTATTAAAGTTGGTAGCCTGTTCAGCCATATTGCCCAGAAAAACATGGGGTGGCGGCAATAATTTTGGATCTGTAATCCCCAGATACC
This sequence comes from uncultured Granulosicoccaceae bacterium, assembly GCA_964352535.1. Lineage (GTDB taxonomy): Bacteria > Pseudomonadota > Gammaproteobacteria > Granulosicoccales > Granulosicoccaceae > Granulosicoccus. Next base: position 6,812 of record CAYGSW010000172.1, on the reverse strand, counting down.
AGAGTAACTCCCATGTCAGCGCAAAAAAGCCAACTGATACAATTCCCCAGAAGATTCGGACTATGGCGTTAGTTAAGGGCACTGGCAGATCACGCCTTTCATGAGCCTGACGTCGCCATGAGAATTGTTCTGTTTCACGCATACGTGTATCAGAGATTACAGAAGACATTTGTTCAGCTCGACTTGTATTTCAGAGAATCGTAAAGCTCCCCGTTCTCTTCAATGACTTCATCAAGCATGGTCCAGTCGATAGCATCAATGGTTGGTTTGTTCTTGATGTAGCCCATTTCTACAAGAGAGTCGGTACGCTCCAGAATAAAGTCTGTCTGGTCGCGAGCGTCAACCACAGCAGGTTGTTTGGCAAGACCGACCTGAGCGTTTTCCATCGAGGTCTTGTAGTACTTTCCAACCAATTCGTCCAGAGCCCTCTGTGGCTCGGTCTCTGCAATTTGCTGGGCAGCCATCATGCCTTTGATAAGCGCTTTGATACCATCGCGGTTTTCTTCGATGAGAGAAGATCGCACCGCCAGCACACAATCGGTGTATCCAGGCCCATAGATGTCTGTACCGTCTGATAGCATGACTGAACCTTCAACATCATTGAGCAGTGCTGATCCGTAGGGTTCTATGGTACAGATCCAGTCCAGTGCGCCAGCCTTGAATGCTTCAACTGCTTCGGGTGTGTTGCCCATGTAACGAACATTGATATCGGCAAAGTCTACACCTTGTGATTTTAGCCAGTCGTACGGCATTACTTCCAAAGTATCAAGTTGAAAGGTACCCAGCGTTTTACCCTTCAGCTTTTCTGCAGTGTCCAGTCCGGGTTGCGCAATGATGACGCAACCTTCTATTCCGCCACCGGCGACAACTTTCACTGGAGCGCCAGCATCGAACAACGCAATAAAACTTGTGTAAGGCATCAGTCCTACGTCAACCTGCCCGATGCCAAGAAATGTCACTTGCTCTGCGAATGTGGGCGTGTTGACAAACTCCAGTGTCAGTCCATCCTCCTGCGCAGTCTGAAGCGCATGGGTAAGAAACAGATTCAAATTGCAGAACCCGGTGCCATGGGTAGACTTGATACTCTGGTCCTGAGCCCAAGCCATGGAGGTGCCAAACCCGGGGCCCATTGCCATGGTAATAACACCAGCACTGCTGGCAACACTCGTCTTTAGAAAGCGACGCCGATCAGCGTCCAGTGTTGTCAGATCAGGCAGGGTACGGTCGTCGTGTCGGTCACACATAGATCATTCTCCTTGGTCTTTCGTTGCGTCGCCATAGACAGACGACGCTTAGCATGGAGAATGCGTTACCGGGACAAGCGTTCGTGATTTTTAGCCAAGTTGCCTGTCAGCATGGACGGCATACACACCGTCTTCCGCATTCCCCACTACCGTGGGCGGCACGCCAACCGAATAGACATCGACCTAACGATGCTGCGCTAAAGTAACAGTTACAAGGAGTATGCCAGCATAATAAGTGCTTGTTTTACAATATTTTATCGAATCAACAGGAGCCGTACAAAGCCTCATTTTGAAAGAACATGGTGCAAAAAGCGTGTGTCGTGCATTGTTTGTGTGCAGTTACGGCAATAGATGTGCTTAAGCGACCTAACTTAAACAGTTCGATATTCGAACAATCTGCAATGGCTACCGGTATTATCGGGGCTAAGTTGTTGAAGCTGACTATAGACAGCACTCAAGTCTGTACGAATTTCAAATCTGTACAAATTTCAAGACGTCCCCTCAGATACCTTATTCAAGTACTCTTCTTCAGTGATAGAGCCACCTTCTGAAGCAACCCGGCCCTGATCGTCAGGATGCAAGACAGGCTCAAGCCCTTCAATACGTTTCCATGCCGGAAAAGGCTGGCTGCCATCAGCAGCCGGTACGTAGGGCGATGTCTCCACTCTGGTGTGTTTATGAATGTAGCGCGAACAATTCTGGAAAACCACATCAACCCCCACATCCACCACCATATTGCAACCGGGAAACTGTGCCAGAAGCTCTGTGTCTCTGGACAATTTAGCGGTACCTTGCACACGAATTCTCCATGGCGTGACCATATCCATGAACAACATGCCAATTTTAGCGGCTTCATCGATATTGCCCATTGATAGCCACATGCCATTGCCGTCATAGTTGGGAAAGATCAGCCGACTTTCCGACAGCACTTTGACAAAACCAACGGAACCACCCTTGTAAGAGACAGTGGGTTCACCTGCGCCATTAACTGTCGACAGAAAGAAATAATCCCGGCTAGTGATGTAGTCGGTGTGTATCTCTTCCAGTTGATCCCGAACAATCGCGTGAACGACTACTTCAGCTAGCTTGTCGTGCTGCCCTTCTCTTTGAAGGGCACGTTGAGCGTCTGTATAAAAGTCATCTGGTGTAGGCATCAAGTTCTCTCTAGCTTTATTAAAGTCGGGGCTTTCGAATTACGCAGTCTCCAGGAATCATATGGCATTATTCGGTAGGTACGGCTGGTATCTCAGCAGACGTGTCTTCAACTTCCGATGCAATTCCCGCCGTCTCATCGAACGACATAACCGGGCGCTGTGGTTTTGCGTTAAGCATCAAGCGTGTTACATCAGGACGTGAATAGTGACCCGCAGGATCAGCAGCCGCCTTTGCGTAGGCAATCATGCTCAGATCTATGTCGGCCAATACAAGACCTTCTTCTGTGTGAGCAAGTTCTGAACCGATAGATTGCCCGTCGGGTGCGAAAATTTTCGTGTAGCCACCGCCTACAGGGCATAAGGCTTCCTTCATCGGATCGCCTTCGCACAAGACATCTTGCTGCTCTTTGCTGACTAGAGCGCAGGCTGCTATCACAAAACATCCTCCCTCAACCGCGTAGAGCATGCTGGCAGCATTGTTAACCTGATGGCCCAGTGCGTATGCGCCTCCTTCATACAATGCAAGATTGGGCCATGCCGCACAATGAATCTGCTCATTCTGCGCATACATTGCGTATTTGCTTAGTGGTTGAAGATGTTCCCAACATGACAGTTGGCCAACACGTCCAATCGCTGTATCGTTGACGACCAGATCGCTGCCGTCGCCTTCACCAAATACTGTTCGTTCAACGTGTGTAGGCTTCAGTTTACGCCGGCGTTTAAGGAGTTCACCATCGTCGCCGTAGTGCCACTGTGCGATATAAAGGCTACCGCCAGATCGCTCAGACAAACCCATTGATACCTGAATGTTGTTGTCCCGCGCAGCTTTGGCAAGGGCCTTGTCATGTCGGTCACCAGCCTCTACCGAATTTTCGAAATACCGTCCAACAAATTGCATTTGCCATGCTACCGGCCCAAGCCAGATGTGGTTAGGGTACCCAGGCAGCCAGGTCTCTGAAAAAACTATCAGTTTTGCGCCAGCCGAGGCTGCCTCCTCGATGTATTTGACAGCGCGCGCCACGCCAGATTCCACATCGAGAAAAGACGGGGCTGCCTGAACAGCTGCTACTTTAAATGCTTGTGACATGTCGTTCCTTCACGTTTGGAGTGCAAGTATCATAATCTTGGAAAGCTGCTGCTGCTTTCGCATTTGGGCGGTGAAACTTGTTTTTTTGTGCCATTAGCCCAACTCCCGCCATTTATGATCTCTAAAGGCTATTCCGATTCGCAGCAGGCGTCGACTTTGGCTAGCATCGGGCGCGAGACGTGGTGTTGCCAACACAAGAAGATAATCTGCGATGAAAAGCGCAAGATCGATATTGCACCATTGTTTTTCAAGCGCCTTGAGGTAGCGAAACGAAGCGGATAGTCAGGGGCGTGCAGCCCCTTTGCGCGTAGTTAGAGATGTAAAAGAATTTGTCAAAATGACCCGTATTTTTGCATTTATAGCCGCATTTCAGTGACATAGGCAGATATTTTGTGTCCAGATGCTGGTCAACTACGCTCATACTGCAGTATAGTAGGGTTTGCACCCAAGCCCCCAGTACCACTGGATTTTGGGGTAGAAAAGTTATCCCAATGCACTCTATAAACAGTAGCGAGATCGGGTTGGCTGTGAAGGGCTGGTAATACGGTTGACTGAGTCCAATTGACTTGGGCAGGTACCCCAACGGACTCTGTGTCGCACATTCTGTATACACTCAGGAAAGGATTGACTGCAGTCGATCCAACGCTCGCTAGCCCCACACAAACACTGTTAACTTACGGGCTAGAACTTCATGTACAAGAATTTTCCACCGGCGCAAGGCCTCTACCATCCAGATCAGGAAAAGGACAGCTGTGGCATAGGCTTTGTCTGCGACATAAAGGGTCGACCCAGCAATCAGATACTGCGTGATGCTCAGCGCATGAACTGCTGTATGGAGCACCGTGGCGGAGTAGGATTTGAGACAAACACGGGTGATGGAGCTGGCATTTTGACCGCCCTTCCCCACAAGCAATTGCAAGCGGTTGTCAAGCAGACATTCGGCACAGAACTTCCAGAATCCGGCCACTACGGGGCAGGCATCGTTTTCATGCCTGACAGTGTCACTGAACAAGCACGTTGCCGGGCGATCATCGACGAGGAAATCATCGCTGAAGACCAGCATCTTATAGGCTGGCGCGACTTACCGATTGATCCGGACGCAGCGAATATCGGAACCGCCGCACGTGCTGCGATGCCGGTCATGCAACAATTGATTATTGGCGCTGGCAAGACAGACGCTGACAATAGCCAACAAGCATCATTCGATCCGGATAATTTCGAAAGGAAACTTTACCTGATTCGAAAACGCGCCACCAACCGACTTCGAGTCGAACATGCATTGAGCGATGACAGCTCGTTCTACGTGTGCTCACTTTCATCCAGAGTCATCGTCTACAAAGGCATGCTGACACCGGCGCAGTTGTTCCCCTTCTACACCGATTTGCAACAAGACAATTTTGAAACACATCTAGCCATGGTGCATTCGCGCTTCAGCACCAACACGTTTCCATCGTGGGATCGGGCACAGCCCAATCGCTTCATGAGTCATAACGGCGAAATCAACACATTGCTTGGCAACGTCAACGCGATGAATACCCGCGAAGGCACCGTCGTGAGTAAAGTGTTCGGTAAGGATGTCAGCAAGTTATTTCCCGTTGTATCACCTGACAGGTCAGACTCGGGAACGTTCGATAACGTCCTGGAATTTTTGCTCATGAATGGTCGCTCCTTGCACGAATCGATCATGATGATGATCCCCGAGGCATGGCAACACCATGCAACCATGTCGACGCTCAAGCGTGATTTCTATGAGTATCACTCTTGCCTGATGGAGCCGTGGGATGGACCAGCTTCTATCGCCTTTACCGATGGCAACTATATCGGCGCCGTGCTGGATCGAAACGGTCTTCGTCCGTCACGCTATTACATCACCTCTGATGACAAGTGCATCATGGCATCTGAGGTGGGTGTGGTTGACGTTGATCCTGCAACTGTGATCGAGAAAGGACGACTTCAGCCCGGTCGAATGTTTCTGATTGATTTCAAAAATGGCCGGATGATTCCGGACAATGAAATCAAGAATGAAATCGCCAGTCAGAAGCCCTATGGACAGTGGTTGAAAAACCAGCGTATCGAGCTGAATGAGCTACCCTCGAAAGCTGCTCAAGGTCTTGACGCTGACACGCTAACGCAACGTATGCAGGCCTTTGGCTACACGCAGGAAACTCTGCAATTTATGCTCAAGCCCATGGTCACAGAACTGCGTGATCCGGTAGGTTCGATGGGCAACGACGCTGCACTGGCTGTCATGTCAACCAAACCGCGCATGCTGTATGACTACTTCAAACAACGTTTTGCCCAAGTGACCAACCCTGCCATCGATGCCATTCGTGAAGAGGTCATCATGGCACTCAATTGCTATATTGGTCCCGAGGCCAACGTATTGGAATCCACCGAGCTCCATGCTCACCGGTTGAAAATTCCGCACCCGATTCTATCCAATGAAGAGCTGAGCTCACTGCGACGGCTAGACTACCGAGGCTGGACGTCAACTGTCATCGATATAACATTCCCTGCCGGGTCTGGTAAACAGGGTCTGGTGGCAGCGCTGAATGATATAAAAGCCAAAGCCACACAGGCGATAGCGGATGGCAATAGTCTGATTATCCTGTCAGATCGAGGTGTCAATGCCCAACGGGTACCGATAAGCTCATTGCTGGCGGTGGGCACAGTGCACCATCACTTGAACGCCCAACATCAACGATCGCGTATTGGTCTGGTTCTGGAAACCGGTGAAGCACGAGAAGTACACCATCACTGCCTGTTGGTTGGTTTTGGGGTCGATGCCATTAATCCCTACCTGGCCTTTGAAGCACTCTGGGACGCCAGAGCTGGTGGCCAGTTCGATGGTATTGAACACGTACACAGTGACCACGACATCGTTGAGACTTATAAAAAGGCTGCAGGCAAAGGCATGCTCAAGGTCATGGGTAAAATGGGAATCTCTACGCTGCAGTCCTACAAGGGCGCACAAATATTCGAAATTGTCGGGCTCGCCCAAGATGTCGTTGATCTTGCTTTCGTCGGGGCAGCAAGTCGCGTCAAAGGTGCGGACCTTGAGGTAATTGCGCAAGAAATGGAGCGACGCCATCAGTTCGGGTATCCATCACGTGACCTGCCTGTCACACAAGTTCTACCGAACCCGGGGGATTTCCATTGGCGCAGGCATGGTGAAACCCACATGTGGGAGCCATCCTCAGTCGCCCACCTACAAGTGGCTGCACGCACCAACAGCGAGGATGCCTACTGGAAATTTGCCAAACAAACCAACGAGCAAAACACACGCAATGCCACACTGCGAGGTTTGTTGACATTCAATCGGCACGC
>CAYGSW010000171.1:0-13086 GCA_964352535.1 uncultured Granulosicoccaceae bacterium | reverse complement strand
CGGTAGGTAATGCCGCTGTTGTCAATCTGCGTTTTGTCTACACGCGTAGACAACAGACCTAATTGTGATGCAAATGTCCAAGGAGGCTTGGCGACAGGAACGTGCTGGTTTTATATCGATGGCGTCAATCTGTATTTTGGCTGCCTGAAGCAGATGTCACGCTATCGTGGGTTAAATGTCAAGACGCCTGTACAGCGCTCACCCAGGGAAAACAGTACGGCACAGCGCAGGCCGAAAACCTGTACGACACATATTCAACCAGGAAATATCAAATAAACAGACGGCAAACTCACGTCTGAAAAGGTGGTGGGGCTACGCTCTATCGAACACCGTTGCTTTGATTAATTTGTTGGAATAACTTTCCAAAGATACCGTGAAGAGTACCGTCATCCGATTTATTCCATGACGGTGGCACCTCTGCCGATAGCCAACTTGACGGTAAACACGGTCACAGTTGAATTTTCTCACACCGCGACCGCTCGGCCTGATGGTGTATCGTTGGTGTATGAGCAGAACAAATATCGATATTGATGACGACGCCTGTGAGGCTGTCATGCAGCGGTACGGACTCGATTCAAAACGCGAGGCCGTCAACCTCGCGCTGCGCCGACTCGCTGCTGAACCACTGGATCTTGATGAAGCACGCGCCATGCGTGGCTCTGGCTGGGACGGCGACCTGGACGAGCTCAGAGGTTCCCGCTCGGCGTGATTATGATTGACACGTCTGCGTGGATCGAGTTTCTGCGCGACACGGGCTCTCCCGCTGGCATCAGTGTTGATCGCTTGCTGGACGAACAAATCGCCATCAGTGATGCCATCTCAATGGAAGTGCTGGCAGGTGCCCGCGACGACGCCCACCTTGAAAAACTGCGCGGTCTTTTAGCACGTGCAAGCGTATTGCCAACCACTCCAGCCACGTATGACCATGCTGCTGCCCTCTATAGGATGTGCCGCCGTAATGGCACAACAGTGCGAAAACTTGTTGACTGCCTTATTGCAGCCGTCGCCATAGAGTCTGATTTAGCCGTGCTGCACGCTGACGTTGATTCCGACGCACTCGCTAGGCATACAGACTTGAAAATTCGACCGACACTGGCTTGAAACATTGTGACAAGCATTGCTCGGGATTTGTACATCCGGCATCAACTCAAAGGTGTACGAGTGCCCGTTGACAAGCTCCAACTTCGCTGATGGCCACTCCAGCGTACGCACAAACGCTGCAGGAGTAGGCTTTTGGGAGAAAAAGTAGGCGGAAATTAACACGCCTGAAACCGATAGTGGTGGAGCTACGCGGGATCGAACCGCGGACCTCTTGCATGCCATGCAAGCGCTCTCCCAGCTGAGCTATAGCCCCACAACGGACCCGAAGGATAAGACCCGCGGACGGTGCTGTCAAGCACAACATTGAAATATACGTTTAAACCCAGCCAATAGTGGGCACCAAACCTGCTTCTCACTTTACAGTTAGTCTCTATGCCTACACCTCCAGGCCAGAATTACTCAGATCTTGGCTATTCTCAGAGACGGCTATCTGCTAGTTACCGGGACACGTCATGAAGTCTATTATTCGCCTGTACGCCACGTTTCACATCGTCGCGGTGCTGACGCTTGCTACTCACACCTCGCTCTACGCGGCAGGCGATACCGGCAGCGCCTGGCAACGTTCAGGGAACAATTATTGACAGCGATCTAACGCCCAGCTGGGACATTCCAGACGATGATGATGGTGTTGTCGGCTACATTATCTACGTTAATGCCCAATACACTCACACGACAGCAGACAACTCCTACACACAGCCACTCGATGGTAGCCAGTTCATAAGCTTTCATAATGATGACCTTGTGCCTGAGAACGGTTATCCCTGTGGCACAAGCTCTTGTGTGCACTTCGGTGCAGCTGCTTTGCGTGAGATGGGTGTCAGGACTTGTGCATCGTTGGTGCGTGCGGCTAATAGCCAATAAAAACAGTTATTTGAGGCGTAGATTGCTTCGCTGACAAAAATGTAGCAACGTTTCTACTTCTATTATCCAGGGTACTTGCCAATGGTCTCAAAGTCATATTCCAGCAGGCAATTCAATCAGGATTCCAGTGGCGCGAAAAAGGCAGCAAATGATGGCCCGGTATTCATAACAGACAGGGGAAAGTCCTCTCACGTGTTAATAACCATGGACACGTACATAGAACTCACTGAAAAAAAAACCAGTAAAATTGACATGCTCGCAATGTCCCGGACTTTGAACCTACTGGGGTACGCATACTAAATCCCTGGAAATCGCCCACGCCATAGACTTTGAACTTAATCTTTCGATGCCCCTGTAGAAAGCATCAAACGTTCATCGTTCATCGTTCATCGTTCATCGTTAAAGAAACCATAGCAACCATCTCCACGGCTACAGGTCACAAGGTAGAATCCATTTAAATGACTTGATTGCCAAGGAGTACTGAATGTTCATTCCCATGGGTACCGTGGTTACGGTTTGCATGATTCTCTGCGTTTTGTTTGCCAACAGGTTACCAGGCGGTGCATTAAACACGAGAACACCCGCAACGGTGCTGCGCGTTGTTGGTGCTGTTTGCGCAGCGGCTGGACTTTGGAACATGCTATGGCACGCACCCAGGCACCTGACTGAATTCTGGGGTCAGATGGCACTGGGTTCAGGCATGTTGCTGTGTGCGCTAAGTGCGCTGCTCCTGCTGCCACCACGTGCCATACCCGAGAAACTTGAAAAATCCCGGCATTTTATGGTGCTGGCGCTGGCTGTTTTCGCGTCCTACTATGCCTGGACGATTTATAACTTGTAGATACTTGCATTGACTCGAACGCTGCCATACGGGCAGCGAAGCAGTTTCAAGCCAATATATTTAGCGAAGCAGTTTCAGGCAAATATTTTTAGCGAAGCAGTTTCAGTCAATTATATTTATTGAGCTATGGAATCAATAGCCGTTGCGTCTTTCACGAAGCTCTGCAAACACAGCCACATCGTCTGCATCAGCCATCCCGAGGGTAGTGCGAATACCTTCATCATCAACCCGCAAAAACGGATTTGTCTTTTTTTCAAGCAACATCAGGCACGGTACGGTGGGCAAATTATCAGCACGTAATTGTGCTACCTCATCAACCCTTTTCGCCACATCACTGTTGTCAGGATCAACAGCTTTCGCAAAGCGAGCATTGGTGGCGGTGTACTCATGCGCACAGTACATCAGCGTATCGTCAGGCAAGGAGCGCAGCTTATTGACACTGGCAAGCATCATGGCGGCATCGCCCTCAAACAACCTGCCACACCCCATGCTAAAAAGCGTATCACCGGTAAATACAAGCTTGTCCTGTTCGAAGTAGAAATTGACCATATCTGTGGTGTGCCCTGGTGTGTGAATAACGCGCACAGTCTTGCCAGCAAAATCGAACGTGTCGCCGTCATCAACATGCTGATCAATACCCTGAATGGATTTCGAGCGTTCCACGGGGCCCACAACCTGACACCCTGTAGTTTGTTTCAATTGACCTAAACCTGCCGTGTGATCGGCATGGTGATGCGTGATTAACAAGTGCGATAGCGACCAGTTCTTCTCATGCAATGCCGCTAGCGCAGCTGTTGCATCTCCGGCATCTATACAAGCGGTCTGCCCACTATCAGCATCGTGCACCAGCACGCCGTAGTTATCCGACCCATAGGGAAACTGGAAACACGTCAGAGTACTCATGTTCCTTGCGCCGCCACGCAGCCTGCCGCATCCGGAGTCCCTGAAACATAACGCAATATTTCAACCACCTGCTCCGGAGTCTGCGCCCAGCCCATGGCAGCTGCATCCACCTCTTTCAGCGGATGAATGATGTCGGCATCGTGGAGCGTGATGTAAGGCTTGCCAAGAGCTGCGCAGTAACCCGCATCGAAGGCCGCATTCCACTGCTTGTATTGGCTACCAAAGCGGATGATGGCCACATCACACTGCTGAATTTGCGTGCGCGTGCGGATACCGTTCACTTTGGATGACTGATGGTCGCGCCAGAAGCCCTCACTGGCCTGCCCCAGAATATCCCCTGCTGCATCGCTGGCACCATGATTGGTGATCGCCGATGTAAACTGCAAAGGCAATCCGGCACTGATCGATGCCTGCATGATGCGCTCTCGCCAGTCAGTATGAATTTCACCTGACAGATAAACTGACCATTCACGTTGCATATTGTTGTTCCTTTGTCGATGATGAGGTGTCCAGCCGGTAACGCCTGCGCTGACAGGACGCCCAACTGACATCAGGTGCACAGGTTACCAGAGCCCGCCAATATGCTCGACACATTGCAGAACCATCTTCAACTCTCAGCAGGTTCGCTGCTATTAGCGGTGCTCGTGGTGGTGATTGCCGGGATGGTACGCGGATTCGCAGGCTTCGGTCTTTCAGCGCTAATCATGGCATCGTTAGTGCTGCTGATTCCCCCTATTGCCCTTATTCCAGTGTGTTTTCTGCTCGAAGCCGTGGCCAGTGCCGTGATGTTTCGTGGCGGTCTGGCGGACGGCAATCGCCGGGTTGTCATTGGCTTGGTGATCGGCCATGTGGCCGGCATGCCGCTGGGTCTGTACGCCACCCACGCACTGTCTCCTGAAATATCACGCACGATGGCGCTGTCGCTGATACTGATCCTGGCTTTGCTACAACTGGCCAAGGTATCGCCGACTTTCCTTGGTTCACGTTGGGGAGTCTACGTCGCCGGTCTGTTGGCAGGCATGGCCACAGGCCTTGCCAGTCTCGGAGGAATGGTCGTTGCACTCTATGTTTTGTCACTCCGGGCTCCGCCACGAGAAGTCAGAGCTTCGCTGGTGCTTTTTCTGATGATAAGCTCTGTGGTTACCGCTTTCTGGCTGCTTAGCACCGGCACGATGAACCTACTGGCGTTCACTCGTGGCCTGTTTCTTATGCCGTTTGCAATCGCTGGCGTACTGATCGGGATCTGGTTGTTCAGGCCTTCGCTCGAGCGGTTTTACAAACGCTTCTGTCTTTTCCTGCTATTGGGTCTTGCAGGCTTTGGCCTGATCCGTATGGTGATGTTCTAGAATAATGGCTAATCACATTAAGGATTATCTTTGTCATGCAGGAACTCAAAGGACAATGCGCCATCATCACCGGTGCCAGCCGAGGTATTGGGGCAGCTGCTGCCATACACATGGCAGCACTTGGAATGAAGGTTGTGCTGGCTGCCCGCACACTCAAAGATTGTGAAAACATTGCCGCGCAGATTCGTGCAGACGGTGGCGATGCACTTGGCGTGGGTTGTGACGTTACCGACTACCAACAGGTACACGCTGTGGTAGAGCAGGCAGTGGAACACTTCGGGCGTCTGGATGCGCTGGTAAACAACGCTGGCACCATTGACCCGATTACACATTTGGCAAACTCTGATCCAGAAGGCTGGTCACGCGTTGTTGATATCAATCTAAAGGGTGTGTACTACGGTATTCGCGCCGTGCTTCCTGTCATGACGGCACAGAACAGCGGCGTTATCATCAACATAAGTTCTGGTGCAGCTACCAATGCGCTTGAAGGTTGGAGCCACTACTGTGCAACCAAAGCGGGCGTGTTGTCACTAACAAAATGCGTACACAAAGAATACGCTGACAAGGGCATTCGCTGCATAGGCATGAGCCCAGGCACCGTTGCCACCGACATGCAGCGCTCGATAAAAGGTTCAGGCATTGGCGCTATCAGCCAGATGGCATTCTCGGATCACATTCCGCCCGAATGGCCAGCCAAGGCTATTGCCTATCTGTGTACGTCAGAGGCAGCTGAATTTTCAGGAACCGACTTCTCCATCAAGACAGATGAGGGGCGCAGGCGTGTGGGATTGATTGAGTAGTCCAGGCTAGGAGCCTGCGCGGTAGCAACAATTCCGGCTGCGAGCAGTCCCCTTCCGGCCGTTTTTCCCGTTCATTTTCGTCATTTGGGCCCACCAAACTCCTCAAATGAACGAAAAAAACGACTCGAAATTGAACTGCTCTCGCTCGGAAGTTTCTACCGCGCAGACTCCTAGACAGTAGCGTTTTGCCTGCAAGCCTCAATAGCCTTGCCCAACCTTGCCAACACATCCTGCTGATCAATCAATGCAATGGTATCGGCCATTGAAGGAGATTGCGTGCCGCCCGTTACGGCCAGGCGCAGCGGCTGACCCAGTTTGCCAAAACCAATCCCAAGCTCCTCTGCACAGGCATCCAGAGCACTCTGTATGCTTGCTGCATCCCAGTTGTTCAGCGTCTGCAACCTGGCTGATGCGTTGGCCAGAACTTCAGCCGTTTCCGGCTTGAACTGCTTTTTGGCAGCTTTTTCATCATAGCTGTGAGGTGCCTGAAAAAAGTACCGGGCCGACTCTGCCATCTCCACCAGCGTTTTCGCTCTATCGCGCAGCAGCATGGCTATCTCACCCAGCGGATAACCCTGTGAGGTGTCAACGTCCAGCGACTGCATATAGGGCAGCAATGCTGCACCCAAGTGTTCAGGTGTTGCCGATTGAAAGTACTGCTGATTAACCCACTCAAGCTTTTTGTTGTCAAAGACCGAACCCGATCGATTGACTGCTTCAAGGGTGAACAGCTCACGCATCTCATCGGCGCTGAACAGCTCCTGATCCTGATGAGACCAGCCGAGGCGCACCAAGTAGTTGAGCAGCGCCTCGGGCAGATAGCCTTCAGCCTGATACTGCATGACGCTGACTGCGCCATGACGCTTGCTCATCCGTTTGCCATCTTCTCCCAGTATCATCGGCAGGTGAGCGTATACAGGACGATCCGCACCCAGTGCTTCCAGGATATTGATTTGCCGCGGAGTGTTGTTGATATGGTCATCACCACGAATGACGTGTGTGATATGCATATCCATGTCATCCACAACAACAGTCAGGTTATAGGTGGGCGTACCGTCAGAGCGCATGATGACCAGATCATCCAGCTCTGCGTTGTCGATAACAATAGGCCCCTTCACTGCATCATCAATGGTCACCTTGCCATTTAGCGGATTCTTGAATCGCACCACCGGCTTTATGCCCTCGGGCGGCGTATCCGTTCTATCACGCCAATAGCCGTTGTAGCGAGGCTTCTCCTTTCTGGCTGTCGCCGCTTCGCGCATGGCCGTCAGCTCCTCTGGCGTGCAGTAGCAATGGTAGGCATGCCCGGCATCCATAAGTTGTTGCACAACTTCGCGGTATCGGTCAAAGCGATGTGTCTGGTAAAACGGCCCCTCATCGTAATCCAGACCCAGCCACTGCATACCATCGAGAATGGCCTGGACCGACTCCTGGCTGGAGCGTTCCTGATCCGTGTCTTCAATGCGCAGCACAAATTGCCCACCGTGCTTGCGGGCAAACAGGTAGCAGAACAGCGCGGTACGGGCACCGCCAATATGCAGATAACCGGTAGGGCTGGGTGCGAAACGCGTACGAACCTTCATTGGACTAACACGGCAATTTACAAGGGGCTGGCAGTGTACCAAAGGCGGCTGTACGCGGCACCGCTCGCTCACCCGAACATTCACAATGTGAATAATCCGCCTCAAATCTGGTATTGCGACCGGCTGTAGCACCAGCCAGGCGCAGCTATACTAAATGCAGATGTTACCGGTAGATCCAATGACGCCCCAGATTCTTATAGCAGAACCTTCAGCACCTCCCGCCAAAGCCTCAAACGTGCCGTGGTTTTCGTGTGCTGCTACCGAGCTGGGCCATGTGCGCAAAATCAACGAAGACTCGTTCCTCGACGCCCGCGAACAAGGCCTGTGGGTTGTCGCAGATGGCATGGGTGGGCACAGTCGAGGCGACCGGGCCAGCCAGTCCATTATCGAAGCCCTGCACTCCTTTAAACCCGGTGCTGAAGCGATGCCAAACGTGGAAGATCTGCTGAGCCGACTGCACGAGGCCAATACCATTTGCCGAGAACTTGCAGAAGGCAAGGTGATGGGCAGCACGGTTGCCGCCCTGTACGTGCATGAAGACGCCGGCTATGTTCTGTGGGCGGGTGACAGCCGAATCTATCGTCACCGAGCTGGCGAATTCAACCAGCTGACTGACGATCACAGCCTCGTTCAAGAACTGCACCGGTTGGGTGAATTAACGGCCGATGAGGCAGAAAACCATCCTTCTGCCAATGTCATCACACGCGCCATAGGGGTTGCAGAGGAGATTGATATTCAAGTACGCCAGGTTGATGTCCAACCCGGCGACAGGTTTCTGATTTGCAGTGATGGCCTGTTCAAGGATGTCAGACCCGCCGAGGTTGATAACAATCTGGCGTTACCTTCACCTCGACAGGCTCTGGAACAACTGGTCAAACTGGCACTTCGTCGCGGCGGCACCGACAACGTCACCGCCATTGTTGTACAGGTGCCATCTGCCGGAGCGTAGGAGACCGCCCGAGAACAAACTGATCGGACAGCCTCCCACATAACCTGCGCGGTAAAGTCTCGTCCGGGCAGGCACGGCACACAAGGGCTTTCAGGATTAGTGAACTAACGCCACATTCGGCGTCTGCTCTTCGGTAGAGAAGATCAGCTCATTCCCAGCGGCATCGACAAACACGGTGTCACCCGACACGTAATCGCCTGCGAGTATTTTCTGTGCCAGCGGGTTCTCAAGCTGCTGCTGGATTTCACGGCGTAGCGGGCGTGCGCCGTAAACAGGATCAAATCCGGCTTCACCCAGACGATCAAGGGCTGCGTCAGTTATCACCAGTTCCAGATTACGCTCTGCCAGGCGTTTACCCAGATGCGACACCTGAATACCTGCAATCATGCGAATGTTTGTCGCCGATAGCGGTTTGAACACCACAGACTCATCGATGCGATTGATGAACTCAGGCCTGAAATGCTGACCAACGATTTCCATTACAGCTGTTTTCATGGCAGCGTAGTTCTCGTCTCCTGACAGCTCCTGAATAACGTGGCTGCCAAGATTCGAAGTCATCACGATGACCGTGTTGCGAAAATCCACAGTGCGGCCCTGTCCATCCGTCAAACGACCATCATCCAACACTTGCAGCAGAACATTGAAAACATCACTGTGCGCCTTTTCAACCTCGTCCAGAAGAATCACAGCATACGGCTTGCGACGAACAGCTTCTGTCAGATAACCGCCCTCCTCGTAACCTACATAGCCCGGAGGCGCACCAATAAGCCTTGCCACCGAATGCTTTTCCATGAACTCGGACATGTCGATTCGCACCATGGCGTCTTCTGCATCAAACATGAAACTGGCCAGCGCTTTGGTCAATTCGGTTTTACCCACACCGGTGGGCCCCAGAAACAGGAACGAGCCGATGGGTCGATTAGGGTCAGACAAACCAGCACGTGATCGACGAATGGCATCTGACACCGCTTCCACAGCTTCTGTCTGCCCAACTACCCGCTTGCAAAGCTCACCTTCCATGCGCAGAAGCTTGTCTTTCTCACCTTCCATCATCTTGCTGACAGGGATGCCGGTCCATTTAGCCACCACTTCGGCGATTTCTTCCGCGGTGACATTGGTACGCAGCAGTGTCAATTCACGATCGTCACTGCTCTCTATAGCTTCGGCCAGTGATTTTTCCAGTGCTGGGATTTGCCCATACTGCAACTCTGACATACGCGCCAGATCACCTGCACGACGCGCAGTTTCAAACTCCAGCCGCACCCGCTCCAACTCTTCTTTTATGCCGGTTGCGTTATGCACAGAAGCCTTCTCAGAATTCCAGATCTCTTCAAGGTCGGCAAATTCCTTTTCCAGCTTGTCCACATCGGCATCCAGATCTGACAGGCGCTGGATAGAGGCCTCATCAGACTCTTTAACCAACGCTTCCCGCTCTATCTTGAGCTGAATAATGCGACGTTCAAGTTTGTCCAACTCCTCAGGCTTGGAGTCAATCTCCATACGGATATGCGACGCGGCCTCATCAATAAGGTCGATGGCCTTGTCGGGTAACTGACGATCGCTGATGTAACGATGCGAGAGCGTGGCGGCTGCGACAATCGCAGGGTCGGTGATATCGACGCCATGATGAACTTCATAGCGCTCTTTCAAGCCACGCAGTATGGCAATGGTGTCTTCAACGCTTGGCTCATCCACGATGATTTTTTGAAACCGGCGCTCGAGTGCAGCATCTTTCTCAACGTATTGACGATATTCATCAAGCGTGGTCGCGCCAATGCAATGTAGCTCACCTCGGGCAAGCGCAGGCTTGAGCATGTTGCCAGCATCCATGGAGCCTTCTGCCTTGCCAGCACCCACCATGGTATGGATCTCATCAATGAACAGAATAATCTGACCTTCCTGTTTGGATAAATCACTCAACACAGCTTTCAGGCGTTCTTCAAATTCACCACGAAATTTAGCACCCGCAATTAACGCCCCCATGTCCAGAGACAAAACCCGTTTGTTCTTGATGCCATCCGGTACCTCGCCATCCACGATGCGTTGTGCAAGGCCCTCCACCAGAGCCGTTTTACCCACACCGGGTTCGCCGATGATAACCGGGTTGTTTTTGGTTCGACGCTGGAGCACCTGTATGGCGCGTCGAATCTCATCATCACGCCCGATAACGGGGTCAATCTTGCCTTGTTCAGCACGCTCCGTCAGATCGATGGTGTAACGTTCCAGCGCCTTGCGGTTGTCTTCTGCGTTCTGATCCGTCACAGGTCCGCCTTGAATATCTTCAATGGTTTTTTTGATTGCATTGACATTGGCGCCATTTGCCAGCATCAGCTCTGCTATCGAGTTCTTTTTTTCTTCAAGCGCTGCAAGCAGAAAAATCTCTGATGATATGTATTGATCGTCGCGTTTCTGGGCTGCCTTATCCGTAAGGTTCAGTAATCTGCCCAGCTCGTTGGACACATGCAGCTCACCGCCCCCACCTTCCACTTTCGCCATGCGCTCAAGCAGCTTGTCCAGACCGGTTCGCAGACCATTGACATTGACGCCGGACTGCGCCAGCACGGGCCGCACACCGCTGCCATCCTGGTCGAGCATCGCGATCAAGAGATGTGCTGGTTCTATGAATTGATGATCACGCCCCAAGGCTAGTGACTGGGCGTCTTGTAATGCCAGCTGAAACTTGCTGGTAAGTTTATCCATTCTCATGGGAATCTCCTGTAAAGCGATTCACGCAAATTACTATGATGGAACTATTGTGGTGTTGCGTCAGGTCAATTCAAGTTGGTTAACCCGGACTATTCATGAAACGCTGATACCTGCTCCGTGGGATTTGCTGGATTTGAGAGTAACCCGGCTTAAGAGCCTGTCAGCTCATCCATGCGACTGTGGCAATTCGACCACTGGCTTTTCCGTCACGCCGATGCGAATAAAACAACTCTTTTTCTGTGTGTGTGCAATGGTCTGCGCCAAACACCCTACAGCTTGCATTGTCTAATTCCGTGCGTGCCAATGCGTACAGATTGGCCCAGTGTTTTCCGGGTATTTCACCCTTCTTGAATTGACGTGCATTGGCAGCATGTCGATGCGTGAAAACCTTGTACACGTCGTCCCCGACTTCAAATTTCTCAGGACCAATGGCGGGGCCAAGCCATGCGTACAACTCAGCACGCTTGTCGAACTTTTCAATTGCCTGAATCAAAATACCCGCTGCCAGACCACGCCACCCGGCATGAACCACGGCCAGCTGCGACCCTTGTTTATCACTGATGACCACGGGCAGACAATCAGCAGTCAGTACGGCCAACACCTGATTGGGCCGACGTGTAAACGCCCCATCAGCATCAAGGCGATGTGTGGAGCGCTCTGCTTCGGCATCGGCATCGGCATCGGCATCGGCATCGGCATCGGCATCGGCATCCAGAATGTCAGTGCTGTGCGTCTGATTCAACCAGAGAGGTTCTGAAGGCAATGAAAACTGTTGCCGCAGGCGTCGCCGATTCTCCAGAACATCTGCACGCTCATCACCCACATGCAAGCCGAGGTTCAACGTATCGAACGGTGTCTTGCTGACACCACCCTTGCGTGTGGTGGTAAGTACCGTGACCGCTGCAGTTACCGGCCAAACAGGCTTTACGCAGCTAAGATTTACAACGCCACTCATACGCTTGATTTATCGATTACGATCCTGGAGTAGTTGCTCACTGGCCACAAGCTTCAGCGCAGCGCAAAGGTTTGTCATATCCTGAGGTAGCGGCGCATCGAAACTCATCTGCTCATCCGAACCCGGGTGAATCAGTGTGAGTCTGGATGCATGAAGCGCTTGCCGGTTAAATGCAGCAATCTCGGGCACTTGCGCCACTTGCCGGGGCAACACTGCAAGCCTGCGACCGTAAACGGGATCGCCAATCAGAGCATGGCCAATGTGAGTCATGTGGACGCGTATCTGGTGCGTACGGCCCGTTTCCAGCTTGACGCTAATTCTTGCGCAACCTAAATAGCGCTCCTCACACTGGTAATGTGTCACTGCCACCTTACCTTTGTCGTTAACTGCCATGCGTTTTCGGTCGCGCGGATGGCGACCGATTGGCGCATCCACTGTCCCGTTGATGGGTACGTCACCGATCACCACCGCGGTGTAGTTACGGCCCATCTCGCGCGCCTGAAGCTGACGCACAAGATGGGTGTGTGACTCCAGCGAGCGCGCTACAACACATAACCCACTGGTGTCTTTGTCCAGCCGATGCACGATACCAGCCCTGGGGACGTTGGTTTGCGCGCTATCGTGATGAAGTAGAGCGTTGAGAAGCGTGCCACGACGATTGCCCGGAGCAGGATGCATGACCAGACCCACCGGCTTGTTGATGACAATGATGTGTTCGTCTTCAAACACGATAGGCAGATTTATGGCCTCGGGCTCGAAGCAGTCCACGCTGTCGTCGATAAGCTCATCAGGTGGTAATTGCAGGCTCAGTAGCTCGCCGCCTACCAGTTTGTCACGCGTGCGCCGCTGCACTCCATCTACTGTCAGATAGCCGTCATTAATCCAGCTTTGTAGGCGGCTACGGGAATAGGCATCGAACACCTGCGCTGCGATAGCGTCCAGGCGCTTCCCGGCTAGCGAAGTGTCGACGAGGTAGTCGGTCTGAGCGCCCTCTTTACCGCTCTCGCTGCTGGCGCCGGGAGAGTTCATTGGGTGGGTGGG
>CAYGSW010000170.1:9019-13134 GCA_964352535.1 uncultured Granulosicoccaceae bacterium | reverse complement strand
AACACAGACAGGCCCGCTGAATCCTAATATTTCGGGTTGACGGACTACTAGTGTAAATTTACCTAACACTATTCGAACAGATAACGTATGCCAAAATACTAGGCACCAGCATACTGGGACATATAGCCTACTCGCCGGGGTAATTCGTAAGATTAAACGGTAGCCTGTCCTCCTCAATTACGTGCAAAATATACGTATATCGCGCACCGGAGCAGTGACTATGGGTATGTCGCACAGCCTAGATGATAAATACACCGCGAAAACCGGCAGTGTGTTCATGACCGGAACGCAGGCGCTGGTTCGCCTGCCGATGGCGCAAATGCGGCGCGATCGTGCTCAGGGTTTGAACACCGCAGCATTCATAACCGGCTACCGGGGATCGCCACTTGGCGCTTATGACCAGCAGCTGGAACGTGCAAAACAGCATCTGAATACATTGGACGTGCGCTTCCAGCCAGGCATTAACGAAGACCTGGCAGCAACGGCTATCTGGGGCTCGCAGCAGGTTCCCTTATCGGAACAGGCCAACCGTCAGGGTGTAGTGGGTTACTGGTATGGCAAGGGCCCTGGTGTGGATCGATGTGGCGATGTATTCAAACACGGCAACGCTGCGGGTTCATCCATACACGGAGGCGTGTTGTGTTTTGCAGGAGATGATCATGCAGCCAAGTCATCAACATTGCCACATCAATCAGATCATGCGTTCATGTCGGCGGTCATGCCAGTACTGTATCCCTCCTCTATTCATGAGTTCATTGATGTTGGCCTGTTTGGTATTGCCATGTCACGATTTTCAGGTTTATGGGTCGGTTACAAAGTCATCTCCGATACGGTTGAAACCAGTGCAGTTGTGGCATTAGGAGATGAGCTCAAGACGTTTGCGTTACCAGAAGACTATGAGATGCCGCAAGGCGGATTGAATCTGCGTTGGCCAGATCCACCGCTGGTGCAAGATGATCGACTTCAGGAACATAAAGCCTACGCAGCATTAGCGTTTGCCCGAGCGAACCGCATTGATCAAACCGTACTCGATGTACCCAAGGCTCGCTTTGGCATCGTGGCCACCGGCAAAGCATTTGAAGATGTCAGGCAAGCACTGGCCGAGCTTGGCATCGACGACAATGCAGCAAAACTCATTGGGTTGCGACTCTACAAAGTGCTTATGCCCTGGCCACTGGAACCTTCCGGAATAAGAGCATTCTCTGCGGGACTTGAAGAGGTCCTGATTATTGAAGAGCGACGCGAGATAATAGAACACCAGATCAAACAGCAACTTTTTAACTGGCGATCTGATGTTCGGCCCAGAATCGTTGGGAAGTTTGATGAAAACGATCGTCCGTTTCTCCCTCTATCAGCTGCGTTGTCAACATCACGCGTAGCGCGAGCCATTGCGACTCGCCTGTTGAAACTACCCTTTGATGAATCGCTAAAGCATCATATTCAAGAACGTCTCGCCTATTTACAAAGACGCGCGGATGAAAGAGCGGCACACATCGCTCCCATCGAAAGACAACCGTGGTTCTGCTCGGGTTGCCCACATAATTCATCCACTAAAATACCTGAAGGCTCTAAAGCCATGGCAGGTATTGGTTGTCACTACATGGTTCAGTGGATGGATCGCGACACAGACACCTTCACGCAGATGGGTGGCGAAGGCGTTCCCTGGACCAGTATCAGCCACTACACCGATGAAAAGCATCGCTTTGTGAATCTGGGTGACGGTACTTATTTTCATTCAGGGCTTCTGGCCGTACGGGCTTCACTGGCAGCCGGTGTGAACATCACCTATAAAGTGCTTTACAACGATGCAGTGGCCATGACAGGCGGGCAATCTGTCGATGGAGATTTGTCCGCTGAAAAGATTGCTCACCAATTACATGCCGAAGGCGTTGCACCGCTCTACCTCATCAGTGATGAACCTGAGCTGTATTCGGCAGACAAGCTGCCACCAGGCACTCTCATCAAACATCGGGATGAGCTTGATCAAGTGCAACGACAACTCAGAGAGCTATCAGGCTGCAACGCCATTGTCTATGCACAAACCTGTGCAGCAGAAAAACGCAGGCGGCGCAAACGCGGACTCATGCCAAACCCCTTGAAGCGCGTCATTATCAACAGCGCTGTTTGCGAGGGTTGCGGCGATTGCTCTATCCAGTCTAATTGCGTTTCCATCGAGCCGTTGGACACTCCCATGGGACGTAAACGACAGATCAACCAGTCATCGTGCAACAAGGACTATTCTTGCGTGCAGGGCTTTTGTCCCTCGTTTGTCACAGTGGAAGGTGCCGAGTTACGAAAACGCTCTATGCCTGTGCAGGACATCATGCATGAAGCGTTACCTGACCCTGATCTTCCAGTATTAGGTGACATTTCCTGGAACATCGCGGTTACTGGTGTAGGCGGCACTGGCGTATTAACCATAGGCGCATTGTTGGGCATGGCGGCCCACGTGGATGGGCAAGCCAGCATGATTCTGGATATGGCAGGACTTGCGCAAAAAGGTGGCGCGGTGCTTAGTCATGTTCGACTTGCACGTTCTGCATCAATGGTGACCAGCCCGCACATTGTTGCAGGGAGCGCCGATTTGATCATTGCCGCCGATGCGGTCGTTGCCGCATCACGTGATGGTATTGTCCTGTGCGATCCAACCAGAACCTCGGCTATCGTTAATACCACTACTGCACCTGTTGCAAGCTTTGTTCACCACCGCGACATCGATTTCAAGTACAGCGCTGTTGAGACCCGTATCGCTCAATCGGTCAAGAGCAGCACCCATTTCCAGCCATTTGCAAAGGCTGCTGAACGTAAAGTCGGCGATACTATAGCGACGAATATCATAATGCTTGGATATGCGTGGCAGAGTGGCCTGATCCCTCTGAGCTTTACTGCGCTTGATACCGCCATTGCACTGAACGGGGTTTCTGTTGATGCAAACAGGCTGGCCTTTCACTGGGGTCGAAAGCTTGCGCTTGATGCCAGCCAGTTTTCAGGAGGTACATTGACAACAGCAGGCGCTACTGGGTTGGGAGATCGCAGCTCTAGTGTTAGTACATCATCAGGCAGTCTGGACGATCAGACTTCATCGAGTAGTCGCCTTTCCCTTGGTATCCCGGATGTAACATATGAAGCAGGCACAGCAGGCACACTAGACACACTAGACACACTAGAGGGATTAATTCAGCATCGAAAGAATCATCTCGAAAGCTATCAGAATCATGCGCTTGCCGAAAAGTATCAGCAACGTGTTAACGAATTCCGTCGATATTGCCAACAAGCAGATCTCGATGATACGTTGACCTTTACCGTCGCCACCGAGTACGCGCGACTTTTGGCATACAAAGACGAATATGAAGTTGCCCGACTGTATTCACTGCCAGCATTCCGTCAACAATTGCAAGATACCTTCGATGGCGACTACACCTTCAAGATACATTTGGCACCTCCGTTGTTAAGCAAACCAGGCTCTGATGGGCGTCCACGAAAACGCGCGTTTGGCTCTGGAATCCTTAACCTGTTCCGCGTCCTGCAACACGGCAAGCGCCTGCGTGGCACACCTCTGGACGTATTTGGCTACAGCGCCGAACGGCGTCAGGAACGCGAATGGATCAAACGCTATGAAGAGGACATGGATCTTGTTCAGTCACTATTGAAAGCAAACAGCGATTCAAAAGATAATGTTGCGGCTGCAGCCCAGACGCTGCTGCGGATACCCTCACAGATACGAGGCTTCGGGATCGTGAAGCACGAAGCCATGGTAAAAGCTGAAACGGCCAGAGCCATGGCACTGGAGACACTGCGAAATCCGCCTTCCTTGGAGCAGCAGCAAGCGGCGTGATTCTGTATTGCTATCAGTAAGTACCAACTTCAAGATCAATTAGTCTACACGTGTAGACTGCCGATACTGCATCACACTGTTCACTCTACACGTGTAGACTGCCGGTACTGCGTCACAGTGTTCACTCTACACGTGTAGACTGCCGGTACTGCGTCACAGTGTTTAGTCCACACGTATGGACTGATGGTACTGCGTCACACTGTTCACTCCACACGTATGGACTGATGGTACTGCGTCACACTGTTCAGTATAAGCCGGGATTAAAATTCCAGGTAAAATT
>CAYGSW010000170.1:7813-8919 GCA_964352535.1 uncultured Granulosicoccaceae bacterium | reverse complement strand
TGGTACTGCGTCACACTGTTCAGTATAAGCCGGGATTAAAATTCCAGGTAAAATTCGCCTACTGAAAGAAACGACAACCCACTTCCCGTCTCAATGCATCAATTCCAGTCTGCGCATGGCGCGTTGGGTGAATGCGGTTGGTGAGAAGTGTCCAGGCAAAACCGGTGCTAAAGTCTATCCACAAGCCTGTTCCGGTAAACCCTGTGTGACCGATTGTCTCTGAGCTACAACCATTTCCGCCAGCCCACTCTTTATGTGATATCTCCCATCCATAGGTTCGAGTATCACTAACGGGTGTGCACATGGTTTCAACCATAGCGCGTGAATAGAGAGTGCCATTGAGCAGGCCGAGAGCGTGGTCCAGAACGGAGCTGACGGTGCCGAACAAGCCTGCGTGACCAGCTCCTTGTAGGGCAAAGCAATTGTCATCATGAACTTCTCCGCACATTATTTGCTCTCGCCACGTACAGTATTCTGTGGCCGCAGATTGGAGAGGATCTGCTTGAAAGGCAAATCCCTGGCCCGGGTTCATTTGCCGGATACGTTTTTGCTCCAGGCGCTCAAGCGCTAACCCCAATAGAATGAAGTTGATGTCTGAATACACCGCTGCACCTCGATTCCAATTGCGTTGTAGCACAAATGCACGCAGCAATGATGCATCACGTCCATAGGTATAAATGGGTTCTACCGCTGGAAGACCCGTTTGGTGGGATAGGCATTGCGCGAATGTGATTTTTCGAATCCAGCTTGTAGAATCATATTGACGCAGATCGGGTAGCACGCAAATTAACGGATCATCCAGTGAAAACTTACCTTGTTCGCAATGCTTCAGGATACGTGGTGTTGTGAAAAGCACCTTTGTCAGTGAGGCTAGATCGAACCATGTCGATTCACTGAGTGGACGTTCTTCGGGAACGCGTTGTGCCATGCCAGCGCATCGCACCGCTTTCTGGCCATCATTGGTGACACACCCTACTATCGCTCCGGGTATGCGTGCCTCAACTACTGCACGTTGTACTGGCTCGAAGGCATGCTCAATACGTGAATCTATACTCATTGACTGGAGGGTGCCAGATCGTAAAGGCAACAGGCGTTGCAGCTTGTTG
>CAYGSW010000170.1:0-7713 GCA_964352535.1 uncultured Granulosicoccaceae bacterium | reverse complement strand
CATCTCTGCATTGCTGCACCACCTCAGAACAACGCGTATGAAATACACAACCTTGCGGTGGATTCGAAGGGTCAGGCAACTCACCGTGCAATACGATACGCTTGATACCATGAGTGCGCCATCCAGGAACAGCGGACATCAACGCTTGTGTATATGGGTGCTGTGGATTACCAATAACTGCTTCGGTATCGCCCGTCTCAACAATATGACCAAGATACATGACGGCAATACGATCACTAACATGGCGAACCACCGACACGTCATGACTGATAAACAACAAGGCAAGGCCCAGCTTTTCTCGTAAATCGCTGAGCAAGTTGATGATCTGACTCTGGATGGACACATCCAGTGCTGAGACTGCTTCATCTGCTATCAGCAGCTTGGGTTGCAGTGCCAAAGCTCTTGCGATCGCTATTCGTTGTCTTTGTCCACCAGAGAATTCATGAGGCATTCTAGACGCTGCAGATGCAGGCAGACCCACTAATGACAAGAGCTCGTGTACACGCGCGTTTTGCTCGGCTGCAGAGCCAACTCCGTGGACTTTTAGCGGCTCACCAATGATCGTTGCGATAGAATGCCGAGGATTCAGGGCACCAAACGGATCCTGAAAGATAACCTGCATATCGCGTCGTATGGTTTTCAATTCACGACGACCCAATCCTGTAATGTCTGTGTCGTTGAAATAGATTGTTCCTCTGTGCGGATCACGCAGACGCAGAATTGTCCTTGCAAGCGTTGACTTACCGCAACCAGACTCACCCACAATGCCCAGCACCTCACCGGGCGCGACGCTCAATGACACATTCGTGACTGCCTGTACCGCTGGTTCCCCTCGTTTGCCTGCATAGTGGGTACTCAGGTTTTCAACACGCAGCAATGTCATGGTGCTGGGTTCCAGCAACGCACAGCGTGTTCGTCTCCCGCTAGCAAGGGTGCATCAGCTGTGCAGCGTGTCACTGCATAATTGCAGCGAGGGGCAAATCGACACGCCGAAGAATAGGTTCCCAGTTGCGGCACTGAACCTTCGATTGCAGGTAACTGGGCACCGGGCGGATTAGCTGCTGGCACGGTTGTCAGTAATGCGCACGTATAGCGGTGACGAGGAGTTTCGAATACGGCATCACTGGTACCGTGTTCGATAATTTGTCCGCAATACATCACACAGACGCGATCACAGTGGTTTTGTACTACCGCCAGATCATGCGTGATTAACAATACCGCCAGATCCTGTTCGCGACACAACTGCTCAAGTAGTTCTAGTATCTGCGCCTGCACCGTAACGTCCAGCGCTGTTGTCGGCTCGTCGGCAATCAACACGGCGGGATCACAGGCCAGTGCCATGGCTATCATGACGCGTTGGCGTTGCCCCCCGGAGAGTTCATGAGGATATCTGCCCAGCAGTTTTTCTGGCGAACCTAGCCCTACCCGCGCAAGCAATGCACTGGCGGCCACCTGCCCTTCGCGTCGTCGATTCTTACGTGTCAGCTTACCGTGCAGAAGCTGTGCTTCCGTCAATTGATCACCGATGGTGAATACCGGATTAAGGGATGTCATGGGTTCTTGAAAGATCATTGCAATGGCCCGTCCCCTGATGCTCTGTGACTGCTTTTCTGTCATTTGCAGCAAGTCTTCATCTTGAAAAAGAATCTTGCCCCCTTGCACTAACATGGGAGGTTGTGGCAGTAATCCGAGAATGGATAGCGCTGTAACAGACTTTCCGCAACCGGATTCACCAACCAGCCCTACCATCTCGCCAGCATGCAACGTCAGAGAAACACCATCAATAACGGTGTGCTTTCCAACGGCTACGCTCAGGTTGTCAATCTTGAGGGCTCTACGCAATGGCGGCTCGCACTATGGCTACAACATCTGCAAATGTGTTGATCTTATCGCAGACAATAGCATAAGCTCAAAGGGCATCCAGTCATTGAGTCTGATCGATTGGACGAGCCACAACCGGAGGAACATGCCATGATAAGACGTCCAACTCACCGCCGCCCGAGTGCTCACCGCAAGCTTGCGCACAACGCACTTGCACTGCCGTTTGTACTACTAGGTGCAGGATTTGCAGCCAGTGCCGCCGCCGCAACACTTGACGTAGCCATAGACTCATCTCCTGCCGGACTGGATCCACACCTGATCACGGCGTTTAATTCAGTCGTTATCGTTCAAGACAACATTTATGAAGGACTAACCCGTATCGAAAGCGATCTGTCCGTGGTTCCCGGACTCGCCCATAGCTGGGCGGTTTCAGACAACGGGCTCACTTATAGCTTCGAATTACGCGATGCGGTGACTTTCCATGATGGGAGTTTACTGGATGCTGAAGATGTTGTAGCCTCGATACAGCGGGTTCAAAACGAAGAAACCGGTTCTCCACTTGCCAGTCGTGTTTCACCCATAACAGGTATCGAAGTGATTGATCCATTGACCGTATCGATTTCGCTGGATGCCCCGTTTGCTGCAATTTTGTCATCCCTATCCGGAATCGCTATTGTGCCTTCCGAGCTGGCCGCAGATCTTGAAAGCTTACAACAGACACCGGTCGGCACCGGCCCGTTTCAATTCAACGAATGGAAACCTAATTCGCACATCAGTCTTGTCAAGTTTGATAATTATCGTAACGATGGCGAACCCGCGCTCGACGAAGTTCGCATCAACTTTGTTCCAGAATCAGCCACACGCCAGGTCGGTATAGCGTCGGGTGAGTACGACATTCTGCCAGGGATTGATCCGGCTACTGCATTGCAGTTGCAGGCAACACCCAATATAGAAGTGCAACAAACACGCGACTTGTCCTACACCCTGTTGGGGATGAATACCACACGGCCACCTTTAGACAGCCCGTTGGTTCGCAAGGCAATCAATACACTGCTTGATCGACAAGAGATCATTGATGGTGCCCTGTTTGGTGCAGGTGTTCCTGCTGGGCCATTGTCTCCGGCGCTTGCCACCTGAGCTGTGAATAACAGCGAATATGCCTGCTACGAACGCAATGTCGAGGCTGCGTCAGCGCTTCTTAAAGAGGCCGGTGTTGAAGTTCCTGTGAGGTTGTCCATTCTCGTATTACCGCGACAGGATACTCGCGACATTGCACAAGTCATCCAGCAACAATTAGCAGCCGGCGGAATCGAAGTTGAGTTATTGAACAAGGAGATTGGCGAGTTTGTACAAGACTGGAAAAACTCGGACTTCGACATGTTTGTATCAGCCAATGGCGGAAGTCCTGACCCTGATGAGTACTTTTATCGGACATTCAGAAGTGGAGGATCAACCAATGTCTTCAAGTACACTGATAATCAGGTTGATCAGTGGCTGGATAAGGGCCGACAACTAACCGATCCCGCGGCACGCAAAGAGGTTTATGACAACGTCCAGAAGAAGCTTGCGTGTGAAGGCCCTATTGCGCATATCGCCTATAGCAATCTCTCCACGGCAGTCAGCAGCGCGGTTGATGGCTTTGAGATTCTGGCTACCGGACGACTCGCGTCTTTGAAAAATGTCAGCCTCAAGGAGTAGTCAGATGACTAGAAGAGTGAACAGACTGTTGGCAGGCACAGGTCGTTGAAGCTGATACAAGGCACCAATGTGAGGGCTTAACTCTCATCTGACACAACGGTTGCTCGATCTTGTCATCGTGCTCTTCGGTGTGTCAGTCATTGTCTTCCTGATGATTCGACTGATACCCGGGGATGCCATTGCCATCATGCTCGGCGCCAATGCTGAGGTCACACCGGAGCGGATGGCTGCGCTGGAGCAACGACTGGGTCTGGACAAGCCAATAGTGGTTCAATACGGGTACTGGATAGCGGGACTGTTTCAGGGTGATTTTGGTACATCCATCTGGACGGGGCGGGCTGTCATGGCAGAGATCGCTAATCATATCTGGCCCACCGCGCAACTCACCTTGATGGCTATTATTGTCGGTGCAGGACTATCCATTCCCATTGGTTGTTTTATGGCGGAAGCCCGTGGCAAGAGCGCTGAAGTGCTGGTGCGAATTATCGCCATAGCCGGGCTTACGATTCCATCTTTCTGGCTAGGCATTTTGGCTATTTTTCTGATGGCTCGCTACGCACCTGGCATCACCACCATTGGGTACGTTCCTTTCAGTGAATCACCTGTGGAGAATCTGCAGCGGATGGCGCTGCCTGTACTGGCTCTGGCGTTACCGATGGTGGCAAATCTGTCTCGCCTGCTCCGCTCATCCATGCTGGACTCCATGAATCAGGACTATATACGAACGGCCAGAGCAAAAGGTGCCGGGCGCAGTCGTGTCTTATACATTCATGCCTTACGCAATGCCCTGATTCCGTTCGTCACAAGTATCGGTGTATCCATGGGCTATCTGCTGGGTGGTTCTATTGTTATCGAGCAGGTCTTTGCCATTCCCGGACTCGGGCGTCTTGTACTGGGCGCCATTGCAGAAAGAAACTACCCCTTGGTGCAAGCTTCCATACTGGTGATGACGGCTGCATTCGTTGTAGTCAACTTTGCGGTCGATTTACTGTATGGCGTCATTGATCCAAGGACCGCTCGTGAGTGAGGCCTGCACGAGTGATTCACTCGCAAACCACAACATCGCTCAAAGCAGGTTAAGCAACTACCTGCGATTTGCAAATAGCAACAAGCTGATGTGCTTTGCACTGATCTTTGTCAGCCTGCAAGTACTTCTGGCTGTTCTTGCACCCTATTTAGGATTTCAGGATCCGTATCGTCAAGTGATGGTTCAGCGGATGAAACCACCCAATGAACTCAATTGGCTGGGTACGGATCATCTGGGAAGAGATGTATTGGCACGCATCATCTACGGCTATCGAACTTCATTGCTGACCTGTACGTCAGCTGTGGTACTCGCCTTGCTTGCAGGCGGCTCGCTCGGCATATTGTCAGCCTGGTACGGTGGTTGGTTTGAGCGTATTGTCATGCGTATCATGGACATCTTTTTCGCCTTCCCCATACTGCTTCTGGCCATTGGCGTCATTGCGATTATTGGTGCCAGTATCTGGGGTGCAGCTATTGCCATTGCCATTGTTTACACACCCATATTTGCCCGTCTGCTACGAGGCCCGGCCTTGGTCATCGGTAACAGTGAGTATGTTCAAGGTGCCTTGGCTATCGGGGCATCAGATACACGCATACTGGTGTATCACTTGCTACCCAATCTTGCCTCAGTGATTCTGGTACAAACCAGCCTGTTGTTATCTGCAGCCATTCTGGTAGAGGCATCCCTGTCCTTTCTTGGACTCGGTGCTCAGCCACCCATACCGTCGCTGGGTCTGGCGCTGTCAGAGGGGCGGAACTTTCTGCTGTTGTCACCCTGGCCTGCAGTGTTCTCTGGTTTGGCAATCCTGTTTTTATCGTTCGGGTTTAATCTGCTTGGCGACGCATTGCGCGATACGCTGGATCCGCGCTTGAAATCGGAATGAGGTTTGTTCAGGGACGATGCTTGTGTACTGATGCAAGCTGTGTTTTTTTCCATTGAAAATCCCTACGAGAACGTGTAAACAGACCATTCGGGATAGCATTTCAAAAGTGATAAAACTATAAATGGCGCTTATCACTCAGCGCGCATGCCAGGAGATCAGGTAATTTGAGTACGGTTACGACAAACAGTACACCACCTGAGGCCATTGGCGTAAAGCTACTACGCATTTGGAACCGGTGTGAAAAACTACCCATGGGCAAGAAATTGTTCAGCCTCATACTGGGCATGACCATACCGTACACAGGGTCCATCAGGGCGCGGGTAGACCATCTCGAAGCGGGCCACGCTATTGTTGTTCTAGCCGACAGGCGTCGCGTGCGTAATCATCTGAATTCGGTTCACGCAATTGCACTGGCTAATATGGCCGAGTTATCAACCGGTCTTGCAATGATCTCAGGATTGCCAGAGGGTATGAACGCTATCCTTGTGGGCTTGAACGTAAACTACGAGAAGAAGGCCCGTGGCGAGTTGCGTGCTGAATGCAGGTGTTCGATACCTGATGGGGATACCCGCCAGGAAGTGGTTATCGACACCGCAATAAAAGATCAAGCTGGCGACGTGGTGACGCGTGCAACGGCTACATGGCTGGTGGGTCCAAACCAAATCTGATTACGTCATTACCTGCGATCGGATATCGATGTATTCAATCGAGCAGGACCAAGTACATCGGCTGTTACACCTGAAGCAACGAACTCATTCGGCAATGATCCATCAAGACACAATGCCGCCGCTGCCTGCGCAAGCGCGGGTGCCATCATGATGCCGTAGCCGCCTTGTCCGGCATGCCAGAAAAAACCCGGTATGACAGGATCAAATCCCACAATCGGACTATCGTCCGAAACAAAGGAACGCAATCCAGCCCAGCTGTGCAGAATACGATGCACAGGTATGAGTGTTTCAGATTCGATAAATTCAACCAGCACGGCAATATCCAATTCGTCAGGTTGAACATCTTGAGGCGGCACTGGCGTTGCGTCCCCCGGAGAAGCCATCAAGTTTCCTGCCTCTGGTTTTATGTACGCATCCGTTGCCGCAAAATCGATACACGGCAAGCTCAGATCATTAGGCTGCTGGATGAACTGTTCAAGGATCGCGACCTTGCCCTGGTGCTGATTACTCACGATATGAGCGTGGTTGCCCAGACGTGCGACAAGGTGGTAGTCATGTATGCTGGTCGTGTCGTTGAACAGGGTCCTGTTGCGGCCATTTTTAACGCACCACAACACCCGTACACACAGGCCTTGATCAGCTGCATACCCAAGGGCCTCGGGGCAGACGAACGTCTAAGTGGTATTCCCGGAACCGTACCAACGGTGCTCAACTATCCCAAGGGCTGCCCGTTTCACCCTCGCTGTGATCGGGCAGAAACCATTTGCACAACCGATCGTCCAAGGTTCGTACATTTCGGCGAAAGTTCCGCAGCTTGCCATCTGGCTGGAGAGATGTCATGACGCCCTTACTGCAAGTGCGTAATCTGTCCAGGCAATTCGGCAGCTCAAGCGGCCCGTTTCGTAAAGCCCGCATGATGCACGCAGTCAATGATGTGTCGTTTGACGTGC
The DNA here is from genome assembly GCA_964352535.1 of uncultured Granulosicoccaceae bacterium. GTDB lineage: Bacteria > Pseudomonadota > Gammaproteobacteria > Granulosicoccales > Granulosicoccaceae > Granulosicoccus. The sequence goes on along the minus strand of CAYGSW010000170.1, from coordinate 666 downwards.
AGCAAGGTCGCGTCATTGGTGTCGTGGGAGAAAGCGGTTGCGGCAAGTCAACCCTCGCCCGCCTTATCCTGCGGCTCATTGAGCCCAGCGCTGGCACCTTGCGTTTTGACGGTGACGACCTGCTGGCAAAATCGCCCGCCCAGATGCGCGCTTTGCGCGCTCGCATGCAAATGGTATTTCAGGATCCCTACTCCGCTATCGACCCGCGTTATACAGTCGCTCGTGCTGTCATGGAGCCATTTGATGTACAGGACCAGAAGCCCACACACTCTGCTGACGATGAAGTAGCTGCTCTGGGGCCCATGATAGAACGTCACGCTCTGGGGCGTGCGCATGAGGCACGCAAGGGAATCTACGCTGTGAGTATCAACGGAGCATTTCCGTGTGCGGATATTGCAGAGGTAGGACCAACGGTTCTCGTTACTTGCGAGAGTGGTATGACCGGCCCGCAGGCTATCGCCGATGAAATTGCCGACGATATCTGGCACCGTCGTGAAGAGAAACTGAACACCTGTTTTAGCGTCGAAGAAGCTGCCACGCAGGCACTTGCCTGGAAACTGGGTGCCGGACCACTAGTAGTCCGTCAACCCGAAATATTAGGATTCAGCGGACCTGTCTGTGTTCGTGGCAAGGCACCCTTACGAAGGCCTATCGGGCATACGTCGA
>CAYGSW010000169.1:0-13232 GCA_964352535.1 uncultured Granulosicoccaceae bacterium | reverse complement strand
CGAACACAGACAGGCCCGCTTAATCCTAATATTTCGGGTTGACGGACTACTAGCGTGGCGCGTCCATGAAGCGCAGGCGCGTTGCCTATGATTCGTTACAAGGAAATATACCGCGTTCAGCCAGAAGTTTTGTGCACTCAAAGGTGTTTATCCAATCTGTGGTTAAGGCTGATGGTACCCTAAGGCCAGCTCGCCCCACACTCAAACCCTTTGTATTGAATGGTACGTACCTGATCCATGAATCGACTACAAGCTAACGCTGTACTGCTGCTGGCCGGTGCGATATGGGGAATGGGCTTTGTTGCTCAATCTACCGCAATGGATGATATTGGGCCGTTTCTGTTCATTGCACTGAGGTTTCTGGTGGCGTGTGCTGTTGTCATGCCGTTTGTTGTCATCGAATCGGCAAAGGTTCATCGGCAGTTAACACGGACGGCCCTACATGAACCGGGCGTTTTGAGTGGCAGTGCAAGCCTGCTGACATTGGTTGATATAGGTAAGTTTGCTCTTATCGGGCTTGCACTTTTCGCCGGTATGGCATCGCAGCAAGTGGGTCTGTTGTCAACCAGCGTCACCAATTCCGGGTTTCTAACCGGGCTATACGTTGTTTTTACACCGCTTCTGAGCGTAGCGCTTTTTCGGAGCATGCCACATCCTGTTATATGGCCCGCGGCAGCGCTTGCTTTGCTGGGAATCTATTTGCTGTCCGGGGGTAATCTGGGAGCGCTTGTTGTTGGTGATTTACTGACAATTCTGAGCGCTTTATTCTGGGCATTGCAAGTGGTGATGATTGCACGGTTTGTCGGGCAGTCCAATCGCCCGTTGGCATTGTCTTTTACGCAATTTCTCGTCACAGCGCTGCTTGCGTTAGTGGTTGCCCTGGTCTGGGAGCCTATAGTCTGGAGCGAGATTGTTAACGCGGCTCCTGAAATACTGTACACCGGGGTCTTTGCCAGCGGGATTGCCTTTACGCTGCAGGTCATCGGTCAGCGGTATACCACGGCTCCTCAGGCCGCAATCTTTTTATCCTCTGAAGCGCCGTTTGCAGCCCTTTTTGCATTTTTATGGCTGAGCGAGCGAATAGGGCTGATTGGCATTGGTGGATGTGTTTTGATTTTTTCTGCGATGCTGTTGGTTGAGTTACTACCTGAATGGCAGAGCAGACGTTCAAGGTTTGCTTGAACGTCAACTGTGTCTGAAGACCAATTAATCGAGAACCAGGGTGGCACTCAGTCCATGAGAATACGTTGCCCGTACGGCACAGGCTGAGCGTTGGCTTCAGCAGGCACAGCCCAGATGATAGGCCAGGAGGGTGCATCTCCTGCCGGACCTTCAAGATCGGTTAGATACACACCGATATCAGGTTTGAATTTACTGGCGGCTTCAATCAATGGCACAAAATCTGTGGCTCCGCCTCCGTTGAATTGCATGGCGCGCAGCTCGGACACCCCGTTTTTAAGTCTGTGTTGCTCACGAACCTGATCATCACCAATAATCAGCAAAACATCGGTGCGAAACGTTCTAACAATTCGATCGATTTCGTTGGCAAAGCGTTGCATGACCTTTTCATTGACTGAGCCTGATACATCCACAAGAATGCACAACCGCGGCGCCGTGCGACTGTAACTGATCCCGGGTTGCCACGGGAGTCGTTTACCAGATGATGTCCGGCCCCTGTTGGCCAGCCAGCTGCGGTTTGGACGTGACCAGTTCACGTCGGGCTGGATAGTCAATGCGCGCTGCAGCCGTGTACGCAGTATCTGTTCCCAGGGCGTCGCTTCAGCAATGTTGTCTGCCAGCAGTTGTCGCATGAATGACTGCGAACCATCCGACGCATGGGCGCGCAGCAATCGTTCAGACCATTGGCGGGATTGTTCGGTTCGTGTTTCTGGTGAGTCGGAAGGTGCGGGGACAAGATCACGAATAATGGTGGCCGCTAGCTGACGGGCGGCATGTGCGCGAGGGCCATCCTTGTATTCAATGTTATTGTCTTCTGCGCTTTGTGCCGTGTTGTGCTGATCCGCTGCCGACGACTTGCCAGCTGATTCGCTTTTTCCGTGTGTTGAACCGGTAGTTGCTGAGTCAGAGTCTCGAGTGATGTTTCCCTGTTGATTTGTTTGTCCTTGCGTTGCGTCAGAATCGTCACTTGATGCACCACCGGAGCGACCTGTCGATCGCTGCTGTCTTGAACGCCCCGAACCTTGTGTTTCCTGTCGATCATCTATGGCACGATAAAGCGTTTCGGTATCCCATTGGTGCAAGCTGACATCCATCGGTTGCTCTATGCCCAGCACATGCAATAACAATGTGTCCAGCAGTACACTACCTTTGGGCAGTGTGAGCCAGCTGAGATGCGACAGTGATGCATTCACGACAGCATCAGCACAGACAGCAAAGAGCTCTGAGTCAATGTCTCCAAGGCGTGCACGTAATTGTTGTTCTCGGTCTACGTGTCTCAGTGCAACATGCAAGACCTGATGTGCCACCAGTCCTGTCTGTTCCTCAAGTGGACGCTTGTCAAATGCCGGGCCGTAGTACAGGGTGCTACCGTCGTTACCGATAATCCACGGCTTGCGGCTTTGGCGGTTGTCAGCATTGATGAATTGAACACGCGCAGGTATGGTCTCGACATCGCGGTGTTGCATCCATAACGCCAGTCCCCCACTGGCTGGCGCGTACTCCACCAACCGTTGGATGGCACGTGTTCCCCGGTGACCAGCGGCATCGAGTTGGTAGGTAAAATCTTCCGACGCCGATATGGGCGTTGACGTTGTCCGCATCACAATTGTTCGTTATACCGAATCCAGGCGGGACTATTCACCACCTCATCCTCAACGCCTGCCTCCAGAGCTTTGCGTAATATCAGCTCCATTGCCAGCGTTTGTGATTCGCGCGTAGGCAAGTTGCCTTGCATATCGGAGAACTGTTCAACTATTTCGATGATCCGGTTTATTTTTGGACCGTCCGTTGCTGCTGATGCGAGGGCGTATACCAGGCCATAAAGTGCGTCCAGTGACTTTGGTAACAGCGCTGTGGTTGGTTCACCCCTATCAGCATCCAGTAGAGCAACAACATTACTCCCGGCTTGTATCTCACGGATGGCCGCGAGGAATTCTGCTGCGTTGGCAGCACCTATTCTGGCTTGAATGAATAGATGTTTTTGAGTGTCGGAAAGATTTGACTTCAATACCCGTGATACATCTTCCCAGCCGCGTGGGCTGGCACCGGTGAGGTGGTCCTGGGCCAGTTGTTGTGCCGTGTCGTCGAGTTTGTCAGGTCGAATCTGTAAAAATGCCATGATTTCAGGCGCAAGCTCATTACTGAGTGCGTAATCAAGAAATGCCTCGATGACGGTTTGTACATGAAAGTGAAAAAGCCTGTCTGCAAGCGCTGTTCCCATGTCGTAACTCACGGCTCCATGAAAAGCTGCATTGCCGGCAGCGACAATCATCCAGCCCTCGGGCAGTTGATAATCGCCCACACGTCGATCAAGAATCAGCGAGTAGGCGGAAGTTTGCAGGCGTTGATCGGCAGCGGTCAGTTCATCCAGAAACAGAATGCCTTGAGGCTGGTCAGGTGCAGGAAGAAATTCGGGTGGAAACCAAACCGTTTTTTTCAATGTATCGTCGGCAAACAGCGCTCCACGAAGATCGACAGGTTCGATCGTAGTTAGTCGTAGATCGATCAACGGCACCGACGCATCCGAGGCAACCTGTTGTATAACCGAAGATTTGCCAACCCCTCGGGTTCCCCACAGCATGGTGGCGCGTGAGCGTAATGTGGGATCTGAAAACTGCGCAAGTAAAGCCTCTTTAAGCGTGTTTACCGCAATGGGTGGGATGTTCAGGGCAGAGGTGTTCATAGGGCAGTTGGTGTCGCCGGGTTGGTCTCAGAATCTGAAACTGATACTTGCTGTTGTGTCGTTTTCCAGCTCCCTGCGGGCAATGCAGCGGGTCTGGGAGGGATTTCCATGACGGGTATCTCCCGAGCTGTCAGCACGACAACGCCTACCATCAAAAGAGGTGTTAGCCCCAGGGCAAGCGGGTGGATGCTGACGGTGCCATTTGACACAAAAAACCAGCTGATCGGCATAAGAGCTAAAATGCCAACGAAGACCATGACTGGCTGTAGCCGTCTGATATAAACCTGCCAGCGGGCCTTGCTGTGTGTTGGCTGGTAGTGCTCTGACGGTTTTGCAAACGTCTCGGATAGGTGTCTTATGGCCTCATCGATATATCGCTCCGCGCGCCTGGTTCTTTTTTCGTGGGTTCCCAATTGCCGTAAAACCCCTTTCCAGTGATCTCCCTGAAAGCGCAGAGGTCGCCACTGCGGTCCGAGGATGGCAAGTATGTCATCAGGGAATTTTACGCGTGACGACATCACAGGCTCTTTGAATGCGGCTAGCCGGTCTTTCTGAGCCGCTCGGTGATCGAGCGGGATATCGCCACCGTCTGCCAGATTCTCAGGAAGGTAAGGGGCCGTGACTCCTCGCCATAACAGGCGCACATCGGCGGGCATACCGCCGCCTGTGCTTGTGTCTATCCGGACCTCTACATCTCCCACGTGCGCACAAACAAACCGAAGTTGCACAACAGCTGACGAGAGGGTGCCACGATGCTCCGGTTCAAGTATGTAGCTGTAGGCAGCCACGGTCGTGCCGGTTGCTACCATTTGCCTATCGAGGGGGAATTTTTCGAACACCTTTAACGCATCGTCAAGATTCTCCACTACCGCACTCAACGAGCTCACAAGGCCGTCAGGGTGTATCAGCAGCCTGGTGAGTAACTGCTTGTCATCTTCATCGACTTCCAGTGTGTGTAGTATCTTGTACGGGCCGTCAGCGGCACTCTGCGCAGCGAACTCGATGTAACGTGCTGCCCTGTCGCTTGCAGCCAGGTTTACCTTGAGCCCGCCTTTTGTCAAGGGCGTGGCACGCCGAATTATGTCGTGGTGCGTCAGTGGTGGAACTACCATATTTTCAGCACGCTCATTCATTACCAAAATCTCACTTTCACTGTACGTTGATCGTCACTTTCTAGGTTGTCATCGCGTTAGCGATCTAAGTCACCGAGTCGTCATGTTCGTCTTCGCCAGCGCCACTATACTGTGCGCATCGACAATGCCCAATGGCAGAAATACATCGTTGTGAATGCTAGCGGTAAAAAAGCGATGTCACCCGACGACCTGCTGATGCGGGACAGAATCAATGCTGCGCGTGTGGCATGTGTACTGATGATGATGTATGTCCATGTTCCTGGTGGGCAGGAAGCCGTGGAATCCATCGCTGTGCTGACCCCCACGAGGCTTGATCACTGGTTTGAAGCATTTCTGATTGAAGGCCCGGGCCGCGCTAGCGCGGCCTTGCTCAGTGTTGTGTCCGGTTACCTTGCCGCAGTCACGCTGCTGCGGGGCAAATCCTCGGTGAAGAGTCTGTATCAGCGTCGTTTCATGTCGGTCGTTGTACCCATGGTCTGTTGGGCCTTGCTGACCTGTTTTGTCTATATCGCACTGGGACAGGCCGACACAAGCTTTAGGTCTGAAACCACTACCTGGTTAGGAAAACTGAATTATGTTTTCTTTCTGACAGACACTCCTTACGGGCCCACGATGCATCTGGGTTTTCTGCGCGATCTCTTTGTTTGTGTGTTACTGAGCCCCTTGTTGCTGCTGGCGCTCAGACACGCGGCAAACGCTACAGTGGGGCTGTTAGCCATCATTTATCTGATCGAGCACTCTGGCCAGTTGGTCATCATTCTCCGGCCGCTTGTCATTCTGGGCTTTACTCTGGGCATGTTGCTAGCCTTGCGGCGGACACGTCTGGATCAACTGGACGAACATTGGGCGCTGTTTCTGGCTATGACCACCGTATTTGCCGTGTTGATCATCTGGACCAACGCCGGTCTGCTTAACCCGATAGATGATTTTCTCTTTCAGTGGAACATCTCCCTAAAAGAGTCTTTCCTTTATCCCATGAGCAGACTGTCGGGCTCACTGGCGATCTGGTGTTTGCTGCCGTTGCTGTTGCAAGGGCGTTTGAGGCAAGTGGTGGCGAAATTTTCCCCGTATTTGTTTGCGGCTTTTTGCAGTCACTTTCTGGTATTGACGCTACTGTTTAATGGATTGTGGCTCCCGGTGCTGGGAGGTACTGAATCTTATGCACATATCGTGTGGTTCATTTGCGCGCCCATCATATCCATGGCGGTTGCGATAGCGATGGTTAACGTGGTGGCAAGAATATATCCGCCGATAGCTTCCCTGATGACGGGAGGGCGTGTTGCTGTTGTTGTGGACACCTCAAAAGATGTCAGCGGCAAGCTGCCTCACCCTGCCTGAATCACAGTGGGTAGTGGGCCCCAACGGCCTGGAAAAACCCAACCGCCTGGAAAAGGTAGAGTAAACCCCAGCATATCCCTGCCGGGGCACATCATCCTTGTTTACCTGGCAATTCTCTACATAACAGGAAGTTATATTTCTGTTACGTCCTGAGAGTCTGGCACGTCCGATGTGCTGCCATACGTTCTCCCCTGAACATGTGCTTAGTATGTCGATGGCCCTGGAAGCTGACAATCGGAATGCGCTGCTTTATTGGTCGGATTGTCGCTCTTTTCAAGTAGGAAATTTCCGACACAGTCTGGACAGCAAGAGTAGTGGCTAAAAAATAGCTATTGAATAGTGACTAAAGCAAGCTATTGCCTAGTGACGACAAGATGTTTCAAAGATCGTAACCCGAGTCGACGATTCCACTGGTAAGGCGTTGTAATATTGGCTAGCCGGATGTCACTGTCAAAAAGGACTCTGTTAAGGACCGTAGCGGTTTCACGCAATGCCAGGTGCAAGCCGAAACACGCATGCGCGCCTGTCCCGAAGCCCAGATGCTTTGGCGAGGCCTGTGAGAGCATGAATCGCGCAGGCTCATCAAACTCATTCGGGTCTTGATTAGCAGCACCAACCAATGCCGCGATGGTGTCACCGCGCTTTAAAATGGCTCCGGCAAATTCCACATCGCGAACAACAAATCGTGGTTTTGTCATTTGTACCGGGCTATTGAAACGCACAAATTCGTGGATCGAACGATCGTCAAGTGGTGAGCTGATCTGTTCTTTGATTTCAGGCTCTGTCAGAACAGATAGCAACGATGTGGAGAGAAGGTGAGTTGTTGTTTCATGACCTGCTATGTAGAGCAGAAACGCCATGGCCAGCAACTGCTGGTCATTAAGCGCACATCCCTCTCCTTCCACACTGATCAATCGGCTTAGCAAATCCTCGCGGGGTGTAGTGCGACGGATGGCAATCTCATCTTCAAAGGTTCTGGTTATCAACCGGATAGCTGGCAAGGCTCTGAATAGACTGGATCCACCTTGTACTGATCCTAGCGTCGATAGTGCTCGGTTGAGTGGATGATCGGGTTGTGAGTAGGACAGGTCCAGACCCAACAGGCACGAGATTACCCACTGTGGAACAGGTCGAGCAACATGTTCGACAAAGTCTGCATGACCGTGAGTCTGAATTTCCTGCCGTAATCGTGTTACGGCATTTGATGCAAATTGTTCTATCCTGGGTTGCAGCTCGGTGAGTGTTGAGCGTCTGAAGGCTACGTCGACGCGCTTGCGGAGCGTTCGGTGTTCGGAACCGTCTACAGTGAGCAGATTGTCAGCCAATGGCCGGAACATTCCAGGCACCCACCAACGCAGGCCTGCTGAGTTTCTATGGCCGCAGCGTCTTGCGTCAACCGTGAACAGCTCAGTGTCTCGCAGTACGCGCTGTGATTCCTCATACCGAGTGGTAAGGGCAATACGTCCTAACAATGGTTGTCGTGTTGTTACCACCGGACCTTGCTGGATAAGAGCCTGCCAGGTAGTCCCCGGAGAGTGTTTGAATTCTGGAGACCGTAAATCCAGTGCTTGTATGGGTTGCCTGATGTTTTTTTGATTCATGTCGATCATTTAAGCAAGGTGTTGCTGAATCCTCTGGAATCAACGCTACACTCATCTATTAGCGTGCATCATCAATGTGTCGATGACATCGGGAGAACGGGTTGGTTGATCACAAGCGAGTACAGGATAATAAGCGCGGCCAGACAAGTCGGGTATCGGTGATCGAAAGAACTGAATTGTCAAATCATTGGGCGCATCTGGAGCAAGTAAAATTTAACTACCGGCGTGGTGACGGATCGTGGCAGATTCAGCAGCGCGAGATCTATCATCGTGGGCACGGCGCTGCTGTGCTTCTTTACAATATTGCGCTTGGCGTCATTGTTCTGACAAGGCAGTTTAGATTTCCTGCCTGGGAATCTGGTGATGATGGTTTTTTACTCGAAGTGCCTGCGGGTATCATCGAATTGGATAACCCAGAGGAAACCGTGAGACAAGAGACGCAGGAAGAAACCGGATTCATCATCGGCGAACCTAAGTTTCTTTTTCGGGCTTATGCAACTCCGGGATCGGTGACCGAGCAATTACACTTCTTTAGCGCAGCGTATGAGCCCGGCAATAGGCAAGGTCAGGGTGGTGGTGTGGCAGAAGAGGGTGAAGACATTGAGGTGTTGGAAGTTGATATCGCTCAAGCTCTTGTCTGGATAGCAGAAGGTAAAATTATCGATGCCAAAACGATTATCCTGATTCAATATGCACACATGAACATTTTTTAATTTGACATGTTGCGATCATACAATTCTTTCGACGGCGATAACAGGCGCAGTGTCGGTTAGACTTTACAATCGCAGGTTGGGTTCGTGTCAAGTTGTTGACTCATTTGCTCGGCAGGTTGTTTCAGGTGTCGGTGGATATCGTCTATTCACACAGTGTTCAGTACACGGTAACTCCAGATGGCCTTTCACGTCATTCATAGAGAATTAATATCGATGAACCCCAGATTATTGAAATTAAAAATCGCTGCTGGTGTATCGGCACTTTTGTTGTCGTCCAGCGTTTTTTGCGCAGGGCAGGTCAGTAGTGTCCTCATATCTGAAATACCAGCAACTCCGTTCAGCTACACGGCAGAGGGTGTGCAATACAACTGGGGGGGCGGTAACAATCAGATCCTTGAAGGCTTCACAGTCGATGGACGGACATTCGCTTATGCGATGTCGGCTAATGAAGTCGTTATTCAACGCGATGACATCATCGGTGTTTCAACAGGCGAGCCTTGTGGGATCTTTGTTGAAGAGCTCACTCGCAGCGACGGAAGTAGAACTTACGCCGCAGATTTTCCTCACGACGGTTCTGAGGAAGGTAACTGTGAACTTGAACAGTTACTGGAGAGTCGTATTGTCAACCGCGGGCTTCTTGACACGTTTTCCAACGTATTCCCTGTTGCAAAGAATATCGAGCGACTGGATTACCTTTTCTATTTTGGAGCACTGGCACCATTATCAGCGGATCAGTTGCCGCTGGCCGGGCATCTGGTGGCTGAAAAGCGAGGAAACAATCCGGTAAAAATGGCGGCCATTGTTTCGCTGGATGTATTTGGACAGCCAGACCAGTATGGTCCGATGGTGTTGGTATCTGCAGCAGGTTGCGCAGGGACAGATGTTTGTTATGGCGCTACTGATCTGGTGCACGCCTATTCCTTCCTACAGAACGAGTTTGATTCACCTCAGGGATTGCCTGTTGAAACCAGGCGTTCTAACGAGGCTGTGAACATGGCGTTTGTGTCTGCTGAGCAGCTCGGGCTAAGGCCAGGGCAACGCTATTTCGGTGTTTCCATCTTTGCTGATGACGTCGATGCTGATCTTCACGATCTGGTTGATCCCAGAACCTTTCCGAACAACACGTCTGATGATTTCATCACCTTGGGTGACGACGCCGATATTTACGGTGGGCTGACCGGCTACTTCCTGGGTGATGACATGAATGTAGTCAGTGGGAAGCTCTTCCTTGATGTTGATGGGGACGGTGTACCCGATGCGAATGAGGCTGGAATAAGTGATATTTCCGTGCTCCTTTATCAGGACACAAATGGCAACGGAATCATCGACTCAGGTGTGGATACTCTCCTGGGAGATCCCGCGGTCAGCAATACAACGGGTGAGTTCTTTTTTCCGGGTTTGTCTAACGGTAACTATCTGGTGCAGTTGGATGAGAAGGATCCTGAAATCCCTGGTGGACTGGCGGTCACTCCCGGTATCAACCCGTATCCCCTCACCGTAACAGGAATTGATCCAGAGCCTGTGTATTTCGCCTTTGTGAGCGTTGGAGGTCCGGGTGATCCCAATGATCCCAATGATCCAGGCGGAGCACCTAATGATGATGCGACTCAGGCGGTTGCTGACACCTTTGTCGTGCTGATCGGTAATACGGAGATTTTTGATGTGCTCGCCAATGATATTGATGGCGCGGGAGATGGCCTTGAACTGCTCAGCGTTTCAAGCAGCCTTAATTCGACCATCAGTACAACTGACGATAATCGGGTGAGATACATACCCAACTACGGCTATTTCAGTCCAGAAGGGATGCCCGACACGTTTACATACACCATGCAGGATTCCGACGGCACTAACCGGACCGGAAACGTCAGCGTGACTGTGATACGCAGTGACATCAACAACAATCTGGTTGACGATTTTGCCGAGTGCAATTGCGACGATCTGACGCTTATCACGGGTGTGGATGGACGCGGGGTGGGCTATCCATCGAGCTTGCTGCTGCTTGCTCTGGCAATGCTGTCCGCATGGCGCTTCATCCCGATGTTGTTGTCGTGGTCCTCTCCTGCGAAAAGGGAGTGGTGAGAATATGAGCGGCTACCGAAAAGACACTACACTGCAAACAACGTGCGTTGTAGCGAGTGCACTTGTCCTGCTGACTCTGATCAGTACGGCAATGCGGGCTGATGATTTCACCCAGCGTTTTTACATTAATGGCGGCCTGGGTATCAGTCTGGTAGAGCCTGAAAGTCCCACGGAGGCGCTGGTTATCAGTGACGACACCGACGCAGGTTTCCATCTTGGCGTCGGTTATGACTTGAGCCGCTTTATATCCCTTGAGGCATACGCGGCTACTCTGGGTAACGCTGAGGTTGAGTTTCTGGGTACGGAAGTGGGCAGCGTCGACTACAACGTTTATGGACTAAGCGCGTTGGGCTATCTGTTTAACTCACGTAGCGGGTTTATTGTCGGTGATGAAGACACGTCGGGATTGTTTCGACGTGAAGGTGCCTCTGTGTACGGTCGCCTAGGTATCGGTCATATGCAAAACGATGCTGATCGAGTGAGCTACACGCGTGAGCACGCTAACCATCTGGCGTTTGGTATCGGCCTCGAGTACGGATTTACCAATGGTTTTGCCTTGCGAACAGAGTTGATGAGTCTGGATACCGATGCGCAATACCTGAATGTGGGTCTGGTCAAGCGCTTTGGTCAAGTGGCCGCTGCACCGGTGGCGGCTGCTGCGTTGCCGCCTGTTCTCGACCCGGTTGTCGAGACGCCTGAGCCCCCTGTTGCCGCACCTACCGAATTCAAACCCGTGGTGCCACCGTTCATCTACTTTGAGATTGATCAATCTGAATTGACGCCCGAATCCACGCAGAAACTCGATGAACTTGCCGCTCAGGTGCTGGATAAGGACTTTGAGTTGCAGGTCGAAGGGCATACTGACTGGATTGCGCCCGAGGCATACAACATGAGCCTGTCAGTGCGTCGCGCTGAGGCGGTAGCCAACTACTTACAGAGTCGAGGCATACCTGGGGAGCGCATCACAACGATCGGGTATGGTGAAATGCGCCCTATTAGTGACAATGATACTACCGATGGTCGTGCGCTCAATCGACGATCTGAAATCAAGCTTCAGTAGTCGGTCATAGTGCGCAAGTAACGCAGGTGTAATTCGACGTATACTTCACAAGCCATAAGGGAGGGCGTGTATGTGAAGATGATCTGTTGGGTGGTTATTGCCGCTGCGGTTCTGTTGGGAGGCTGTGGAGGCGGCAGTGGTGATGATGGGGAGGATGTCGACCCGTCAATACTGCCAAGATCGGACGTGAGAGGCGCTGAAGCGCTGTACCCCTATCGCGCCGACGCACCCTTCGCTGATGTGCTGAAAGAGTGTGCATCAATAGATTCTGCCGAGCTGGGATGCACCTTTGATCAGCTGCCTTTGATTGGACAATCAGGCGCCGCCGTAACAACGGATGATGTCCTGGATCGTCTGCTGGTTACGCATGACTGGATGGGGAAGCGATTTGAAACACTGCTAGATCGGGCTCCGGGCGACATGCTCTCATTGTTTGGTTCAGTGACGTCAATCAGCATTGGCAGCACCATCCGGCCTTCATATTACTGGACTGGAACGGCCGCCATACATCTGGATCCTGCTTATTTGTGGATGACGCTGGAAGAGAAAGCAACGGTTTCAACCGAAGAGGACTATCGCTCCGGATTCGGAAAAGATCTTGCTTTCTGGTCGCTGCGAGCCTTGCGTATCGGCTCTGAGGCTGCCTACCCATTCCACAACCTCACATCATATTCTGAGCGCTCTCTGGACGATCTGATAATCCCCGTGTATTCGCTGCTTTATCATGAGTTGGCCCATGCCGTAGATTTTGTGCCGCCTGAGACCATGAGCCTCTTGAGTACGTCAGTTGCTCCGTCAATCGCCATCGATGAGCTTGAGCCATACCGTTCGTCGGATCTGCTCACTTCGGTGTCACCGCTGCGCTCAGAAACTATGGATAATCTGGCGCTGGTGCAGTTTCGTGGCTATCTGCCCACCGAAGAGCAGAAGTTGTTCACGCCTGTTGATGTGGGTTCTTTCATGGCCGATGACGGTGCCATGAAGTACTACAGTTACCACACTGAGCGTGAGGATTTTGCCAACATGCTCGAATCCGCAATGATGAAGAAAAATTTCAACGTGGACTTGTACATCGGATTTGTTAATAAGCCGCAAAACGAAAATAATTACCGATGTTCTGAACTGATCGTCGGGTGGGGCCAACGCCTACGGCTATCGGATCCTCAGGTGTGGTTGCGGGCCAAATGGGTCATTGACCGAGTGTACGGTCAGTTGCCTGAGAACGAAGAGTTTTTCAATGACCTGATTGGTTTGAACCGAGACATGACAGTGGGACTCGATTGGTGTCAGAACAGGGACGGCGCATCGATAGCAGCGTCTGCGCGATCAGGTTATCAGCCAGACGACAACTTGATGCGCCAGCAAATTAATTACGAGCGCAGCCATCACCATCACTAGTAGTCCGTCAACCCGAAATATTAGGATTCAGAGTTCACCAGCCGCCGC
>CAYGSW010000168.1:0-13332 GCA_964352535.1 uncultured Granulosicoccaceae bacterium | reverse complement strand
GAACACAGACAGGCCCGCTGAATCCTAATATTTCGGGTTGACGGACTACTAGCTACTTTCTCCCTGCTATTACACGAATGCAAATTGGGATCGCAGGCACACTACCACCGCCTGATTGAATCATAGCGGTAGATGCGAAGGTCACACACTTGACTTAAGTCAACATCGATGTAGTTTCTTTTTGATCCAAAGGGTACAAGAAAAAATTTGTGCAGAGATGATATTCTGCCTTGATAAAGATCAAAGCATGCCACATAAAATATCAGGAAATTTCCTGATAGCCGGCTCATTGAACCTTTATCGCCTTTGAGTAGAAAGCGAAGCCATTGCCACTGCGCATATGACAATGAGCCCCACCAGCATCTCACGCACATAGCTGTCAACGTTTAATTGCGTGAGCCCGTTGTCCAGGATACCCAGCATGAGCACGCCCACCAGAGTGTAGAGGACTCTTGGCTCTCCCTGACGACTCATAGTCATGCCAAGAAAGACAGCAGCAATGGCATCAAGCATCAAGCCGGAGCCTTGCGTCGGATTGGCTGATGCCACGCGCGCAGTGTACATAAGTCCTGCCCCCGCAGCGCCAATGCCAGTAAGCGCAAACGCCAGCAATCGTAATCGCTTGACTTTAATCCCGGCCAGATGCGCCGCTTCCTTGTTACCACCAATGGCATATAGCCGACGTCCGAACGTCGTGTGTTCCAGCACGAACCAACACAGTATGATGACAACAGCGGCGGTCACACTTAAAAACGGAATCTTCACATCACCCACTGTAAACCCACCGCGAGCAAATCCTGAAAAGCCGGAAGGTATGTCGCGGCCGAATATCGTTTTTCCATCACTGATAAAAAAAGCCAGACCACTATAAACCGTCAATGTGCCCAGTGTTGCAACAAAAGGTAAAATGCCAATCACTGACACCAGAAATCCATTGAACAATCCACCCACCAACCCAACCAGCAACGCCGCAGCCAGCCCCACCCAAACAGGATAATCCATGGCAAACACCACAGCTGCGACAATCCCTGCCAGACTTGCCATAGAGCCTACTGACAAATCAAAATCATTCATTACCATGACAATAGTCATGGTGGCAGCAACCACAGCCAGCATGGACAACTGCTGAGTGATGTTGATCAGATTTCGTGCCGATAGAAAGGTGTCAGGCAATTGAATCGCAAAAAAGACAATGATGGCTGCAAAGCCTATCAGGGTCCCTGACTGACGAAGTGTGTTTTTCATTAAATACCTATTGCCATTTGCTGATCGGTGAGACGGGCATCTCATGCGATGCCATGTCTGCCCCTCTCAAGACAACAGCAAAATGGAGTGATCTCATGAATAACTCTGTTTTGCATAAAAATACGAAAGCAGATCGGCACTGCTGAGATTGCCACGTTCAAGAAGGTGCGCCTGCCGCCCCTCTTGCAACACCAGAATGCGATCGCACATACCAAGAACTTCAGGCAAATCAGTGGAAGTCAATATGACAGTACAACCTTGTGCACTCAAATTACGCACTAATTGGTAGATATCATACTTGGCACCCACATCGACACCGCGCGTGGGTTCGTCGAGCAACAACAGTCGTGGCTTGCCATACAGCGCACGTGCAAACACCACTTTTTGCTGATTGCCTCCGGAGAGCTGTCCCACAGCTTGCTCCACGCCCAAGTATTTCAGACCCACTTTCCTGGCAAGTCTGTGCGTCTGATGAGTTTCTTCGCGTTTGTTCGACGAAAAACCGTAGTCTCCCAGATGCGGCAGAACCACATTGGATCGGATCGGCATGTTGAGCATGAGAGATTCACTGCGTCGCTCACGGGGTAAGTAGGCCACACCCCTTGCCCAGGCCTCGAAAGGACTATCAGGAAGACAGTCTTCATGGAATATTGCTTCGCCTGCAAGCAAAGGCTCAAGCCCCATGAACAATCGAAGCAGTTCCGACTGGCCGGATTCTGCCAGGCCCGATACCCCAAGTATCTCGCCTTCGCATAACTCAAAATCAAGCGCCGACAATGTCGCGGTACTGACGTTTTTGACTTTAACTACCGATACATCAGTGAAAGAAGCATCACGCTCAGGATAGGCATTTCGAATGCCGCGTCCCGTCATTGCCCGAATGATTTCACTACGGTTGGTTGCGGCGACCGTTCCTGTTGACACTAACCGGCCGTCGCGCAACACCGTCACATCATCACAAACGCGTAGCACTTCATCCATTCGATGGGACACATACAAAACGGCCGCACCAGAACATTTCAATGTGTGGATCACACGGAAAATCATCTCGGCCTCGACGTTGGTCAACGCAGCCGTGGGCTCGTCGAATACGTAGAGATCAGCCTTGGCATCGTTGTCCGCCACAAGGGCCGCGGCAATTCTTATCAGCATCTTGTCACCAGCGGGTAAACTGCCGGCAAGCGCTTTTACATCGATGTGTGTAGCACCGAGAAAGTCCAGTGCCTGCTGGGCACTATGGCGCACTCTTGTCCAGTCAACAGCCACACCAAAGCGTCGCGGGTAGCGTCTGCCCAGCAGGATGTTTTCGGCGACCGATACTTGCGGAACAATATTGAGCTCCTGGTGAATGAAGCGAAAACCGGCGTCGAATGCATCCTGTGCATTTGACAGCGGGAATTCTTTGCCGTCCTTACACACCGTTAGGGAGTCAGCGCTGACTACGCCTGCAAGTAACTTAATGAGTGTGCTCTTACCCGCACCGTTTTCTCCCATAAGTGCATGCACTCTGCCACCCGTGAGAGTCAAGGTGACATCCGACAACGCTGGCGTTTCACCGTATGTCTTGGATATATCAAGTAATGTCAGGTTATGCAAAGACTATTACCTTTGCAATATCAGGCAACCAGTAATAAAACCAACGCAGCGCACAGTCAACGTCACCTGCACGCTGCGCCACGCCCTTACTTGGCCGATGCGTTTGCGGATGTTATCAACTGAGTGGGTACATAGATAACATTTTCACGAAGTGATTCTCCTCCAAGAACACGTGCAACCGTGTCGGCAGTGGTTGCACCAATGGCATCAAAATCCTGCGCCATGGACGCTTCAAAGTTACCACCAGAAGCAATAGCGTCACGCGCCTGAGGATTAGCATCCATCCCGACAATCACGATCCCCTCCTCAGCTCTACCGGCATCTTCAATAGCCTGAAGTGCACCTAACGCAGGCTGGTCCCACGCAGCCCACACAGCAGAAATGCTGCCGGCCTCAGGGTTGGCAGCCAGAATAGCTTCCATCTTGGCACGGCTGTCAGCGATACCGCCGTCAGCAACATCAGGTGTAATCCGGTCGAGCACTGCAATGTCTGGAAAATTTCCAAAAATTGCGTCAGCGACGACTCCACGGATCTGAACCGGTGGAAATGCATCAAACACAAACATGACAACGTTACTCTCACCGTTTATCCGGTTTGCAACATACACCGATGTTTCAGCCGCCATGGCGTACCCATTGGAGGTGATGTTGGCTGCCAACAATGGATCAGAGCCAGCATCCATACCAAACACGGGAATGCCTGCTTCTTGCGCGCTGAGCAACCCTGCACTGACCTGGGCTGGATCCACGTTGATAACAATGGCATCAACATTCTGGGTGACGGCATCTTCTATACGGCTGATGGCCGCCGCCACATCCCCGGCAGTATCGATAACATTGACATCCCAACCCCGGTCTTTTGCGCTGGCTTCAAAACCTTCCACATACGCCTGTGTGCCGGGCTGTGCCAGATACGGTATGGCCACGCTCATCAATCAACCCCGCCTTCACGGAGGTGGTTCCAACATCAATGCCCAGATGCAGCCTGGTGACCATCTACAACCTCTGTTAGTCCCTGAAAACCGTATTCCAATACTGACATACCAAACAAAACACGCGTTGAAAAAATCAGCGCAATACCCTCACAACATGCACAGCGCTTTCGGATAAAACCATGCTGCCGGCCAACAATAACGGGCTACTGATATCACGCTCAAGGGACTTATTCTCACGTCACACGGCTTGTTGTTTTATATTCCGGCGTATCCCACAAATCATTGTCAAGAACGTCAGCCATCACATCGACAGCCTGGATTGCATCATCTTCGTCCACATACAGCGGCGTAAATCCAAACCGCATGATGTTCGGCGCACGAAAATCACCAATCACATTGCGTGCTATCAACGCTTGCATGGCTGCATAACCGTGCTCAAAGGCGAACGAGACTTGTGAGCCCCGCTGCGATGAGTCACGTGGACTGGCGAGGGTCAATTGCTTGCAGCGTTTTTCCACTTCATTGATAAACAGCTCCGACAAGCGCACGCTGGCGGCACGCACTTCGGCCATGGTGATGCCATCCCAGACAGCCAATGCAGCCTCCAGAGCCGTCAACTGCAGCACAGGAGGCGTACCAACACGCATGCGTTCAATATCGGGAGCCGGTCGATAGCTTGATTCAAAGGCAAAAGGCGCATCGTGTCCGAGCCAACCGCTGAGCGCCGGAGATAGCTGACCAATAAGATCCGGACGCACATAAATGAATGCGGGAGCTCCCGGCCCACCGTTAAGGTATTTGTAGGTGCAGCCCACTGCAAATTCGCACTGAGAGCTTTCCAGGTCAAGCGGTACAGCGCCAGCGCTGTGCGCAAGATCCCACAGCATGACAGCACCCGATGCGTGGGCAGCCTGTGTGATGCTTGCCATGTCATGCATGCGCCCACTACGATAGTCCACCTGGGTGATCATGACCACCGCCACCTCATCGCTAATGGCCGCGGCAACGTGTTCGGGCGCAACTATGCGCAGCTCATACCCTTGATCCAGATGCTTGATCAGCCCTTCGGCCATGTAAAGATCCGACGGGAAATTTCCGCTGTCTGATAACACAACCTTGCGTTCAGGACGCATTTTCAACGATGAGGCCAAGGCCTGAAACACCTTGATAGACAGCGTATCACCCATGGTAATCGAGCCCTCTGGAGCACCCACCAGACGAGCCACCTGATTACCCACGCGCATCGGCTGCCCCATCCAGTCATCCACATTCCAGCCTTTTATCAGATGCTGTCCCCATTGATCGTTGACCACCGATGTCAGGTGTGCGCTAACGGCGCGGGGTAAAGGTCCCAGTGAATTGCCGTCCAGATAAATCATGCCTTCTGGCAACACGAACCGGTCCTTGATCGGTAACGTGTTTATTGCAGTATTCATAGCTGTCCTCGTACGTTCCATAGTTCAGGAAAAAGCTCGACTTCAAGCATCTTACGCAAGTATCTGACACCCGAAGTACCACCTGTGCCACGCTTGAAACCGATGATTCGCTCTACGGTTGTTACGTGATTGAACCGCCAACGCCTGAAGTAGTCTTCAAGATCAACCAGTTTTTCAGCCAGTTCATACAAGACCCAGTGAGCATTGGGATCCCGGTATACCGTTAGCCATGCCTGCATGACGGCATCATCATGCGCATGGGGATTGTCCATAGAGAAAACGGATTCATCAAAGGGTACGTCCAGCGTCTTGCTCAACTGTGTCAGCACAACATGATATAGCGAAGGGCATCGCAGCTCTTGATCGAGCATGTGATGCAGCTCCGGACGATGCTCATGCACTTTCATCATGGCCCTGTTACGGTTCCCCAGCATGAACTCGATAAGCCGGTACTGATGGGACTGAAACCCCGATGACGACCCCAGATCATCGCGAAACTGCGTGTATTCGCTGGGCGTCATGGTACGTAGAACATCCCATGCGTTGTTAAGCTGTTCGAAGATGCGCGCCACCCGCGTCAGCATCTTGAAGGCAGGTGCATAGTCATTTTCTTTTAATGCAACTCTGGCACTAGACAATTCATGCAGGCAGAGCCGCATCCACAGCTCGGATGTCTGGTGCTGAATGATGAACAGCATTTCATCATGCGCATCGGATCGCAGGTTTTGCGACCCCAGAATCGGATCAAGTGACAGATAGTCCGTGTAGCTCATGTCCTGGGTGAAAGACGTTTTGGCACCTTCACTGGTGGGATCGTAGGCAGTCATCAGCTGATCTCTCGTAGCAACGCTCCAACGTCCATCGTAGCCCCGAATGTGACGGCTGAGCATAAAGGTGGAAATATCTATTTTATACTTAAATAGTATAGATTTAAAATATCTTGACACCAATGCGGATCAGTATCCTGTTTCCTCAGAAACCCAACGGCCAATGTCCGGTATCCAATGGCTTGGCGGCAAACAGAAAAACGTATCCGATTGCGCCGCTCAATCTTGACGCGACTTACCCGCCAGTATCCGCCGTGAATCCAGCCGCTTCGATTCCGGCAACGGCACACAACTCATCACTGTCCGATATATCACCCGTTATACCGACTGCACCCAGCAGCTCACCTTTGTCTGATCGCACCAGAACACCTCCGGGTACCGGCACCAGTGCGCCATCGCACAAGGAATTCATGGCCTGAATGAAAAATGGCTCCGCTTTGGCTCGTTCAAACAGCGCTCTTGATCCAAGGCCCAGAGATAGTGCGCCAAAAGCCTTTCCATGAGCAATTTTGGGACGAACAAGGCTTGTGCCGTCCTGACTTTCACTGGCTTTGATGGCGCCGTTTGCACCCAGCACAACGACGGCCATGGGTTTGAAGCCTTGTTTATGCTGTTCAGCCAACGCGTGTTCAATAATGCGCTTGGCATCGCTCAGTTTAAGTTCCACGATGTGTTGTTCCTTTGGTTATCGCTAAAATCGCGATATGTTACTCCAAACCAACCCAGCGCCTTGTACGGTGTAACCGATAGTATGTATAGCCATTAACGTGTGCTCACGAGATCAGGTGTATTGATGTCAACCCTCCCGGTCCGGGGTGCAAGCGTTCCCCCTATCACCCCACACAACAAGGCAAAACGCATTGACCACCGATAATCCGCTATCACCAGACTGCAAACATGAGGCTTACTGGCTGGACAATCTGCCAGCGCTACCGCCCTTGCCTGAACAGCCCCTGGCTACCGTGGATGTGGCCGTCATAGGCTCCGGCTACACTGGGCTTAATGCCGCTATCCAGACATCGCGTGGAGGTCGCTCGACGATGGTCATGGATGCCGAGCAACCCGGCTGGGGATGCAGCACACGTAACGGTGGACAGGTCAGCCCCAGTATCGAACCTGTGTCATCCCGGCTGATTCGCCGATACGGCAAAGAGCGTGCGCATGCGATACGCCAGGAAGACGAAACAGCGCTGCGATGGATTGGCGAGTTCATTGAAAATGAGAACCTGGAATGTGATTTTCGGTGCAAGGGCCTCTATATCGCAGCCCATACACCGCAGCACTTTGAAACGCTGGCACGAGATGCCCAAGAGCTATACCGCAGCCATAGTATCGAAGCGCATCCGGTCGCTCGCCATGAACAGCGCACTGAACTGGGTTCGGATATCTACCATGGCGGTGTGGTCTATCCCCGGCATGCCTCGCTTCACCCGGCTCGCTATCACCGAGGATTGTTGTCTCTGGCAATGATGTCGGGTACACATGTCGTGGAAAACTGTGCGGTAACTGCCATTACCGAAACAATGGATGGCTTTAAGTTAGCAACTCAAAAGGGCTCTGTGAAAGCCAGAGATGTTGTGGTTGCTACCAACGGATACACCACCGGTTTGCGTGGTTGGTTACAACGACGCATTATTCCCATTGGCAGCTATATTATTGCAACCGAACCATTACCTGAAGCACTGGTGGCCGAGCTGTTTCCAACCGATCGAATCGCTGGTGATACCTGCAAAGTCATCTATTACTACCGAACATCACCCGATGGTAAACGCGTCTTGTTCGGTGGACGTGTATCAGCCAGAGAAACTGATACACGTGTTAGTGCGCCAAAGTTGTTTGCTGACATGTGCCGCATCTTTCCGCAGGTAGCCGACTATCGCATTACGCACTCGTGGATGGGTCGTGTGGCCTACACATTTGACGAGCTACCGCACATTGGCGTACACGATGGCTTGCACTACGCGATGGGCTACTGTGGGTCTGGTGTGGCTATGGCAAGCTATCTGGGAAATCGTCTTGGCAAAAAACTATTGGGATTATCGGAAGGAGCAACAGCCTTCGATGGACTGCCCCACCCCACTCGCCCGTTCTACACTGGCAATCCATGGTTTCTTCCTGCTGCCGTGGCCTGGTACCGAAGAGCTGATCGCAAGCAGTACGAGAAGGCGGCAAAGTCCGCCAGCCGTACATAAGTATAGTCAGGCTCAATTGCATCGCATGCGGTGCTAAGGTGAGGTGTGATGCAAACCTTGCGTAACGCTAAGGAGAGGGACATGAACGTTCGAGTTGGCACATTCAATCTCAACAATCTGTTTTCACGTTTCAACTTTCAGGCGAATATTAAAGACAATCCGCTGGGCAACAGCGGTGGTCTGACGCTGAGTTTCAATGAGGATGAATTCACCGCTCGAACCTTCCTGGGTAGCTTGATTCGAGAAAAGGACGAAGACGACACAATGCGTGTTGCGAGCCGTATTCTTGATGTCGTGAAGGCGGATGTGCTGGCAGTGCAGGAAGTCGAACACATCATGATACTCAAACAGTTCAACCAGCAATACTTGAACAATATGTATAAGCACGTTGCCCTGATAGAAGGTAACGATTCGCGATTCATCGATGTCGGCATCCTGTCCAGATTGCCCATCGGCGCAATCACCTCCTACCAGGCGGCCACGCATCCTGATGATCCGAGTCGCCGCGTGTTCAGTCGTGATCTTGTTCAGGTAGAAATTCTCGACGAACAAAACAGAAAACTGTTTAACGTCTATAACACGCATCTCAAGAGCAACTTTGTCCCGTTTTTTGCAGATCCTGTGGAAGGCGCTCGACTGGCGAATGATCGTCGACGACAACAAGCGCAAACCATCAGTCGTATTGTCAGCCAACGTGAACGACCAGGCAGCAGGTTCCTGCTCGTTGGGGACATGAACGATCCACCCGAGTCGCCACATTTACAGCCTATGCTTGTCGCTGACGGCTTGCCACTGGTTAATGTTCTGGAAAACGCTAAGGAGACTCGGCCTGCCAAAGCCGAAACCCGTGGTCAGGGTGCCGGCCCCACATCCGTGGTGTGGACGCACAGATTCAACCCGCCAGGACCTGCCACCCCGCGTTACGAGCTACTGGACCAAATCTGGGCGAGCCAGTCACTGGCAAAGCTGGCTGGCAATCCGATGATCGACCGACGTACGCGCCACGGCGGTGATGGCAGTGATCATGATCCAGTCTGGATAGATCTGGAATTATGATTTGAATCTTGATTTTTGACGCGCGTAACGCTGAAGGCCACGCGTTACAAGGCCGGTTGCCAGCAATAAATAGACAAACCATACGGCCGCTCCACTGCCGATGGTAACTACACCTGTGCCGTTTTCATTTACAGTGCCTGGCTCCGAAGGCACCGGATTATCAACTTCTTCCCCCGTCGGAGAATCCGGGGTATCCGGGGTATCCGGGGTATCCGGGGTATCCGGGGTAGGATCAGTTGTAGGATCAGGTGTGGGAACGGGCTGTGCAGGTCCATCACCCGAACCGTTGTCTGGCACCTCTACCGAGATATCTCCCGGTCTGGCCGGTGGTGCGGTATTGAGCGGATAAGGCGCTGTGAAGCCTGGTGTTGCCGGATCGAGCGGATCGGTGGGTGTGCCCGGTGGCAAGGGATCAGGTCCCGTTGGATCGGCGCGTTCGTTAAATGCCAATGGCGCAACATCAGCGCCCAGACTTAATGCAGCCGCGGGAAACCCGGTGGACAGCGCGCCCACAGATCCGCGTGGTGCAGGTGCTACACGGGCTGCGCCCGTATCACGGCCGTAAAACACATAGGTTTCTCCCTGTCCGGAAGCTCCCATCATCACGTCGTCTCGTCCGTCAGCATTAAAATCTCCGGCACTAGCTGCTGACACTGCGTAGTAGTCCACCGTGCCAGTCCCGTTTATGCGAAATCCATTGCTACCATCAAGATCCGACAAGCGCAGCGTTGCAGGAAACGCACTAGTGGAACCGTACACAAAATACACCTGCCCCACACCTTTTCTGCGCGGATTGATGATGGTGTGCGGCGCACCGATCAACATGTCATCAATACCATCGCCATTAATATCGCCTGCGGTATCGATATCTGTGCCGGCCAGATCTCCCCATATAGCCTCACCTACCTGTATGGGAATAACACCACCCCGAATACCCCGTAACACCAGACCGTTGCTGCCATTCAGATCAGCTTTGGAAAGCGATGACGCACCCTCAAAGTTGCCACCAAACAACACATAGGCCTCTCCCGGGTAATCACTGGGCACACCAAAGGGTCCTTTTCCGGGAGCACCTATAGCCAGATCATCAATTCCGTCATGATTCAGGTCACCGATAGCAGCAACAGCCGCACCGGCTAGATCCTGTATGTTTGTGCCTTTGAACACAAAACCGTTTCCCGGAGCGACATCGGCAAGCGCTACCACAGCAGGAAAACTACTGCCACCCAATAGCAGATAGGCGGCTCCTGCTTCCGCCTTGCCGTCGGTTGTCTGGTTTGGCGCACCAATCAGAAAATCGTCAAAGCCATCATTGTTGAAATCACCGGCACCTGAAACGAATCCGCCTGTTCTATCCTGAGCACTAATGCCAATAACCGCAAATCCATTGCGTCCATCAAGCGTCGCTGGCGATAAACGCCCGGGAAAGCCTGTACGGTTCCCAAAGATGACATAACTGACGCCTGCACCTGGCAGGCCGTTCGGCGAGGCATTAGCGTTACCGACAATAAAATCAGGCACCCCATCCCCGTTCATATCTCCATCACGATTTATGTCAGTAGCGCCAGAGTCGAACACAAAGCCGTTGCTGCCATTGAGCGTTGCGACATCAAAAAAGCGGCTAAAGCCCTGATTCGAGCCAAAGATCACTCGCGCACCGGTCAAGGACGCCACACCGACATCATCAAGTCCGTCACCGTTGATATCGCCAAGACCTGCCACCAGCGAATCGTTTTCAGCATCATTCTGAATCACGAAACCACTGACGCCGTCCAACTGCTGACCATTGAGTACGCCGTTAAACCCGTTGGTAGGACCAAAAATGACACGCACTGCACCCACGCCTGCCGCTACCAGAATATCCTCAAGGTTGTCTCCATTGACATCGCCAGCTCGATCTACCGGACCGCCTCGATCCACTGTCAACTGATCCTGCGCACCTAGCCGGAAGTTATCGATAATGGGCTCATAACCCTGCCCCACAGCCGTTTGTCCGAAGCCAACCAGACTTATCAGGGTTAGGTACAGGCATGGCAGGGACACTCTTGATTCGAACATCATTGTAATCTGACTTCCGTTTGGGACAGGATCCCGGTAAGCGCTTAATCAATAGTTACGCGGATTGTTTGTATTTTATGCAACCTTGCGTTCAAGTGTATCTCCAAATGTGGCTTCAAGCACTGCAAGGCATCCCGGTTGGCGAAAATTGAAAAGAATTTGTTTTGATGAAATGGTTGCCCGCACCCCACTAAACAGACAAATCTGCATGAGCATACTAACCGCAACCGCATTTTGACATTTTACGTCGAATTTCACGAGTCTTTCAATCAGAACAATCTCATGGAGCTCTCAACAATGAAGCGGTACCTTGTGCAGAATCAAAGAGCTACGTCTAAGTCTAAGTCTAAGTCTAAGTCTATGAGTCCCCAAAAACGCGATAAAGTCCTCATTATTGAACTTAACGAAGTACCCTGGAAGGTGATCGACTCGTTTGTCGAAAAGCATCCAGGTTCGGCCCTGGCTGGCATCATGCAGCGTGCCGGGCGAATAACAACCCGCCTGCCAGACACCGGTCAGCTACATCCAAAGACAAGCTGGCAGACGTTTCACCGTGGTGTGCCGGATTACGTGCATGGCATCCGCGAATACAATCAACTCCACTCCGAGGGCCAGCGGAACAACCCTACCCTGTGGACACTGGCCAGCCAGGCAGGTAAAAGGGTGGGTTGTGGCGCCTCTATCGGCTCATGGCCTTTGCCCGAAGACAGAGCAAATGTTGATTTCTGGTTTGCCGACCCCTTCGCCCCCGACCCGACATCCATTCCCGAACCCGTTACCGCTTTTCAGGAATTCAATACGCTTGCGGTGGCACGCTCGTCTCGTCAGGTGCGCTCTGGTGGGATCTCTAGAAAAGTGATTATGAACTTCCTGCTCAATGCCCCTCGACTGGGTATCAGGCCAAGCACGGTCATGCGCACTGCAAAGCAACTGATCAGCGAACGCCGCAATTCGGCTCGTGCCGTGCGACGGCGCAACATTCAGGCCTTGATGTCTTTTGATGTCGCTGAAAAACAATGGCAGGCAACACAGCCTGATCTGTCGTCGATTTTCATCAACCATGTGGCTGCTGCCATGCATCGCTACTGGGCTGCTGCGTTTCCTGACGATTATGTATCCAACAACATGCCAGAACACTGGCGCAAGACCTACAAGGACGAGATAGATGAAGCGATGCAGGTTGCTGATCACATGCTGGCGAGGATTTTGAAAACCATCGACGGCAAGAACACGACCTTGCTTGTGTTAGGCAGTATGGGGCAGCAAGCCATAGAACATGAACCAACGTTCAATCAGTTGATCATCAAAGACGTTCCGAAATTTCTCTCGCTCTTCGGCATGAGCCAGGACGACTATGAGCAGCGCCCTGGCATGGAGCCTGAGTACGTTCTCTCATTCAAGTCATCTAGCCTGCTTGACAAGCTGCAGGAGACCTCCATGCACATCGATATCAACGGTGAGCAACCCGAAGTCAAACGCGCCAACGAAACTGAATGCTCTTTACTCGTTGATCAGTACAACGTGGGTTTCGACAGCATCACTGTTGCAGGCCGCAAGGTTCCTCTGGAGGACACGGGTCTGCACATAGAGAAAATTCATGACATGGCAGGGTCAACTGCCCAACACATCGCTGAAGGAATGGCCATGGTGGTGTCTCCCGCGCAAGACCTTTCCTATCTGAGCGAGCACACTGATGAAGTTGACCTTTGCAGTGTCACTGCATCGATTCTCAAAAGTCTTGATATTCCTGTACCAGACTACATGCCAACACCGATGCACGATTTGGTCATAGCGCTTCAAGCATCAAAAAACAGAGCTTCAGCAGCTGCTGAACACACCGGATATGCACCCAATTTCACCACAGGAAAGAGTGCTGTTGCCTGATTTTTTGTACTGTACGGAACGTGGGTCCGTCCCCATCACATCATGCGTGGCGGGGATGTGATCCGCAATCCTGATCATGAAAGCACAGGCAGTGTAAACTAGT
>CAYGSW010000167.1:0-13480 GCA_964352535.1 uncultured Granulosicoccaceae bacterium | reverse complement strand
AAGCCGGTGTGGATGAACAGACCGGCATTGAACTCTACGATGTCACAGATGGCCCGTCTGGCACAAACGACGCACCTTTCTACACGCGCGGCACATTCGACAGCAGCTCCAGCAGCATCTCACGCCGTATCGATATTGCCGGCCGCAGGTGGGAAGTCCGTTATTTCAAAAGCCGTGAAGCACTGCAAGCCTGGACCGATTCATCCATAAAAACCATTGTTATCTTTCTGGGTGTGCTGCTGAGTGTGATTTCAGGGCTGTTACTGCACGTTCTGATAACCTCCCGTAACCGTGCCCTGTCGTTAGCGTATTCGCTGACCGAAGATCTGACCCAAGTGAATGCTGACTTGACCCGCTCTAATCACGACTTGAGTCAGTTTGCCTATGTCGCCTCTCATGATTTGCAGACACCGGTGCGAAATGTTCAAACCACCATCATGCTTCTGGAAGAAACGCTGAAGAATACGGATGACCCATCAGCTGCCACTTACATGCGGTATTTGCAGAAATCAGCAGAACGTATGCAAAAACTGGTGGGCGATCTGCTGGACTATGCGCGAACTGAACGGCTCGAACCTGATCTCACGGAACTGGACTTGGGTGATGTTGTATCCCAGACGCTTGATCGGCTTGCTGGCGTGATCGACAAGACGGATGCCATCGTAAAAGTGGCCGATATGCCAGTGATACTGGGCGAAGCTGATCAGCTGGAGCGTGTCTTTTCCAATATTTTGACCAATGCCATAAAGTATGTGCAGCCGGATAGGCGTCCGGTGATAAATATCGGCGTGAGCGCTAACGGTGACAGCTGGGCAATCAGTATCGAAGACAATGGAATGGGTATTGATGAACAGCACCATAAGCGTATTTTTCAACCCTTTCAGCGGCTACACCGTCATGATGAGATTGAGGGCACCGGCCTTGGTCTGAGCATCTGCAAAGAGATTGTGGAAAAGCATGGAGGGTCGCTTGAACTAACGTCAGTCATCGGTGAGGGCTCTGTGTTTACCCTGTATTTTCCGATACACGAAACGATGTTGAAGGCGGCCTAGGAGGCTGTCCGAGAATAACGATCGATTCCGAAGGCGGCCAAGCGAGAGTGTGAGATTTTGAGTCAGATTTTCGTGTCAATTGAGGTGAATAGTTGTTCTATTCGCCGAGATTTACGCGGAAAGCTGGCTGGGGCAGCCCGCCCAAATATCGCGCTCTCGCTCGATTAGCTTATTCTCTAATAGTCTCCGGTCAGGCGCACCGAAAAGGTTTTGAATATGAAAACACTCACCTTGGCAATAGTCGGTGCAGTTGTAATAGGCGCAGGGTTTGCCGGTTACCGGTACATTTCTGACAGTGGCGATGCCGCCGGTGCCGGTGGTGGCTCTGAAGCCCGTCAGGCTAAAGCCTCGGGAAGTGGATCGGCTGGCGGCAGATCCGGCGGCGGCAGACCACCCCCTTTGGTCGTGGCCAGCGAAGTTACAGAAGTGCTAATCAACAATCGTCTCAAGGCTGTGGGCAATGGCACCGCTCAGGCATCGGTGAGTGTGGTACCGCTTAGTGGCGGCATTCTCACCGAGATACTGGTGTCTTCAGGGCAACGCGTGGAGGCCAATGCTGTTCTCGCCAGGCTCGATGATGCCGAACAAATCATCGCCAGGGACAGAGCAGCCAGTGAGGCTATTGAAGCCCAATCAGATGCCAACCGTCTAGAACAGCTCTTTCGATCACGAACAACCACGCAAGTGGAGCTCAATCGTGCCAGAGCTGCCTTAAACGATGCCCAACTGGCACTGCGTGATGCCGAACTGAAACTCACTCGCCGGACGATAACAGCACCTATTGCAGGCATCGTCGGCTTTGTTTCGGTAGACATCGGAAACTACATCAATGCACAAACCGAATTGATGACGATTGATGATCGTTCCAGTCTTGATGTGGAGTTCTGGATTCCCGAACGATTTGCAAACAAGGTGAGCCTTGGGCAGGCAGTTGAAGCTGTAGCATTAGCTGATCCAGGCAATCCTCACGATGGTGTCATCAGTGGCATCGGTAGTCGTATTGAACCCAGCAGCAGAACCCTGCCACTTAAGGCGCTGGTGGATAATTCTGACGACAGCCTGCGACCTGGCATGTCGTTCGAGCTGCAACTGTCTTTCGCGGGACAGAGCTACCCCGCCGTCAACCCACTAGCCATACAGTGGGATTCCCAAGGCTCATACGTCTGGCAGATTATCGATGACAAGGTCCAGCGAGTGCCAGCGCGCATCATCCAGAGAAACCCGGAGTCTGTACTTGTTGATGCACAGATCAAACCGGGCGATCAGATTGTTAGCGAAGGGCTTTTGTCATTACGTGAAGGTGCGTCGGTTCGAATTGATGGTGCGGCGCGACGTGAGGGTGAACAAGGCGGGCAACAAAGCGAACAAGGTGGGTCAGCAAAACCGGTTGCCGCTCCTGCCGCTTCAGCGGCGGCCAAAGAGTCGGCGGGATCATGAATACTGACATGGACGCTACCGTGGGTAACCCTGCAGGCTCTAATGCAACTGCTGCCGCCATGACAGACATGACGGCGTTGTTTATCAAACGCCCGGTGCTTGCCATTGTGCTGAGTTTACTCATCATCGTTGCAGGTCTTGCTGCACTTGTGGGTGTAGAAGTTCGCGAGCTGCCCTCGGTTGACCGTCCTGTCATCACCGTCACCACAGACTACAGTGGTGCAGCGCCCGAAACCGTCGATCGTGAAGTCACAGCCATCATAGAATCTGCCGCTGGACGTGTTGCTGGCGTTAAAGACATCTCGTCGTCATCATCCTTCGGACGTAGCCGGGTGACCATTGATTTTCGTGATTCCACCAATCTTGATGTGGCAGCCAGTGACATGCGTGACTCCATTGCCCGCGTCTCACGAGACTTGCCAGACGATGTTGACGATCCACGGGTTGTCAAAGCAGACAGTGATGCCGAAGCCGTATTGAGACTAGCTGTGACATCCGACAGCATGAGCGCTGAAGAGATGACACTCATAGTCGAAGATCAGGTTCTCGACAATTTCACGGCATTAAACGGTGTGGCTGATATACGTGTGTATGGTGATCGTGAAGAAATTTTCCGTATCGATGTTGATCAGTCAAAACTAGCCAGCCGCGGCTTGAGCATTGCCGACCTGTCGGCGGTTCTGTCGAACGCTGCCTTTGATACACCGGCAGGCTCGCTATCCAACGATACTCAGGACTTGTCCGTGCGGGCAACTGCCGACGTCAATTCGCCAGAAGAGTTCGAACAACTGATCATTCGCGGACGCACCCGCATCGGCGATGTTGCCACAGTCACCCTTGGTCCCGACATCGGCTCAAGCTCATTGCGAGCCAACGGTAAAACCGGTATTGGCTTTGCCATCATTCGACAGGCAGGCTCCAACACCCTTGAAATATCACGCGATGTTCGCGCCACTGCTGATCGTATCAGAGGCAGTCTGCCCGAAGGGATGGATATCCAGGTTACCAGCGATGATGCCGTGTTCATCAATGGATCGATTACCGAAGTGCTCAAGTCGCTGGCCATGGCCATCGGCATTGTCATCAGTATTATCTTCCTTTTCCTGCTGAACTGGCGGGCCACGCTCATACCGGCCATCACGCTACCCGTGGCTCTGATCGGTACTGTTGCAGGTATCTGGATTGCAGGATTTTCTATCAACATATTAACGTTGCTGGCGCTGGTTCTTGCCACCGGCATGGTGGTGGACGATGCCATCGTGGTACTGGAAAACATCGTAAACCGGCGTAACCAGGGTATGGGACCACGAGCTGCTGCGGTTCTCGGAACGCGCCAGGTGTTCTTCGCTGTTATCACTACAACCGCTGTATTGGCGGCAGTATTCGTACCATTGTCTTTCCTTCCCGGACAGGCGGGTGGCTTGTTCCGCGAGTTCGGATTTGTATTGGCCATTGCTGTCACTATCTCTTCTATCGTGGCACTGTCACTGTGCCCCATGCTGGCATCGCGTCTGTTGCAATCCGATAATGCAAACGAATCATCAGAAGATACCCAAAAGCGTGCGCCTAATCGTGGCGCCGATACAGTCAGACAGTTCGGCTACCGTGCTGCCGGGTTTTATAAAAGCTGCCTGACAATGTGCCTGGCAGCACCCTGGGTTGTCGTACTCGCAGCGTGCCTCATCGCCGCTTTAGCGTGGGCCACATTGAGCAAGATACCCGAAGAACTACTCCCCAGTGAAGACCGCTCCGTCGCACTGCTACGCGTGAGTGCGCCGCAGGGAGTCAGCCTTGAATATACAGCAGCACAGCTGCGCAAGATTGAAGATCTGATTCAACCCTTTGTTGAAAACGAGGAAGTGCAAAACGTTTTCTCCATCGCTGGCCGCGGTGGTTCGAACAATGGCTTCATGGTCATGACACTGAAGCCATGGGATGAACGAGAACGCAGTCAACAGGAAATCGTCTCTGAGCTTAACCGCAAGCTGGGCACAGTGCCCGGGGTCAGGGCATTCGCCATTCAACCAAACAGCCTGGGCATCAGAGGTGCAGGCTCTGGTCTCAAGATGGCTATTGCGGGCAACAACTATGATGAGCTTGCAAGCACGGCAGACGCACTGGTTCAGAAGCTGGAGCAAGACGGACGCTTTGGTCGAGTTAGTCTGGACTATGAAACCAGTCAGGCGCAATTGTCAATCAGCATTGATCGTGCACGCGCCGCTGATCTGGGTATAGAAATTGATGGGCTGGCCTCTGCCATGCAATCGGTACTGGATGGGCGAGAGCTTGGTCAAGTGTTTATCGACGATCGTGCTATTTCAGTGAAGCTGCTCTCCACCACACAACCCATCAATGATCCCAACGATTTGTCCAATTTGTTTTTACAAACATCAGACGGACGCATCGTTCCGATGAGCGTCATCGCAACGCTGGAAGAGAAAGCCATCGCACCTTCCTTGCCACGTGAGCTGCGATCTCGCGCAGTAACAATAACAGCAGGGCTCACACCCGACTTTGCATTGCGCGACGCGATCAATGAACTGAATAGTCTGGCGGAGCCGCTGATGCTGTCTGACATGCGGTTGGTGCCATTGGCAGAGGCAGCTGCACTGAACGAGACATCAGGTGGTCTGGCCCTGACTTTCGGTTTTGCCATCGTCATCGTTTTTCTTGTGCTGGCTGCGCAGTTCGAAAGCTTTGTCAGTAGCGTGATACTGATTTTCACCGTGCCGTTCGGGCTGGCCAGTGCCGTATTTGCGCTGCATTTTACCGGAACGACGCTTAACGTTTATAGCCAGATAGGGCTGGTGCTACTCGTCGGCATCATGGCAAAAAATGGGATTCTAATGGTGGAGTTTGCCAACCAGCTACGTGACCAGGGACTTGCTGTAAAAGACGCCGCATTAGAGGCGGCAACACGTCGACTGCGACCAATAACCATGACAATGCTCTCAACCGTTCTCAGTGGCATCCCGCTAGTACTGGCAAGCGGTGCTGGTGCGGAAGCTCGTATTGCCCTGGGCTGGATTATTGTTGGCGGCTTAGGCATGGCCACTGTATTCACGCTATTCCTGACACCTGTGGCCTATGTTCTGCTGGCAGGTTTCTCAAGCCCGAAGGCGGCTAACGAAAAGCGCTTGGCCGACGAGCTTGAACATGCGGGCGGGCTGGATGCAGCAGGCGCGCAGACTCAATAACCCAGCGAACGCGCAGACTTGATAGTCAAGGCACGGTAGGGACACCCTTAACGGGGGGGCCCTGTCAAGAGTGTTCCTACCGTGCCTTAACAGAGTCTTCCTCGAACTAACCGAGCCTTACCCGCAAAACAACCTTTATGGATTCAGTTTCTCAGATGGTGCTCGGTGCCAGCATCGCGCACCTGACATTGGGCGAGCGCCTTGGTAAGCGGGCCTTGATTCTGGGTGCTGTGCTGGGCACCTTACCTGATCTTGATGTATTGGTGCCTTATGCCGATGCGGTGGAAAGCTTTACCTATCACCGTAGCTGGAGCCATTCGCTGTTTGTCTTGAGTGCTGTCAGCTTTCCCATGGCCTGGCTGGTACAACTCATGTTCGGGCGTACTACCCTGCCCTACAACCGCTCCTTACTTGGCGTCTGGCTGATACTGATCACACATCCTCTGCTGGACAGCTTTACCACCTACGGCACACAGATTTTATGGCCACTGACACCACCGCCCACGGCCTGGAGTTCAGCGTTTATCATTGATCCCCTGTACACAGTACCTCTGATCATTGCGGTGATAATTGCCTGGAGGCGCAGCTATCGCAGAGCCAGACGTGTAGTGGCAACAGCACTTGCCTTCAGCTCGGTGTATCTGGTCTGGACACTTGCGGCCCAGCATATCGTTCATCAAAAGCTTGAACGGACACTCGCGAAACTTGATATCAATGTTCATGGCACGCTGGTCGCACCTTTTCCTTTATCATTGCTGTGGCGCACAGTGGTTCAGAGTGATGACGCTTACTATGAAGGGTACAGCTCACTACTCGACTCAGAACCTGCGATTGCGATGTCCCGTTATGAAAATGGTAAAGCAGCCTGTGACCAGTGGCTAACGCACTGGCCCATACAACGCCTCGACTGGTTTACCCGCGGTCAATTTGCACTTTCCATTGAGGGTGATGAGTTGATAGCCTCAGACCTTCGCATCGGAGTGGAAGGAAGCTATATATTTAGATTCGTGATAGCAGAAAGAACTAACGATGCCTGGCAATTGATACAGACACGACAACTACCTGTTGTTGTCGACACGCAAAGAATGGCGCTACTCGCCAAACGGGCCATCGATGAATCCATCGACCTCACCCCTATTACACAGTCAACGATTACTCTCGCTCAATGCCAGATGGCCCCCGAAACGTCATGAAAACCATTGGTATTCTTGGTGGAATGTCAGCCGCCTCCACACAGTTGTATTACAAACACCTGTGTGACATGACACGAGCGCAACTTGGCGGATTACATTCGCCTCAATTGCTGATCCGCTCAGTGGATTTTGCAGAAATCGAAACCTATCAGGCATCAGGCAACTGGGATGCTGCTGCCAGGGTACTCAATAATGAGGCGCGCTTGCTGGAACGCGGTGGTGCCGAGATATTGCTCATTGCCACCAACACCATGCACAAACTCGCTGAGCCGATCATGGATGGTCTTACCATCCCGATGATTCATATTGCTGACGCCACAGCAACGGCTATCACCAATTCCGGGCTCACAAGCCCCGGACTCATGGCAACACGCTTTACGATGGAACAGGATTTTTACATCAGCAGACTGATTAAGGCTGGCCTCAAACCCCGAGTACCCGAAGGCGCTGATCGCGATGCCACCCACAACATCATCTATGACGAACTGTGCAAGGACATCATTGATGAAAACAGCCGCAGCACGTATGTGCAGATTGCTCAACGCCTGATCGAGCAAGGCGCTGATTGCATGATTCTGGGTTGCACGGAGGTAGGCATGTTGCTCGACAAGGACAACGTCGATGTACCCGTGTTTGATACAACCCTGATTCACTGTGAGGCTGCCCTGCAGGCGGCACTGGTATGACGTTCTACGTGTTACTCTCAGCCCATATCAAAGCGAGTATCGTTGGCATGGTGAGCAAAGAAAGAACCAAACCGGGTTAAGCAACTGATCATGAGCAAATCGTCCATACTCATCACCGGATGCTCATCAGGCATCGGTCTTGATGCAGCCATCAGTTTGCACGAACGCGGCTGGCGCGTATTCGCCACCTGTCGCTCACAAAGCGACTGCGACGATCTTGTGGCCCGTGGTCTTGAATCCTTCGTTCTTGACTATGCCAGTAGCGAATCCGTTCAACGCGCAGTTGCCACAGTTCTTGATTTGACCGGTGGAAAACTGGATGCCTTGTTCAATAATGGTGCCTTTGCCATTCCCGGTCGCGTGGAAGATCTGCCGCGTGATGCACTACGCTCAATTTTTGAAACAAATGTGTTCGGCCAGTTCGAACTGATAAACGCTGTGTTGCCCGGCATGCGACAAAGCAACAATGGCCGAATCATCAACAACTCATCGGTCCTGGGATTTGCCGCGCTACCTTTTCGTGGCGCTTACTGTTCCACCAAATTTGCCATGGAAGGATTAACAGACGCCCTGCGCCTGGAGCTGCACGACACCAATATCAAGATAATCCTGATAGAACCAGGTCCGATTGGCACAAAAATACGCGAGAACTCTATTCCGCACTTTGAACGGTGGATAAATTGGAAAGAATCAGCTTCCAGAGATCTCTATGAGACCACTCTTGTGCCCCGCTTGTATGAACCTTCTTTAAAAAAGGACCGTTTCGAACTGGAGTGTTCGGCGGTGACTGAAAAGCTCATTCATGCACTGGAGCATCCCAGACCGAATCCCCGATATTACGTGACCACACCCACGCATGCCGTGGGCTTCTTGAAACGGATACTCAGTACCCGGTTGCTGGATAGGTTTTTGCGACGCTAGGAGGCTGTCCGAGAATAACGATCGAAGCCGAAGGTGATCTCGCGAGAGTATCAGATTTTGAGTCTGATTTTCGTATCAATCGAGGTGAATAGTTGTTCTGTGTAACGAAGGTCGCCATTGTTAGGCGTAAAGCTCGCTAAAATATCTCGCTCGAATAGCTTATTCTCGGACAGCCTCCCAGAAGGCTGTGTGTAAGTTATTGGAGCTGAAGCTTCGTATGTTGTTGCTGCATCTGTCTTTCACGGAACCAGACAAACAGGCCGCTGCCAATGATGATGGCAGTTCCGATAATAGTGGCCTTGTCTGGAGGCTCGCCAAACACCACCCAACTGAGCACTGCAATAAAGATTACCTGCGAATAGACAGTAGGGGCCAATACAGATGCCTGAGCAAACTGATGTGCATAAGTAACCATGGAATGTCCGAGCATGCCCAAGGTGCCAATGAGTATAAGCAGGCTCCACGTTTGCAAATTCTCGGGCCACACCCAGAAATGCATTGCCAGCGGCGCTAGAAGAATAGTACCCAACCCAGATACATACACCTGCGTGGTGGCGTTACTGTCAACACCTGCGATAACACGGCTCATCACGAAGTAGCTGCTGGCCAGTATCATGGCCCCAATGGAGAGAAAAATGGCAGGATCAAAACTCTGGCCCCACGGTTGCACTATCACCAGAACACCTCCAAATCCTGTTAGAACAGCCATCAAACGTTTTAAACCCACTTTTTCGCCCAGCACAGGAATACTGAGCAAACACACCATTAACGGGACAACAAAGAATATGGCAATCGTCGTGGTCAGCGGCAGATACTGAAGCGCGGTAAAGTTCAGGCTCGTCGAGAGCAGAAGAAACATTGCCCGACAGCTCTGCAGCACAGGCTTGTTCGAGCGCATGATGCCGATGCCATGTTTAGGGGTATAAGCCACCAATGCGACAACCAAGTGCCCCACATAGCGCAGCCAGGCCACCTGCAAAGCAGGCACAGCCGCGCTGACCAGCCATTTAGCTGAAGTATCCATGATGGAAAAGCACAAAAACGCGGCCAGCATGAGCAGATAGCCGATTGTAAGAGAAGACAAGAGCGCAGTCTGCCAGCCGGTAAGCGATGGCCTGTCACCATACACCGCTAGACCCATAAGGTAAATTGTCCTTTTTCAAGGTTGCAATTTTCAGGGCATGTGTAGACACTCCACCTAACCTTGTGACACGCAGGCCACCATGTTTCCAAAGACAACCATCAGGTTCCTGAAGCAGCTTGAAGCCAACAACAACCGCGACTGGTTCACTCAGAACAAGCAGCGATACGAAGACGAAGTGCGCACCCCGGCGTTCGAATTTATTGAGACGATAACTCCTGCTTTGGCCAAGGTGTCCCCTTATATCGAAGCCAGTGCAAAGAAAGTGGGCGGCTCACTCATGCGAGTGCACCGCGACATTAGATTCGGCAAAGACAAGACCCCGTACAAGACCAATATTGGCATCCACTTTCGCCATGCACGAGCCAAAGATGTGCATGCGCCTGGCTACTATGTTCACATAGAGCCCAAGGACGTATTCTTTGGCGCTGGAATCTGGCAGCCTGACAGCGCGACTCTCCTGGCAGTAAGAACGCTCATGATTGAGCACCCCAAGGAATGGAAGGCGGTCAAAAAGAAGCTGCTGGGAAAAACAGACTTCACGTTAGCGGGCAGTTCCCTGAAACGTGCTCCCAAGGGCTTTGACCCTGAGCATGAGCTGATTGAGGACCTGCGCCGCAAGGATTTCATAGCGACCTGCAATTTGCCAGTGTCGGCTATTCATGACCCGAACTTTACTAAAACCATTACAAAGCTCGTCAAGCAAAGTGCACCATTGATGGCGTTTATTTGTGATGCGAATGACTTGCTTTTCTAGCGTGACTGTCACTACTTGCGTATCAACGACTTCGCAGGTTTTCGCCAAAGAGGTCGTATCTTCAGAAACACAATGTAAGCGGGCTCCAGAATCCATAGGACAGGCCGTGTGCCCATCAAACGACCTAACCAACGGGTTTTCGGCAGCCTGGCCCAGATAGCCGCAAAGGCTGCCGCTCCACTGATCAGATTCCCGGATTCATCACGTACGTGCATCCGCGCAAGCGCTGTATCCGAGTCGAGATCGCCACCAAGTTGAGATATATCACAATTGGCGGCGTCTACCCAGGCGAGGTCATCGGCGCCCTGTGCCCGACGATAGGTGTCTATTTCCTTACTGCACAAAGGGCATGCGCCGTCGTAATAGACGGTGAAGGGCTGTTCTGAGGTGGCTTGCTGGTTCATCGTCTGGCGATTTTTCGACAAAATTATAGTTTTGTTACGACTCCAGATCGCGGTGTGATCAGTTGCCGTAGCCAGAGCTGGCTGGATTGCGTAACAGTGAACGTTATATGGCTACGAGTGGACTCTTGTGCAGGTGTCTACCGAAGTACTGATACCCTACACGCCATCACGAAAATAACATGAATCAAGCGTTGAACATGAACAGTCGACGGTACTTGGGAGCTGGCCTAATACTCGCCGCTCTTCTCCCCCTATCAAACGGGTCAAGAATACTCAGCGCACAGAACGAATTCGTGCAAGCATCATCAGTACACAATGCAACTGTCATTGATCATGTACTCAAAGCGCCAGCGCGAGCAGAAACGGTCAATAGCGAAGTCTTCTCTGTCGTAGAATTTGTCGATGACAACGGCAACCGCAGAAAAGCCACAACCAACATTTCCAGTTACCCTGCCCCGAACGCGATAGGCGAAGAAATCTCAGTACGCGTACACCGCACCCAGCCCGATGATGTTCGCGTGGTATCGTTTGCTGGTTTGTGGCTGGAATCATCCTTCTATCTTGTGCCGGGCATT
This sequence comes from uncultured Granulosicoccaceae bacterium, assembly GCA_964352535.1. Lineage (GTDB taxonomy): Bacteria > Pseudomonadota > Gammaproteobacteria > Granulosicoccales > Granulosicoccaceae > Granulosicoccus. Next base: position 2,117 of record CAYGSW010000167.1, on the reverse strand, counting down.
CTTACGCTGGCTATTGGCATACTGCTCATCATGCGTAAACGCACCAAGGCTTGATTATCATGAATATAAACCCAACGATAAAGGCAGATACGCTAGCCATCTGCAGTAGCGACTATTCACACATCAGACTCATGAACGATAGCCGTTGGCCATGGCTTATCGTTCTACCTGCAAACTCGGACAGCACCGAATTACATCACTTGGACAACAAGCAACGCACAGGCTATCTCGACGACATCAATCGCCTGAGTGAACTAGTGCAACAGCACACACAGTGCCGAAGCGTAAACATCGCCATGCTGGGAAATGTAGTTGCAGCCTTGCATTGCCACGTGGTTGCCAGAGACGTTGATGACCCCAATTGGCCTAAACCTGTCTGGGGATTTCAAAAGGCAGTTGCCTATACGGACAATCTGCCAAATCCACTCATCATTGCAATTCAACAAAATTTCGACACAGCACTTCAAGGCGACTCAGATTAAGAAGCCAGACTCTTCACAAAAAAGTCCTGCAAGGCATTCACCGTCGCCGTCGGATTCTCCTCTGGAATGAAGTGCCCTGAGTCGATAGCCTCACCGCGAACGTTAACGCACCACTCGCGCCACGTCTCCAACGGCGTGGCTGCATTACTCGCTATCCCCGCATTGCCCCACAACACCAGCGTCTCGCAACCAATTTTTCGCTCGCCACGATCGGCTTCATCGTGTGCAACATCCACACTTTCACCTGCACGATAATCATCACACATAGCCTTCACACGACGACCATCGCGTGCCTGATTACGATATGCTTCAAGCGCTTCGCAAGAGAACGCCGACAAATCCTGCTTTGCCGTCCAGCTGGCCAAAGTATGGTCAATATAGAAATCTGGAGCACCACCGATGAGTATTTCGGGGAGGGGCTCTGGTTGAGCAAGAAATGCCCAATGGTATATCTTCATCGCGAATGCATGATCCATCCTGTCCCAGTACTCGATGGTTGGCAAAATATCCAGAATGGCTAGTTGCGTGACGCGCTCAGGATGATCAAGCGCCATCCTGTACGCTACCCGTCCACCCCGATCATGCCCAGCCAGCGCAAAGCTGTCGTGTCCCAGCCTGGCCATAGCCTCGATGATCTGCGAGCCCATTGCACGTTTAGATGCCGCCTCTACGTTTACGGGTGGATCGCTCATGCCGTAACCGGGGAGATCGAAGCAAATGACCTTTCGGTTAGTGGCCAGCGCAGGCGCTACCTGGGCCCACATCATATGGTTTTGGGGAAAGCCATGGAGAAGGACCAGCGGTGTGCCTTCACCGCCTATCGTGGCATGGAGCGCACCCTGGTTGGTATCAATCCTTGATGAGGTAAATTTAACCCAGCTCATAAAACACCAATCAGGTAATAGCTCTGCTGAAAGACCGTCGGTCTTGCTTCACGAAAATATTACGCCACGATCAGCCGCTGATTCCAAACGTGCCACAAGGAATTGTTCCAAATCGTCCTGAGCTTTCATCTGCAAGCCTGTCTGAACAACAACATCTGTGTGGTGGAGCCACGCTCAATGTAACGAAAAAGCAATGAGATAAGCTCATTGCACAGTACGATCACTGCATGGGTGAGAGCGCAGTAGCGACCACTCGATGTACGAGCATGCCTTCCCGATCCATTACTTTACTAACACGATCGGCCAACTCATTCACCCACTTATCTGACTGATAGACATCCTTGTAGAGCTTTTCCCGTTGCGCTTCGCTCTCAAAGCGACGGATCCAGAAGTACACGGAGTCGTCGTCTTCGCCACGATAGCTACCGCAGAACACCATGCCTTTAGATACCTGAAAGGGCACGATCTGCGTATGCATTAATTCCAACCACTCTTCCATTTTCCCGGGACGAATCTTGTACTGTCTGATTTCAAAAAATGCCATTGTTCAGTGGTTCAGTGGTTCAGTGGTTCAGTGGTTCAGTGGTTCAGTGGTTCAGTTTAGTTAATTATCGCGCTTCGATCGCCACTTTTCCAGTATGGGACTCGAATGCTCTCTTAGTATGACAGACGCGTCAACCCCGCATTATCCTCACTCGGATCATTACACACACACACACGCACACGCACACGCACACGCACAGGCACACGC
>CAYGSW010000166.1:10208-13688 GCA_964352535.1 uncultured Granulosicoccaceae bacterium | reverse complement strand
TATTTTGGCGGGGCTGCCTCCAGCCAGCTTTCCGCGTAAATCTCGGCGAATAGAACAACTATTCACCGCAATTGACACGAAAATCTGACTCAAAATCTCACACCCTCGACTCGATCGTTATTCTCGGACAGCCTCCTAGCCAACATGTCAACTTAGGAGTACACTGGTGTCATAACTCAGGTTGCCGGAGCTCTGCCTGTTTGTTGCCTTATTAGTGACCAGATCCGGAGCCCCCTCATACAACCCGCCGCATTGGCTTTCGCCATCGGTATCAGATGCTGTAGCTCGCAAGCCTGTGACGTTTCTTCCATGCGTTCAGGACGTATCTGCTTTGCCTCCAGTATCTAACGAATTAAAAAATAAGAGGTTTTTACGTGAAAAAGATGTTTGTTGGTGGGCTACCGCTGGAGTCCACGGAAGAAACGGTAACTGAGATGTTCAACGAATACGGCAAGGTGCGCTCCATCAAGCTTGCTGCAGACGTTTTTACTGGAAAATGTAAAGGCTTCGGTTTCATCGAAATGGAAGGCCATGAAGCCCGTGCGGCTATCGCCGGACTCAACGGCAAGATTATCGGTGACAAGTCGCTGAAGGTCCAGTTCGAGGAGCCTCGCAAGGGCGGCAAACGTGGTGGTCGTCGTCGCTGAACGGTCTGTAACCTGACAGACCGGGCACACGCGATCAGCAGCGCCGCCGGATCAAGTCTTCACATCGCGTTAGCGTGAGATTTGTCCGGCGGAATCAAGCTGGTGGCGCACAGTTGCAAGACAGCCCATCTGATGCCTGACGATCACTTGTCCAACAACAGCCCGGCCAGCGACTTTGACAGCCAGAAACTGACTCGTCGCTCGATCCGCAGCTTTGTCATTCGTAACGGCCGCACAACACCTGCGCAAACTGAGGCTTTGCATCGGTTGATGCCCGAATTCGGGATTGACTTCACAGAAACACCCATCGATCTTGCATCACACTTTGGCCGCAAGGCTTCCACTTGCCTTGAAATCGGTTTCGGCAACGGCGATGTTCTGATCAACATGGCCCACACACAACCAGAAATAAATGTACTGGGGGTGGAAGTTCACAACGCCGGTGTGGGTCACGCCCTGCTGGCTATAGAGCAGCACCAGGCAACCAATGTCCGACTCATCCAGCACGATGCCATGGAAGTGCTCGACAGCATGTTGCCCGAATCCTGTCTGGACAAGGTACTGCTGCTGTTCCCGGATCCGTGGCACAAAAAACGCCATCACAAGCGTCGCATCGTTCAACCGGAATTTCTCACCTCAGTGGCCAGAGTGTTGCGCAGGGACGGCATTCTGCACTGTGCCACGGACTGGGCAGACTATGGCGAATGGATGATTGAACACCTGGAAGCTGACACACGATTCAGCAATGTGGCAGGGCCTGGTCTGCCTTCAGAGCGACCACAATGGCGCCCTGTGACACGATTTGAAAAACGAGGGCACCGACTTGGGCACGCAGTGGTCGACCTGATCTACAAGAAAGTATAACCTGCGGGTATGACAAAACGTTTTTCGCCTACAGTCCATCTACGCTGCTAGCCTATATCGATGGAAACCGTGACACTGAGTTTCGAGATGATGCTCGTCATGGGTATATTGGCCATTACCATTGCCCTGTTTGCCTTTGAAATCTTACGCGTGGATGTCGCGGCCCTGTGCATCATGGTGCTGCTCGGTCTTACCACAATGATTCCGGGCATCGAGCCGATCATTGATCGCTCAGAGTTGTTTGCCGGCTTTTCCAGCAATGCCGTTATTTCCGTGATCGCCGTGATGATCATCGGCGCAGGACTGGACAAGACGGGTCTGATGAGCCGCGTCGCAGGCATCATCCTGAACAAGGGCGGCAAGACCGAAAAACGTATCATTCCACTGGTGTCCGGCACAGTCGCCATCATTTCCAGTTTCATGCAGAACATCGGGGCTGCCGCCTTGTTCCTGCCGGTTGTTTCGCGTATCAGCGCGCGCACCGGATTGCCCATGTCCAGATTGCTGATGCCGATGGGTTTTTGCGCCATTCTGGGTGGCACCGTCACGATGATCGGTTCTAGCCCGCTAATCCTGCTCAACGACCTGCTGGCCTCATCAAACAAGATGCTCCCCCCTGAAATGCACATGGAGCCGTTTGGCCTGTTCTCGGTCACCCCGATAGGCCTGGCGCTGGTGGCGACAGGTATTGTCTACTTCGTGCTGGCCGGACGCTTCGTGTTGCCTGAGAACAAAAACGCAGACAGTAGTCGCTCTTCGCGTGCATCCGACTATTTTGAGAAACTGTACGGCATCAAGGGCGAATTCTTCGAGGTGCGTGTCACTGATGAAAGTCCACAGGTGGGCATGACCATTCATCAGGTTGAGGACCACCATCCCAGCACACCCATGATGCTGGCACTCTACAGCGGCGATGTGGTCAAGGTGCCGCCAGATCGCGAAGAGATGATCTGGGTGAATACGCGTGTCGGTCTGATGGGCGACCGGGAACAGATAGAACTCTACTGCCAGGAGAATCACTGGGAAATTCTGGGTGAGCCTGATCGTTTTGCCGACGTCCTGAATGCGCAACACGGTGGCATTGCCGAGCTGGTTATCCCTCCAGGTTCCAGTCTGATCGGTAAAGAGGTTGGCGATATCAAACCACGCAGAAATTTTGGTACGAATATCCTGCAGATATTTCGTAATGCGGAAGTTATCAAACGAGGGTTTCGCACGCAAAAACTACTGGCAGGCGACACCCTGGTTGTGCATGCCAGCTGGAAGGACCTGAAGACACTGTCACGCAACAAGGACTTTGTACTGGCCACCGATGTCCGCTATGAAGATCTCCGGACACATAAGATCAAGCCAGCAATTGCATTCTTCTCTCTCGCATTGGCGCTGTTCCTGTTCACCGACAGCCTGGCAATCTCATTGCTCACGGGTGCTATCGGCATGGTGCTCGCAGGCGTGCTCACAATGGATGAGGCCTACGACGCCGTGAGCTGGCAAACCGTCTTCCTGCTTGCCAGTCTGATCCCGTTGGGTGTGGCAGTTGATCAGTCCGGCGCTGCAGCATGGATTGCCCAGCAGATACTGGCACTGGTGGGCGATGTGCCTGATGTCGTACTGCAAGTTGTGATCGCGCTGCTATCCACGTTTTTCACACTGGTTATGTCAAATATCGGGGCGACTGTTCTGCTGGTGCCGCTGGCCGTCAACATCGCCGTAGCCGTTGGCGCTGATCCAGCGACCTATGCAATGATCGTAGCCATATCGACATCCAATTCATTTCTCATACCCACACATCAAGTCAATGCGCTGCTGATGGGACCCGGCGGATATCAGGTCGCCGATTTCATGCGTGCCGGAGGCATCATGACCCTGCTGTTTCTTGTGGTGAGCCTGTTGATGTTGAACGTTGTTATGTAGTGATGCGTCTATCCATGTTGCATCTGCCCGTGTTGCATCTGCCCGTGTTGCATCT